>NZ_AODQ01000007.1 GCF_000348925.1 Cesiribacter andamanensis AMV16 | reverse complement strand
GGGGCTATGGGTAAGGTCCAGACGGGCACCACTGTTGCTCAGGCTGCGCCAGCCTCTACCTCTACCACCGGACCCCATTGCGCAAAGAGGGCAGCTTTGCCTGCCGGTACAGCCAGCACATAGGCGCCGGGCTCCAGTACATAATCGGGCAGGCGGCCGCCGCTCAGGCGCAGCTGCTGCAGGTTATGGGCTTCCTGTGAAGCATTAAACAGTTCTACAAACTCGGCTGTAGCCTCGGTGGGCAGCACCACGGGCTGCGGGCGCAGGCTGCCTTTGGGGTTGGGGTCGGCAAAGAGCTCGTTGATGACGATATCCCGGTACTGTGGCGCGGCGGTATAGGCAAATGATACTGTAGCTGAGGCAAGGGGCTCGCCCCCCTGGTCGGGCAGCAGATTGGTAACTGTTAGGCTATAGGTGCCGGCCTGCAGCCTGCCGGTGCTCAGCACCACCTGCCGGGGGTTGCTGGTTGAGCGCTGGGCGGCAATGATGGGAACTGCCGGACTCAGCGTATAATTACCCGGCTGCCCTGCACTGGCAGGGGCTACCGGCAGATTAAATGTCAGCACCAGCTCCTGCGCACTGCGGGCTTCGGCTGCCAGCAGCTGCAGGCGAGGGGTAGCCGCCTCTACCAGTACATCATCCAGCAGGATGCGGGCGGCAGTGCCGGCGCCCTCCTCGCTTCGGCGCACCTGCCAGCGGATCACAGCATCGGGCAGCTGCATCAGTTCGGGCGGAAGGGGGTAGCTAAAATATGCATAGCTGCCATCGGCATTGGCAAAATCAGCTACCAGTTCAGGGGTACTAAACGTGCTGCCTCCATCGGCCGAGTAGCTGAGCAGCAGTTGAGAAGGGCGGCTGCCACTGCCATTGCGGGCGCCGCGGGCCCAAAAGCTAAGGGTAGCCCCCTGCAGGGAGCGGGTGTCCAGCTGCAGGCGGATATCGGCCACAAACGAGCTGGTAGGCTCTGCCGCCAGGGCTGCGCTGCCGCTGCGGGCCAGGGGACTCTGGAAAATACGGCTGCTGGCGGCCACCTCATTGCCCCACCAACCGGGAAGAAAAGGCGTAGCCGTGCCGGTGGCAAAGCTTTCCTCAAAACTTTGCCGATAGGGGAAACTGTTTTCCTGCCCATACGCTTTACTAAACAGAAGCAGGCAGTGAAGGACCAGGCAGATAAGGCCGGGCATCCGCTTAAAAAATGACCTGCTGCACATGATTCCACCTTTTTCTCCAGCCCTTGCGGGCAATGTGTACTGCAGCGGCAATGGTGGTTTCATAAAAAAGAGTTTACCTTTGGTGAAAACTAACAACCTACATAACAAATGAAACTGGCAGTAGTTGGCGCCACCGGCCTGGTGGGTAGCGAAATTTTAAAAGTATTGGAAGAACGCTCCTTTGAATTCGATGAGCTTTACCCCGTAGCCTCCGAGCGCTCGGTGGGCAAAACCATTCGCTATAAGGGGAAGGACTACACCATTATTAGCATGAAGGATGCTATTGCCAAAAAGCCCGACATTGCCATTTTTTCTGCCGGTGGCAACACCTCACTGGAGTGGGCCCCGCATTTTGCCGAGGCCGGTACTATTGTGATCGATAACTCCTCGGCCTGGCGCATGAGCCCCCGCCACAAGCTGGTGGTGCCCGAGGTAAACGGCGGTGTGCTGCGCATCGATGACCGTATCATTGCCAACCCCAACTGCTCCACCATTCAGATGGTGCTGGCCCTGGCTCCGCTCCACAAGCGCTACCGCATCCGGCGCATTGTGGTAAGCACCTACCAGTCGGTAACCGGCACCGGCAAAGAGGCCGTAGACCAGCTGATGGCCGAGCGCACCGGCGAGCAAAATGTGAAAGGCCCCTACCCCTACCGCATTGACTTAAACCTGCTGCCCCAGATCGATGTGTTCCTGGAGAATGGCTACACCAAGGAAGAGATGAAAATGGTGAACGAAACCAAAAAGATCATGGGCGACGAGAGTATTCAGCTTACAGCCACCTGCGTGCGGGTGCCGGTGATGGGCGGCCATTCCGAGGCTGTAAATGTGGAGTTTGAAGAAGACTATACGCTGGAGGAAGTGCGCCGCCTCCTGAGCGATACGCCGGGCCTTGTGCTGCAGGATGATCCCGCCAACCGCATTTACCCCATGCCCATGCTTTCGCAGGGTCGGGATGAGGTATTTGTAGGCCGCCTGCGCCGGGACGAGTCGCAGCCCAATACCCTTAACATGTGGATAGTGGCCGATAACCTGCGCAAGGGGGCAGCCACCAATGCCGTGCAAATTGCCGAATACATGCTGGAGCATAGCCTGGTATCATAACGTAGAAAAAAGGTAAAAGAAAGCCCTGCCAAGCCGGCAGGGCTTTTTTGTTTTTTAGCACAAAAATATGTGTCATCAACAAGCAAATTAACCGTTAGTATACCAGCCTGAAGCGCTAAAAATATTTTAAAAAATTAAATAACAATGCCATATCCAGGCTGTTGCCTCTTTAATAAATCACTTTTTTAAACCACCATTTTTTATGTTTTACCACGATAAAAAACTTCAGTACAAGGTGCGGGTAGATAAGCCCAATCCGCTATTTGCCAAAATGCTGCAGCAGGCCATTGGGGGTATTGAGGGCGAGATACGGGTATGCATGCAGTATCTGTTCCAAGCCTGGAACAGCCGCGGCCCGGCCAAGTACCGGGATATGCTGCTGGAAACGGGTACCGAAGAGATCTCACACATTGAAATGCTCTCTACGGCGGTAGCCCTAAACCTGGAAGGCGCCGCCCCGGCCATACAGGAAGATGTGGCAAGCAAGAACCCCCTGGTACAGATGATCCTGGGCGGTATGGACCCCCGCCACTACCTCTCCGGCGGACTGGGCGCTATGCCGGCAGATAGTAATGGGGTACCCTTTAACGGCTCCTGGGTAGTAAGTTCTGGCAACCTGGCCGTAGATATGCGCTCCAATGTAATGGCCGAAAGCGGTGGCCGTCTGCTGGCAATTCGTCTTTTTGAGCTCACTGATGATCCGGGCATGCGCGACATGCTCTCCTTTCTGATTGCCCGCGATACCATGCACCAGCAACAGTGGCTGGCGGTGCTGGAAGAGATTGGTGCCTTGCGTGATACCATACCCAACACTTTTCCCCGGGATCTGGAAAACCAGGACTTCAACTACAAATTTGTTGTAACCAACATTAATCCTGAAGATTCGCAGGCCCAGGGCCGCTGGACCCAAGGCCAGTCCCTTGATGGAATGGGTACGTTTGACCGGGAACCAGCCCGCCCTTATGGCCAGGAACCTAAGCTATCAGATGCTCCCTGGCAGGCGCATGCCCAAAAAGCACAAACCAAGGATAGCGATCTAAAGTAGCACGGTCATGCCGCTGTAGATCCTGATAAAGCACCCATAGTTGGCGGGTGCTTTTTCTTTTTTATCCCTCTTTTGTAGATATCTGCTAGGCCCGCTATGGTTTTCACCAGCTGCAGGATGGTTTTTTGCAAAGCCCCGGATATTTTTTCATCATAGCGGCTAAATAACAAAGAGCTGTCTTTGTATCTTTTCAAGAAAAATATTACCATTGCTAATGCACTGACACCCAGGGCATTTAAGCAGGATAATAGATCCGGGTAAGGGAGATTCTAGTACCCCTGTATCAGCTGGCCAGCCTCCAATATAAGGGGGGAATTAGTAATAACAATTTGCATCAACTGCCTGGATTTTTTCACCAGGCCTATCCAGGCATCCGCCTGTGCTCTTTTAAGAAAACACCGCAGCTCTTTGTACCCCTATACGGGGAATTCTGTTCGGCTCTGTACCCCCTATAAACGATTCTATTGCTTTTTTACCTTTCTGAGGCCCATACCTGCAACGTGATTGCATTTTTTTAGCATACACAATTTCGTTTACCTATCATTTATTTTTTAACGCATCATTATGAAAAGAACTGTTTCCTTTGTGCAGCCAAGGAGGCTTACGGGAGGTAGGCACCTGATCAATCGTTTTTTTCTGCTGGCACTGACCAGCTGCACCTTCTTTGTGCTTTCGTGCGAAAAGGCCCCCGAAGAAGAGATCGGTCCGGCAGAAATTGCTGCCAGCAACAGGCCCGCAGCAGGCATGATTGGCATAAACGTAGTGCTGAATGCACCCATCACCGAGGCTGCTCTTGCCGAGCTCAATGCCCTGGGTACCGTATTGGATGTATTGCCCCAGATCCGGGCCCTTACCATGCGGGCCAGCAGCAGCAACCTGCAGGCCATTCAGAAGCTTTCCTTTGTAGAGGCTGCCAACCCGGATGCCGCGCGCCAGGGCTCTCCCCTGGATGCAGTGGCCGTAGCAGACTTTAGCAACGGATTAAACACCTGGAACTTGGATGCCATCAATGTAACCGATCTGGGACAGGGGCGCACCATAGCCCAGGATGGCAACGGCGTATTCATAGGGGTGCTCGATACGGGTTTGCTCGATTCCTGGCGCCAGTATTTCCCGCAGGAACGGATTGCCACACAGTATGCCAGATCCTTTGGTGGCGGGGGCGGCGAACGCGGAACCGTATCAGACCAGCCCAACAAATGGGAGCATGACCAGGATTCGCACGGCACCCATGTGACCAGCACCATCATCGGGTATAATCTGGGAGGTACTTCCATTAATGGAGCAGCCCCCATGGCTACCATCATTCCGGTAAAAGTGCTGGGTCAGAACGGTAGCGGATGGTCTTCTGTAGTGGCAAGAGGCATTATGTATATGGCAGAGCTAAAAGCAGGTGTACTCAAAGATTCTCCAGTAGTCATTAACATGAGCCTGGGCGGCCCGGTGCTGGATGCCATTGAAAAAGCTGCTATGGATTATGCCATTAGCCAGGGGGTGATTATTGTGGCATCGGCCGGCAACAGGGGCACTGCCGGAATGGGGTATCCCGGCGCCTATGAGCCGGTGATCAGTGTAGCCAGTGCTAGCCTGAACAGTGCTTTTGTGACCCCTACATGGTGGTACTCCTTTAACGTGGCCGACCCAACCAATGTAGCTGATTTTTTCATATCCACTTTTTCCAGCCGGGCCAAATCCGGTCAGGATCTGGATGTAACGGCTCCCGGCCAGTACATTGTAGGTCCGTACCAGCTTAACAGCGGCACCCTAAGCTATTATTATCTTTCCGGTACCTCTATGGCCAGTCCGCATGTGGCCGGTATTGTGGCCCTGATGGCCCAAAAGGACCCAACCCTGACAGCCGAGCGGGCAGAGCGGATTCTGGAAGCCGTAGCCCTCCCCATGGCAACGCCCGAAGCGGCAGGTCATGGGTTTATTACGGCCGATGCAGCGCTTGCTGGCATGGACTCCCAGACAAGCAGTCCCCGACGGCCCAGGGCGCGCTAAAGAGGCACTTCTGCCTGCAGTGGAACCAGCTGGAAACGGCAGTGCTTCACCACCCCCATCCGGGACAGGAAGCCGCCATACAGAAGCTACTTTTGTAGCCTTATACAAAACAGGGGCACTCCGGCTAAGGGGTGCCCCTGTTACATACATGCGTGTAGGTGGGATCAGTAAAGCCCTTCTACCGACAGGTAGCGCTCGCCGGTATCGTAATTGAAGGTAAGAATGCGGGAGCCTTTGGGGATGTCGGCCAGCTTTTGGGCTACGGCTGCCAGGGATGCTCCGGTAGATACGCCCGCCAGAATGCCCTCTTCCCGGGCCAGGCGCTGCGCATACGCAAAGGCTGCCTCTTTGCCTACCTGAATGACCCCATCCAGCAAGCGGGTATTCATGATAGAGGGCACAAAGCCTGCGCCAATGCCCTGCAGGGGGTGCGGTCCGGGAGCGCCACCACTCAGCACGGGGGAGAGCTCCGGCTCTACAGCAAATACCTTCAGGTTCGGAAATTTTTCTTTTAGCACCTCAGCCAGGGCGGTAATGTGCCCGCCGGTGCCTACGCCGGTGATCAGGTAATCAACCCCTTCTGGAAAATCCTGCAATACCTCCCGGGCAGTAGTGCTGCGGTGAATCTCCAGGTTGGCCCGGTTATCAAACTGCTGCGGCATCCAGGCGCCAGGGGTGCTCTCTACCAGTTCGCCGGCCTTCTGAATGGCGGCCTTCATACCCCCCTCCCGCGGGGTGAGCACAAACTCGGCGCCGTAGGCGGCCATCAGGCGCCGGCGTTCCAGGCTCATGGATTCGGGCATTACCAGGAGAAGCTTATACCCCTTTACGGCAGCCACCATGGCCAGGCCAATGCCGGTATTGCCGGAGGTGGGTTCTATGATGGTGCTGCCTTCTTTCAGTATGCCTCTTTGCTCGGCATCTTCAATCATAGCCAGGGCAATGCGGTCTTTAATGCTGTTGCCGGGATTATTTTTTTCCAGCTTGATCCAGATCTCATGCTCGCCCCCAAACAGGCGGCTCAGGCGTACGTGCGGCGTATTGCCAATGGTTCCTAAAATGTTCTGTGCTTTCATGTGTGTAGGGTGTATAAAGTAGGTTAGATGACAAAATTGATGGGCTCCGGAAAGGGGTTGTTGTCCCGCACTTTCACTTCGCTTTTGTGGTAGACCACCGAATGAGGGGGTACGCCCGAGGTAAGCCATACATTACCGCCAATGATGCTGTTGCGGCCAATGGTGGTTGTACCCCCCAGTATGGTTGCCCCTGAGTAAATGACTACCTCATCTTCAATGGTAGGGTGGCGCTTTTGGCCGGCATAGCCTTTGTCTACCTGCAGGGCGCCCAGCGTTACCCCCTGGTAGATCTTTACCCCTTTGCCAATCACAGCCGTTTCGCCAATGACAATGCCGGTGCCATGATCAATGGCAAAGGCATCCCCAATGGTGGCGCCCGGGTGAATATCGATGCCCGTAAGCCGGTGGGCATATTCTGAAAACAGGCGAGGCAAAATGGGCACCCCTTCCAGCCAGAGCGCATGCGACAGCCGGTAAATGGCCGTGGCATAAAAGCCAGGATAGGCCAGCAGCACCTCCTCCAATGAGCGGGCAGCCGGATCAGAGGCCAGTATGGCCCGGGCATCCAGCAGCAGCCGCTGGTACAGGCGGGGCAGTCCGGCAAACAGCTGGTCTACCAGCTCCTGCCGCAGCTCCTCGTGCTGGTAGGCCCCCCGCAGCAGCTGGGTTCCCAGATCTTTGAGGTCCTGGTATTCGGCTTCCAGCTCCTGCTCCTGCCGAAAGCGGCCATGGCAGGGAGCAAACAGCAGCAGAAAGAGGCGATCGATAAATTCTTCTGCTTTTTTCTTGCTGGGAAACCCCTTAAAGGCGTGGTAATTACGCTGAAAAAGCTCCTGTATAAATTCTTTTTCCGTCATGGCACAACAGGTTTACAACTAGTAACAAAAAAGCCCCCCGGGCGGCTAGGCTCGGAGGGCTTGGTCTGCAGATTTACTGGCACTTTGTTAAGGCCGGCACATCCGCTGCTCCTCCGACAAAAGGGCACAACAGCTCATGCTGCAACAGCCGGCGCAGTGCAGGTACCAAAGGGGCATAGGAGTGTTCGTCAGCATCATGGCAACTAAAAAAGCCCTGCGGGAGCGTCCGAAGGGCTTGAGTATATCAAAAGTATGGAATCAGATCAGTTCACTCCATACGCCCTTCTGTGGCTGCTGTGCTACAGCAGGCCATGCAGCAACAGCTGCCAAAACAGGTATGGAAAAGGGGCGTTTGCATCTACTCCTGCAAAATAGTGCATACGGCAGAAGAAACAAAGCTTTTTACCCACTTAGCCGTATACTGATGCCCGTTCTTTAATTTGTACCTTTGCAGCTAAACCACTAACACCTTTTTACGCTGGAGCACCTCTTAGACCCCCTTGTACAGCACTGGATACGGGAGCACGAACGGGACGACCCCTCCCGGCTGATGCTGCAGGCCCGGCTGTACCCCCATATACCCGTGCGGGCAGCGGTGCTGCAGATACAGGCCCGGCAAAAGGCCCGCCAGAAATTGCCCCACTGGTGGGCACAGCCGGGGGTGCTTATGCCCCCGCCCCTCTCGGTAGAGCAGGCCTCGTCCGAAGAAACCGCTCGCTACAAAGCCCGGCTGCTGTACCAGCGCTGGCAGCAGGCGGGTCCTGAGCAGGGAAATCAGCTGGCCGACCTTACCGGGGGCATGGGGCTGGACAGCTGGGCCTTTAGCCAGCACTTTGAGCAGGTGGCCTATGTAGAGCAGCAGCAGGAACTAAGCCAGCTGGCGGCCTACAATTTTGGGCAGCTGGGCAGCAGCAACATCAGCGTATACTCCCTAACCGCAGAGGCCTTTTTGCAGCAGCTGAAGAACCCCTTTGCCGTACTTTACCTGGACCCCCACCGGCGCGATGATGCCAAAAACAAAGTGGTGCGCCTGCAGGATTGCCAGCCCAATGTGGTGGCGCTGCTGCCCCTGCTGCTGCAAAAGGCCCGGCAGGTATGGGTGAAAGCCTCGCCCATGCTGGACATTAAAGGGGCCCTGGCCGAGCTGCAGCAGCAGGCTGCCGAGGTACAGGTAGTAGCCCTGCGGGGCGAGGTAAAAGAGCTGCTCTTCCGGCTGGAAAGAGAACAGGAACCCGACCCCCTGATTACGGCCGTAAACCTGCCGGCCGAGGGCGAAGCAGCGCTTTTTTCCTTTCGGTATTCGGAGGAAGTGCGTTCTGCCCCCCTTACGGCTCTGCCCGGGCAGTATCTCTATGATCCCGGCGCGGCGGTGCGCAAGGCAGGTGCCTTTAAGTTGCCGGCCGAGCGCTTTGGGCTGAAAAAACTACATCCCCACAGCCACCTGTATACGGCAGATCAGCTGGTCCCCCATTTTCCCGGCCGCAGCTTCCGGCTTCAGGCCATTAGCAGGGCCGATAAAAGGAGCTGGGCCGGCTGCTGCCCGGGGGGCGGGTGCACCTGAGTGTGCGCAATTTTCCGCAACAAGCGGCGGTGCTGCTCAAAAAACTGGGTCTGCAGGAAGGGGGTAGCCACTACCTGTTTGCCACAACCCTGGCCGATGGCAGTGCCCGTCTGCTGCTGTGCGAGAAGTGTTGATAATGCCCCTGATCCAATTTTTTAAAACTATTTTAGGCCTGTAGCCAAACACTCGCAGCCTCAAACTATTGCTATAAATAGCCGTATAGTGCAGCAGCAGGCGTGCATGCATGCCTTGATTTTTTTACCCAAATCCCCATTTTCATGAGTTCAATTGCAAGTTTTGTAGGTGGCCTGGCGGGCGCCGCCGCCGTAACCGCCGTAAATGAAACCGTTCGCCAGTTTGTGCCACAGGCCCCCCAGCTGCAGCTGTTAGGCATACAGGCCGTGCGCAAGCTGTTCATCAAATCCGATGCTGACCTGCCCGACCGGGATACCCAGTATGGCATTGCCATGGGGGGTGAGCTAATGGCCAATGCCTCGTATTACAGCCTGGCCGGACGCAGCACGGGCCGGGGCCTGCTGCTGGGCCTGGCAGCCGGCTTAGGGGGTATTTTTCTGCCCGACAAAATGGGCCTGAGCGATGCGCCAACCAACCGCACCACCACCGCCCAGATCCTCACCATTGGCTACTACGTGCTGGGAGGGATTGTAGCGGCCAAAGTAACCCGCGCCCTTTCCTGAGCAGAAGGCGGCTAGCGGTAAAGCGCCCCTTGGGTAGCCTCAGGGAGGCAGCTGTCCGGGATTCGCAGGCCGGTGGCCGGGGATGGGCACCAGCCCTGCCTGGAGCTATTGCCCCGGGTAGTGTGGGCCGGCATGCCCATTCTCCTCAATTTTTATATATTGCATACCTATGAAAGCGATCATTCCAGTAGCCGGTGTTGGTTCCCGCCTGCGTCCGCATACCCATACTCAGCCCAAAGCGCTTGTGCCCGTAGCGGGCAAGGCCATTCTCCTGCATATTGTGGACATGCTTATTGACCATGGGGTGGAGGATCTGGTGTTTGTGGTAGGCTATCTGGGGTCCAAAATCCGCCGGGTTATCACCAACCGCTACAAAGATACCCACCTGAAGATCGATTTTATTGTGCAGGACCCCCGCGAGGGCATTGGCCATGCGCTGTACCTGGCCCGCGATACCTTCCGGAATGAAAAGGAAATGCTCATTGTGCTGGGCGATACCATTGTGGACCTTAACCTGAAGGTGCTTACCGAAAGCCCCCACTCTGTGCTGGGCGTACAAAAGGTAAGTGAGCCCGGCCGCTTTGGCATAGCCGAGCTCGACCATACCGGCAACATTCGCCGCCTGGTAGAAAAGCCCCAGATTCCCAAGAGCAACCTGGCGCTGGTGGGCATTTATAAGATAGCCGATCCTGCCCTGCTTACCGAAGGCCTGGAGTATATCCTTGGCAATAACATCAAAACCCTGGGCGAGTACCAGCTTACCGATGCGCTCATGTACATGGTAGAGAAAGGCCATGTGATGCGCACAACCCCGGTAGATAGCTGGTTTGATTGCGGCAAACGCTCCTCCCTGCTCAATGCCAATGCCATTTTGCTTACCCGCATGCACAAGGAGCAGCCACAGAAGTATAAGTACCCCTCAACCATTATTATTCCGCCGGTGAGCATTGGCAAAAACTGCAAGATCACCCATTCCATCATCGGGCCCAATGCCGCCATTGGCGACGATGCCATAGTGAGCTACTCCATTGTGGAAGATACCATTGTGGGCTCCTTCAGCGAGCTGCGCAACATTATGCTCAGCCATTCCATTATTGGCAATGATACCCGCATACTGGGCCTCAGCCAGCAGCTTAACATAGGTGATAATACCGAGATCAACTTTACCGAGTAGGCGCCTTATGCTGCGCCTGTGTGCCCACAGCCTTATTCTGTGGCTGTTTGGCTTGTGTATGAGCTGTGGAGGTGGCTCCGGGGCAGGGGATCAACAGGTCCAGGCCAGGCACTACAAAACCTTTAGCCTGGATGCCGGCCATGCCCGGCAGGTGCTGCAGCTCCGCTGGCAGAATGATACGGCCATTAGCTTTGTGCTGGAGCACCAGCAAGCAGACGGTGCCTGCACCTATACCCTAAGCGGCGATGCCGTAAACCCCTACCTGAGCTACGATCCCGAGGCCGATACCGACGAAACCGGCGAGGTGTACTACATTGACCAGTACTTCTTTAGCCAGGGCAGCTGCCGCCTGGCCATACGGGTAGGGCAGGATACCAGCCGGGTGCAGCTGCAGATTGCCAACTGCCTGGCCTCGCCAAGCTGCCAACTGCAAAGCCTGGGCGTTTTGCAACGGGAGCTGTAGCACCCCTCAGCCCATGGACTGCACCAGCCAGTACCAGAAAACCAGTGTAAAAAATGAAAGCAGAATGCCCAGGCTCAGCACCTGCCGCACCAGGGGCGGATTAAGGCCAAAACGCTCGGCAATAAGGGTAGCCGTTACCATTGGCCCCATGGCGGCTTCCAGTACACTGCCCATGGCCATCAGGCCCCGTTGCTGCAGCAGCAGCATGTACAGCACAAAGATCATCAGCGGTGCCAGCAGCAATTTGTAGCCCAGGCCCATCAGAATCTCCCGCCGGGGCCGAAACAGCCCCCTAAGCTCCACCTGCAACCCTACCGCCAGCAGCGAAAAGGGCACTACCAGCAAGCCCCCGTAATGGAGTCCCTGTAAAAGCAGGCCCTGAGGCGCCCAGGCCGCCATATTTAGCACTACCGCCAGCACAAAAGCAATAAAGGGCGGAAATTTAGCCATGCGGGCTGCAATAGCCCCTACGGATACCCGGCCGCCCGCATACCAGCTGGCCGCTGCAATGCCCACAGTAGAGAGTGCCGCAAATGAACCGGGCTGATCGGCCAGAATGGCCACCTCTACCCCGGCGGCGCCCCAGAGCGCATGCATCACCGGAATGCCCACAAAAGAAGTATTGCCCAGGCTGCAGGTAAGGATAATCCCCCCCTTGGTGGTACGCTCCCAGCCGGCCCGCCTACCCAGATAGCTGAACCCCAGCCAGCCTACCGAAAAGACCAGCCAGGGCATGAGCACCGGCAGCAGGTGCTCTTCCTGCAGTTGCAGAATGGGTATTTTTTCCAGGATCAGGGCCGGCAGGGCCACATTGATTACGGCCAGGCTAAGCAGGCGCGGCAGCCAGGCGGGGGGCGCCAGGCGCTGCAGCAGCAGCCCACCCCCCAGGCAGAGCGGAATAATCAGCAGGCTCAGCATTAGTCTTCCAGCGGTAAAACCCACTCATAGGCGCCCAGCTGCCGGCGCTGCGTAGCCAGGTTTATGTTGCTGTCTACAAAAGGGCGGGCGGGGCGTCCGTTATAGATCAGCAGGCAGTGGGCATAAATCTCTACCTCGGAGTGGCCCTGGGCCAGCAGCTTGTTGCGGATGTGGTGGGCCAGCTCCAGGATCATGTCCGGCTTGCCCATCATGCTGCGGTACTGGTGGGGGGTAATGTAGTCCAGGGGGTCTATTTGCCGCTCTTCGCCGGTGGCAGGCAGCACTACCCGGTAAAACAGGTGCCCCCCCTTGGAGCGCAGCATCATGTGCCAGCTAAAATTGTGGCCATCTTCGGTCCAGCTGGAGTTGCCCCCATAGGCATACTGCCGCAGCGGCACAGCCAGCTGTACCAGTGCATACAGCCCTAAGAATACCCCTATGGTGGTGCGCAGCTGCGGCCGTAGCTGTTCATTGAACGCAATGGGGATATAAGGGGGCAGCTTGCGCCGCAAAATAACCAGGCGCCGGAAGCTGGTCGGGGGAAAGAACAGGGCCGTCATGGCTATGCTGTACCAGGGAAAGGTGCCAATGCCAAAGATCGATACATTGGTAAGGTGAAAGAATACAGCTACCCCAAAGGTCCAGCGGCGGGTGGGGGGCCAGAGCATAAGCGGTACCACCAGCAGATCAAAGGCCACCCCGCCCCAGCTCATCAGTTTGGGCAGCCAGGGCTGGCTCAGCAGCGGGCCTATGATGTAGTAATGTCCACGGGCCGGCAGCCAGATGTTCATGGGCGTGCCACTAAACCAGTCGGGGTTCACTTTGGCCAGGCCGGCAAAAAAGTAGACCACACTTATCTGAAAAACCAGGATCCAGACCGTCCAGGCCGGCACGGCGCTTTGCAACAGCTCGGGCCGGCGCTTTACATCCCACGACCAGGCCCTGTTGGCCGGCAAAAAGATCATCAGAAAGGCGGTAAGGCAGTAGAGGTAGGTATGGTTGATGTAGACCGACTTTTCCATCAGAAAAGCCGAGGTGGTGCCCAGAAAAAGCAGGATGGCACTCAGGCGATAGTAAACCCCCAGGGTAACCAGCAGGGCCATCAGCACATTAAAGGCAAAGTGCAGCCGCATCCAGAAGGGTGGCCAGGGGGTTAGCCACTCAAAAAATTGATAGGAAAAATGAAACTCCGTATGGAAATAATCGGCGTTATAATCCGTAAGGATCTCGCCAAGGAGTTCTAGGGTAATGAGTCCGCCTACTACAATCCTGAAAAAGATCAGGGGAGCAATGTCAATAGGCCGAAACAGCTTTTTTAAGATCACCGTCTGCTGCTTTCCGATGTTTCTCAAAGTTAATGACATCAAGCAACATATCCACAATGTTTTCGGCGGCGGCAGCCTTAAAACCACTGTACTGAATGGCCATGACCTGGCCGGTTCCGGCTTCAAAAACGATCTGGCCTTTCCGGATCTGCTGGGGGAGCGAGTAAATGAGCACTTCCAGTAGATTCTTACCAGTGCCATTGCCATAGGCGCTCTTTATTTTCCAGGTGAGCTTCTGTTCAACGGCCAGCTTGTTCAGCAGATTGATGATGGTAAACTTATCGCTCATACAAAGATAAAAAAATGTCAGTACCTGTTATACTGTATTCACCGGGTGCAGGTTCCAAAAAAATTGCATTTTATTAGATAAATAGCTGTATTTTTTTACTTTAGAGCCTGCTTCTACCTTAGCCTGGCACCAGCACCCGCTAGGCTTGCCTAACGGTACTGCTATACTGCGCAGACGCCCTCTTGCCTGCCAATTCTTACAAAAATATAGTTACCTCCCTGAGCGGGCAGCCTGTTGGCATCCCGAGTACTACTTCACCCCCCAAAGCTCGCCAACCACCCTCCGTCTGCACCGGCTATGGCCTTATCTGGCAAGCAGATAGCCGGGTTCAGGCAGTAGTACATGCCCGTAGCTAACCCCCACAGGGAATCAACATGGGCCGATAAGTTGAACGGTGTGGATAAATATTGTTAAAAAGTTGCTGTTTAAATTGCAATAGCCTACCTTAGTTGGATATATAGAGTATCAAATTAGAGAAATCATGGAAGTGGTACTGACGGTAGGGCAATCCCAAACATTATGGGATGCCGAAAATAAGATCATCAAGCTCTATTTTGCCGGTGATATGACGGATGATGCCTATAAGGAATTCTGGACCAAGACCATTGATTACGGCGAAAAGCTGCAGGTGAACCGCATCATCATTGACCAGCGGGACATTGGCAACGTAAGCTTCAATGCCCGGGGCTGGGTGGTGATCAACGCATTTCCGCGCATCAAAAGAGTGCTCCCCAACAACATTGTGGCCGGGGTACTGGGCAGTAATAAAATTGTGCAGAAAACGGGCATGCAGTACCTGCTGAAGGCCTTCAAGACCCTTACCGGCTATAAGGTAGAGATCTTTGCCACACAGGAAGAAGCCATTGCCTTTATCTGTTCC
Source organism: Cesiribacter andamanensis AMV16 (assembly GCF_000348925.1). GTDB lineage: Bacteria > Bacteroidota > Bacteroidia > Cytophagales > Cyclobacteriaceae > Cesiribacter > Cesiribacter andamanensis. Next base: position 57,675 of record NZ_AODQ01000007.1, on the reverse strand, counting down.
AGCAACAAACCGGTGCAGGTACCGGCCTAAAACAGGAGGTTCAGGCCGGTAATGGAAATGCCCGGAAAGGGGTCTTTGCTGCTGCTCACAAAGGTAAGCAGATCATTAACGGCTATGCTAAACATGGCACCCCCTCTAAAACCAAGGCTTAGCCCCAGCGGCACCCGCACCTCATACTGGCTGCTGTAGAAAAACGCGCTGCTGAGGTTGGTGGTAACCGGGCCCGGCGATAGCACATAGTTAAAACCGGCGGCATAGGTGCCCGCCTGGTAGTTCATCACCTCCAGATTGTTATTGTTAAGCGGGATCAGCGCATCGCCGCTCAGGCTAAAGCGATCACCCACCAGCCAGGAGGCATTCAGCCGCATCTGGGTATTGAGGGGAGCCGAGAAATCAGCCCCTTCTTCAAAACTGAATTCATCGTAAATTCTGGCCAGCTGCTCTTTAAAGTTCAGGGTGCGGATGGTGGGATCATCCAGCTGCTCAATAAAACTGGCGGTGCTGGCCTGCGCCCGCACTACTCCCCTGTTCCAGTCCAGGGCCCCCATATCCAGCACAGCGGCGCCCAGCACCACCGTATTGGCAATCTCCAGGGTAAGGCCCAGATCCAGCCCCCAGCCACTGCCCGAGGTATCCAGTATTTTGCGCTGAAACTCATCCAGGTTGCGCCCTTCCGGCTGCAGATCACCATAGTTGATGTTATACACTTCTGAAAAGGCTGAATTGCCAATAATGGAGGCCCCCTCTATGGTGGTGTTGTAATAGCCGATGCCCCACAGCCGCTTGAGGGTACCCCCTGCATACAGGCTCAGGGCTTTGGAGCGAAACAGCGCCCGGCCATAGCCCAGGCTGGCCTCCCGTATGTGACTGTAGGAAACCCGCGTTCCATTGGATGCGGCTACCAGCTCCTGGGTGGTGCTGTTCTGGTAGGTATCGGACATGCGGCCCTCCAGTAGCAGAGCCAGCAGGTCATTGGGCACCGCGCTGTGGCTGCTGATGCGGTCCCGCACCCGTAGGGCAATGCCGCCCAGCTGAGGCGTGGCATAGCTGAAGGAAGCCCAGTTAAAATCGAAATTGGTGGCAAAGGTAAAAGGTTCTGTTTCCCCAGGGGCCAGCAGCTGGCTTTTTAGGGCAGTAGAAAGCGAATCGTCCGAGAAGGCAAAGCGCAGGGCATCGCCCAGATCCAGGCGGTTGGAGTACACATTGGAGCCGATCTGCAACAGACCAAGTGAGCGTTTTTTGGCCTTCACCCGTCCCAGCTGGGCCGGATTAATGTCCAGCGCCTGGGCATAGCCGGCCAGCAGGCTGTCGCCACAGCAGATCTGGCGGCCTTCCTTAAAGTACATTTGGGCAGGAGCAGCTGTGGCGGCTGCCAGCAGCAAAAGGATGATCAGGAGATGCTTCATAAGGGCGGCATTAAAAATGGAAGCGGTAAAGGTAAAAAATATTCCTGCCGGCAGGGCCTGCATGTAGTATTGCTTGAAAAAGAGCAGAATATAGGCCTGATCTAAAGATACGCATCCCTCTTTTTACACGGAAACCATCTGCGCTAAAATGTGCCTGAAGCCTGCACCTTCGCCAGGCCCCCTTTTATGCCTGCCCTTGCCCACTGCCTGAAGAGTGGACCATAAAATGCGGCCGGGGGGTTTCCTTTTTTGGAACGATGCCGCATCTTTGCCTCCCTTTAGACAGCAAAAACAAGAGTAGAATGAAAAAAACAGGTGTGCTGATTGGATTTATTATGATGCTGATGGCGCTGCAGGCGCAGGCGCAGGACTATGGTACCGCAGTAGGGCTACGGCTTTCGCCATTCTGGGGAGCCAGCATCAAGCATTTTATTTCCGGCACCGATGCGCTGGAGGGCATTGTGCACAGCCGCTGGCATGCCTTTAAGGTAACCGGCCTCTGGGAGCGCCATACCCCCGCCTTTAGGGAGCCGGGCCTGAAGTTTTATTATGGCGCCGGCGCTCACCTGGGGGCCACCAGCGGCCGTTACTACAATGATTCTTATTACAACCGGGGCCGCCTTATTCTGGGCATTGATGGCATCCTGGGCCTGGAGTATACCGTGCAGGATGCCTCGGTGCCGCTAAGTGCTTCGCTCGACTGGAAGCCGGCCTTTGACCTGGCTCCCTTTGCCGGCTTTTGGGGATCTGAGCTGGCCCTGTCAGTACGCTATACCTTTTAAGAAAGGCTGCTGCAGAACCCTTTTTCGCCCAGCTGACCAGCAGCTGTGCGGGCTTCACATGGGGGGTGTGCAAGGGCCTACTACCCCTTTGCGGGTGCTGCAGAACGTCTATTATTTTTAGCCTGCCGAATGCGCCATTTTAAGATACGGGCCCGTATGTTTGCAGCATGAAACGGACCAAGTCGGAAGCAGAAGAAACCCGCCAGCGCCTGCTGGAAGCCGGAATGCAGGTATTTTTAGAGCGGGGCTTTGATAAGGCCAGCCTGGAAGAGATTGCCCAGCAGGTAGACATGACCCGCGGGGCGGTGTACTGGCATTTTAAAGACAAACAGGCCCTGCTGGAAGCCCTGCTGGAGCAAAAACTGCAGCCGGCCCGTCAGCAGCTGGAAGGGCTGTTGCGCGATCCCGAGCTGCGGCCCCTGCAGAAGATCACCACTTTTGTGCGCCTGCAGCTGCAGCTGATGGCCGAAAATGAGGCCTACCGCAATGCTCAGCTCCTGTTGCAGCGCTGCTGGATGGCGCTGCCCGCCCCCGCCGAGGGCAGGTCTCCCTGGGGAGAGGAGCACTACCTGCTGCTGCTGGAAGAGCTCTACTGGCAGGCCCAGTCCGAGAGAGCCGTGGCAGCCCACCTAAGCCCCCTGCACCTGGCCACCTATACGCTGGGGGTGGTAAACGGACTGGTACAGCAGTTTGGGCAGCTGGGCCTGTCCCGGGCAGAAGCCAGGCGCATGGCCGAGCAGCTGGTATACCTGTTCATGCGCAGCCTGCAATAAAAAAAGCGCTCCCCAATGGAGAGCGCTTGCTTTATGTGGTAGATGAGCGGAGCAGGCAGCTTACAGCACGCCTTCCAGCACATCCTTCAGGGGAACCCGAACGCCGTCTTTGTACGATACGATCCAGGCATCTTTTACCCCCATTTCTCTGAGGTACTTCTTAAACTTGTCGGCCTCCCAGTAATCGGTAAACTGGCCAAGGGTGTAGCGCTGGGTTGAGTTGTCAACCTCGCCATCAAAGCTGCCGTTGCTTTCAAAGTATTTTGCCAGGTCTTTGTTGCGGAAGGCACCGATCTGTACTTTGAAGACCACGCCTTTGGCAACGCGGTTCTTATTGCCGGTGGCATCAATGGTATTGGTGGCCTCCTGGGCAGTTCTGGCTTCGGCCAGCTGGTTCTGCAGGTCTTTTACTTCGCTTTTCAGGCGGTCGGCTTCGGTGGTCTTTTCGTTGGCGCGGGACTGCAGGCTGCTTACCTGAGAGTTAAGACCAGCTACCTGGCTTTCAAGGGCTTCTTTTTCTTCTACCAGCTTCTTGAAGGCTTCTACATCCATATCCTTCATTTGCTTTTTCCACTCTTTCTTCTCCTTTTTAGAGAGCTGTGCGCTGGCATCAAAGGCTAGCGTTAGGCACAGCAGGGTGGCTACAGCTAAAACTACTTTTTTCATCGTATTCTTAAGGTTAAGGTTTCTGGCTGATAATCAGGCTTGCAAAGTAGTAAATGAAAACAAAATATTAATGTAGGGAAGCCAAAGAACCCTGCTAATGTAAGCTTTCCCCTAAAAATACAAAAAACCGGCAGGGGGGTACCTGCCGGTTTTGAGCTGTGTATAGCCCCAATTACTGTCGTTTAGGCCCCGGCTTAAGGAGCAGCGCAGGGCGTAGGCGACAGATAGGCTTATTTTTTCAGGCTGCCGATCATGTCTTCGGCCTTTACCCAGGCATCAAACTGCTCGTTGGTGAGCAGGTTCAGGTCCAGGGCTGCCTGGCGCAGGGTAGTCCCTTCTTTGTGCGCCTTTTTGGCAATTTTTGCCGCATTGTCGTAGCCAATGTGCGGATTCAGGGCCGTTACCAGCATCAGCGAATTGTCAAGGTGCATCTTAATGCGCTCCTGATTGGCCTCAATGCCCACGGCACAATGGTCGTTAAAGGACTGGCAGGCATCGCCCAGCAGGCGGGCCGCTGTAAGCAGGTTGTAGATCATCAGGGGCTTGAACACATTGAGCTCAAAGTGGCCGTTCATGCCGCCGATGCTTACGGCCACGTCATTGCCGATCACCTGGGCGCATACCATGGTAAGGGCCTCAGACTGGGTAGGGTTTACCTTGCCGGGCATGATGGAGGAGCCGGGCTCGTTTTCCGGAATGGTAATTTCGCCTATGCCGCTGCGGGGGCCGCTGCTCAGCATGCGAATGTCGTTGCCGATCTTCATCAGGCTTACGGCCAGCTGCTTGAGGGCACCCATGCTTTCTACCACCGCATCGTGGGCGGCCAGGCTTTCAAATTTGTTTTCGGCCGTGCGGAAGGGGTGGCCGGTAAGCTCAGCGATCTTTTGGGCTACGGCCACATCATACCCCTCGGGGGTATTGAGGCCGGTGCCTACGGCAGTGCCGCCCAGGGCCAGCTGGCTCAGGTGGTCCAGGGTATTGCGCAGGGCTTTCAGGCCGTGGTCCAGCTGGCTTACATAGCCGCTGAATTCCTGCCCCAGCGTAAGGGGGGTGGCATCCATAAAGTGGGTGCGGCCGATCTTTACCACCTGCATAAACTCCCGGGCCTTTTGGTCCAGCGTAGTGCGCAGCGTTTCCACCCGGGGAATGGTGTACTCTACCAGCATTTTGTAGCCGGCAATGTGCATGGCCGTAGGAAAGGTATCGTTGCTGCTTTGCGACTTGTTTACATCATCGTTGGGATGTACACTTTTCTTCTCGTCGGAGAGCTGGCCACCCCCTTTTACGTGGGCCCGGTTGGCGATCACCTCATTCACATTCATATTGCTTTGGGTGCCCGAGCCGGTTTGCCAGATCTTAAGCGGAAACTCGGCATCCAGCTGGCCGGCCAGGATCTCATCGCATACGGCGGCAATCTTCTGGGCCTTGTCCTGCGCCAGCACGCCCAGATCGGCATTGGTGAGGGCAGCCGCTTTCTTTAGGTAAGCAAAGGCGTAGATAATCTCCAGGGGCATTTTCATGGTATCGCCCCCAATCTCAAAGTGGTGTAGTGAGCGCTGCGTCTGGGCGCCCCAGTACTTGTCGGCAGGCACCTCTATGGGGCCCATGGTATCTTTTTCGGTGCGGGTGGCACCGCTGTGGTGTGGATCGTGGCTCATGATGATAGGTGTATCTAAATGATGGTACTAATCTGGATAAAAAGCCTGCTTGTGCTGGTTCGAGCTTGCAGCTCAGACCTCATTATGCTGGGAAAGGATCCGAGCTGCAAGCTCGAACCAGTGAGAACCAGTGAGATCAGTTGTGATCCTCCTGAAACGTCTGGGCCAAAAATAAAAAAATCCCGCCGGTATGGGTAGGCCGGAGGGATTATTCTGCTTCGCGGTGCACCAGATTGGGCGAAAAAGCCGGCATGCACAGCGAGATGTATTCATTTTCTTCAGCATAGGGGTTGCTGTAGCGGATGCGGGCGCCGGCTTTGATCAGGATGGACTGCCCGGCGCTGAGCTCGATCTGCTCGCCATCAATCTCAATTCGCTTGCGGCCGCGCAGCATCAGCGTAACTTCATCAAACTCGGGGGTCTGGTGGGGCTCGCTCCAGCCGGGCGGGGCTACCATGCGGGCCAGGCTAAACTGCTGGTGGCCGGTGGTGGCGCCGCCAAAATGCTCCAGAATGAGCTTGTTGTCGGGCACCGGTATGGGCAGGGGCTGGGTTTGTAGAATATACTTCTTGCTCATGCTGCTAAGATAGCACGAAAGCACTTAGGCCGAAAGTTTGCCGCTTTTGCTGGTGGCCGTTTCTTCCTGCAGCTTTACGGCATTGTTGCTGAGGCTGCTAAGTTTTTTGCGGCCGGGCAGGGTAAAATAAAAAATAGCGCCTTCGCCCGGGCTGGACTCGGCCCAGATCTTGCCCTCGTGCCGCTCGATGATCCGCTTTACGGTAGAGAGGCCCACGCCCGTGCCCTCAAAATTGGTGCCCGAGTACAGGCGTTTGAAGGGTACAAACAGCTTATCGGCCTCTGACATATCAAAGCCCACCCCATTGTCCCGCACATAGCAGGTAGTATAGCCCCTGGCCTCGTGGGAGCCAATGCGCACCTCGGGTGCGGCCGTTCTGGAGCTGTACTTTACGGCATTGGCAATGAGGTTTTGCATGACGGAGTGCATCAGGGTTTTGTCGCCCCATACCTGCATGTTGGGCTCTATTACAAAATGGACCTTTTTGCCCTGTACAGGCAGGTTTTCAATCACCTGCTCGCACAGGCGGCTCAGGTCTATCTTGCTGTAGTTAAGCTCTGTCTGGCCAATCTTGCCCAGTTTCAGCAGGTGGCTTACCAGCTCGGTTAGCTTTTCGCTTGATTGCACGATCAGCTGCAGCAGGTAGCGGTCTTTATCGGAGATCTGGCTTTCATTGCTGATCAGCAGCAGCGAGGCCAGCCCGCTGATACGGCCCAGGGGGCTTTTAAGGTCGTGCGATACGGCATAGGTAAAGGCTTCCAGTTCTTCGTTTACCTTGCGCAGCTCCTGGAGGGTGCGCTGCAGCTTTTGCTCGGCCAGTACTTTTTGGGTGATATCGGTGGTAACGGCAATTACACCAATGTTTTTGCTGCCTACATAGACCGGAGCGGCCGCGCAGCGCAGATACAGGTCCTGCCGGGTATTGAGGTTGGTGATAATGATCTCTTCTACCACCGATTCGCCATCCAGCGCTTTGGAGAAGGGGTCCTGATTTTGCACACTGGGCTCGCCAGTGGCGGCCGAGCGCACATTGAGGCGCTCTACCAGTTGCTCAATACGGCCCCGCATATCGGACAGGGAGCGGCAGCCAAACATATCCAGGCCCGGGCGATTTACCTTGTAGATGCCCTCGGAATTGCCAATGAATACCCCATCGGGCATGCTGTTGAGAATGGCCTCCTGCTCTTTTGTAGAGAAGGAAAGCGCATGTAAGGTTTCGTGTAATTTCTTTTCGGCCAGAATGCGTTCCGTAATATCGGTCACCACCAGCAATCCGGCCACCACCCGTTCGCCCTCCAGCAGGGGGCTGGCCGAGCAGCGGCAGTAGTGGCGCTTGCCGGTCTGGCTATTGATGTGCGAAAGTTCGGTAACCGTGCTTTGTCCGTTCAGGGCAAGCGACAGGGGGCCCTGGCCGGGAATTACGGGCTTCTCGGATTCCAGGTAGCGAAAATCAAAGGCATCAATAAAAGCAGGCAAATCAGTAGGAAGCGCTTCCTGGCTGGGCAACCCTACCAGCTGCAGTGCCTGTTGGTTAGCGCGCAAAATACCCTGCGCATTGCCAATGAACACAGCATCCTGCAGGCTATTTAAAAGGGTGGAGATATGGGGGTTGTCAAAAAAATTCGCTTCCAAAATAAGGAGTAGTTTCTTCTCTTCTAGTAATCGGATAAAACGGCACTTTGTTACGCTGCGGAAATAATCTACATGTAAGGTAACCGTTAGTTTTTCAATAACTTGACCAGCCAAAGGCCAGTACCCCTTTGTGCAGGCGGCACTGGTGCAGGTGGGCTACGCCGGCATCGCCAAACATATAGGGCAGGTGGTGGTCGGAGTCCAGCTGAAAGATCATCTGCATCTGCAGGCCGCAGTCGGGGCAGGCAGGATATTCTACCCCCTGAACCCAGTAGGGCCAGCCGCCCAGCTTATCGGCTGCCTTGGGGATGGTATTCTCATTGCTCTCCAGCGCTTCTACTTCCTGCTCACTCAGGCCGGCAGCGCCCAGCTGCATCTCGTGCCAGTCGGGGTAATCTTCATTTTCCACCCATTCGGTAATAAGACGCGCCGGGTACTGGCGCTCGGGTGCGGTGCCCGGCAGGGCGACCTCAGTGGCTGGCAGGGGCAGGGTGCGGGCCAGTTCACTTTTGGCAAAAGGCGCCCAGGCCTTGCACTCCAGCTCGCAATGGGGGTGCTGGTTGGTACAGTAAAAAAGTTGCACCAGCTTATCGGGTTCCAGGTCCAGGTCACAATTGGGGGGGAGGTTTGCGGGGTTTAGCTGCAAAAAAAGGGTAAGCGGCTCCTGGCAGTGGGCGCACAGCGGGTAGGTTTCGCCAGGGGGCAGGTAGGCCATACCCCCTATCTTGCTGGCCAGAGCTTCATCTTCAGCACCTTCTTCTACCAGGGGCATCCAGGTTTTACGCTTGTAGGCGGCAATTTTGCCAAGCAGGTCCTGTCCATCTGCGGGAGCAGCGGCGTCTGGCTGGTTTTCAGAACCCAGTATCCCCTTAAGTTTATCAAAAAGTCCCATCCCGTACTGTGGCTGTTGTGTGCTTATACGGCTTTTAGCAGCAGAAGATTTCGGCTATAATCATCTTTTATAGTACATGCTGGAGTTGATATTGTTATATAACATAGCATACTCCGAACAAAAAGAGTAGATTGTTGGCATAATTCTTCTTTTAACCAACAGCCCATCCCTGCTTTGAAAAAGATAGTATACACCTTTGCCCTGCTGCTGGGCGTAAACGCAGCACTACTGGCCCAGCCCGACCCTATGAAATGGGGCAAGATCGATCAGGAAGATCTGGACATGACCGAATACGCGCCCGATAAAACGGCCAGTGCTGTGGTTTTGGGTGATTATGCCCAGCTGGAGTTCAAGTATAGCGATCAAAATGGCTTTCAGCTCTACATGAAGCACCATGTGCGCATCAAGATTCTCACCAAAGAGGGTCTGGAGTGGGGCAATGCCGAGATTCCCCTTTACCAGAGCGGCAGCCGAAAAGAAAAGATCAACTCCATTAGTGGGGTGGTCTATAATATGGAAAACGGCAAGGTAGTCAGCAGCAAGCTTACCAAGGATGCCCGCAGCACCGAGCAGGTAAACGCCAATTTGCAGAAGTATAAATTTACCCTGCCCAATGTAAAAGAGGGCTCGGTGATCGAGTACGAATACGAAAAGATCAGCGACTTTATTTATGGTCTGGAGACCTGGTATTTCCAAACGACCATCCCTACCCGCTGGAGCGAATACCGGGTGCGCATACCCGAATATTTTACCTATAAGCACTTTTTAGGCGGCTACCATGGGCTGAATGTAAACGAAGCCGTGCGCTATAATGACCGCATCCACAGCCTGGACCTCAGCTTTACCGGCACGGCGCACCGCTGGGCACTCGGCAATGTGCCCGCCCTGGTAAAGGAAGCCTACATCACTACCCTAAACGATTACGCCTCCAAGATTGAGTTTGAGCTGAGCTCCACCCAGTTTCCCAATCAAAAGATAAATTACTACAGCAACAGCTGGGAAAAACTGACCAAAACATTTCTGGATAGTGAGCGCTTTGGCGGCGAGCTTAAAAAACAGCGGCAGGTAAGCGATCTGGTCAAGAGTCTGATAGCCGGCAAAGTAAGCCCCGAAGAAAAGCTGGCAGCCATTTATGGCCATGTGCAGCACAATGTGGTGTATAATGATCAGGAACGGGTATATGCCAGCAACAGCTTTAAGGAAACCCTGGCAAAGCGTTCGGGCAATTCGGCTGAGATCAACCTGCTGCTTACGGCCATGCTGCGCGAAGCCGGCCTTGCCGCCCATCCGGTGATCCTGAGCACCCGCAGCCACGGCCGGGTAAACCCGGTTATACCACTGGAAAAAGACTTCAACTATGTAGTATGCCAGGTAGTACTTGGCGATAAGGCACTGCTGCTGGATGCCACCGAGCCCTTTTTGCCTCCAGGCCAGCTTCCCTATCGCTGCATGAACGACCAGGGCCGGCTTATGCAGGAAAACACCTCCGAGTGGGTACCCCTGCTGCAGCAGGAAAAAGAAAGCTATAGCCTGAGCGCCAAACTGCGCCTGACCAGCAGCGGCACCCTGCAGGGCACTCTGAGCTATATAAAAGATGGCTATGCGGCCGTAGCGGCCCGCAAGCAGCTCTATGCCGATGGCGAAAATAAGTTCCTGGAAAAGTTAAAAGAGAAAAAGACCAACTGGACCATCACCGAGCATCAATTTGCCAACCAGATGACGCTGGCCAACAAGCTGGAAGAGCACTACACCCTGGAGATTCTGGACCGCGCCACCCTGGCAGGAAATAAGCTGTATGTAAGCCTGTTGCCCGATGGGGTGCTGGAAGCCAATCCTTTTAAGCTGGAAGAGCGCTTGTTTCCGGTAAACTTTGGCTGCCCCCTGGAGCAAATGCTCATGTATGAGATTGAGCTTCCAGAAGGCTACTCGGTGGAGCAACTACCTGAGCCGGCCATTGTAACCCTGCCTGACCGATCGGCCACCTTCCGCTTCAATGTGCAGCAGATGGGCAATAAGGTGAACGTTACCAGCATGATGCAGATCCGCAAACCGCTGTACCTGGCCGATGAGTACCAGCAGCTAAAGGAGTTCTACAGCCGCATGCTGGCCAAGCAAAACGAGCAGCTGGTACTGGTAAAAAAATAATTAAAGACCATGAAGATCCACCATGCACTTGCGCTGCTGGCTGTTTCGCTGCTGCCTTGGCAACAGGCATTGGCCCATGGAGCTGGCACCGGCAGCTATCCGGCATCGGCCATTCCGGCTGAGCTGAAGGAGGGGGCCAATGCGGTCATTCGCCATGAAAACACCACCTTTCGCATTCTATCGCCCGGTAAAGCCCTGAAAACCCTGGAGCGGGTAGTTACCGTGCTCAACCCCCAGGGCGATGATGAGGCCGTGCTGGTGAGTGGCTACGACAAGCTGGATAAGATCAGAAAAATAGACGGTAGCCTGCATGCCGCTGGCGGTGAGTTGGTACGCAGACTGAAGAAAAGTGAGATTTCTGACCATAGCTATTCTTCGTCGGTGAATTTCTTTCATGATAACCGCTATAAGGTAGCCAGCCTCAAACACTCAACCTATCCGTATACCGTTAGCTGGCAACTGGAAGAAGAAGTTACCAATATGCTGTTTTATCCGGTATGGCTGCCTGGCTCTGAAGAGAAGGTAAGTGTGGAGCAGCGAGAGTTTATTGTCATAACTCCGCCCCAACTGGCCATGAATCACCGCAGCTATCAACTGGCCGATCCGCATATCTCCACGCTGCCCGATGGCAGCCGGCAGTACCGCTGGCAGGTAAGCAAACTTGCCACGGCCCGCCCTGAATATTTTAGTCCCTACTGGGATGATTCTCCTTATGTAATTACGGCCCCCGAAGGCTTTGAGCTTGAAGGGTACAAAGGTTCGCTGGCGAGCTGGCAGGAGCTGGGTAAATTTATCCACCAGCTAAACCAGGGCCGCGATGCCTTACCCGAACAGACCAGGGCAGAGGTGCTGCGCCGAATCAGTGGCTGTTCTACCACCGAAGAAAAAGTAAAGGCTATCTATGAATACATGCAGCAGCATACGCGCTATGTAAGTATTCAGCTTGGCATAGGGGGTTGGCAGCCCTTTGAGGCTTCTTTTGTACAGCAAAAGGGGTATGGCGACTGCAAAGCACTTACCAATTACACCCATTCCCTGCTTAAAGCGGCGGGTATCCCCTCACACTATAGCCTGATTGCTGCCGGTCCCGAACTTAAAGAGCGGGTAGTAGAGGCCTTTCCCCGCAGTTACTTTAACCATGTGATTCTCTGTGTGCCCATGGAGAAGGATACCCTTTGGCTGGAGTGTACCAGCCAGACCGATCCGGCCGGGCACCTGGGCCGTTTTACCGGCAACCGCAAGGCACTGGTGATCCGGGAAGATGGCGGTCACCTGGTGAATACCCGCTATTATGGCCCGGCGGATAACCTGCGCAGTGCCACTACACAGGTAGACCTGCAGCATCAGGAGCCGGCCTATACACTGGCGCGCACCTACCATGGCGTACTCTTTGATACACCCCATGCCTATACAAAGGCCAGTGCGCAGGAGCAGAAAAAATGGGTGTTGTCGTCTGCCGGGCTGCCGGAGATTGGTCTGGAGGAGTATAAGCTCTTGAAAAAAGAGGGATATAACCCCCAGATGCGCCTGGAGGTAAGCGGCAAGCTACAAGACCGAAAGCTGCGCTCCGGCAATCGGCTGTTCCTGCCCCTGTACTTGGGTAGTCTGCCGGTTGAGATTCCCACCCCCTCTGCCACACGGAAAAATGATTTTGTGCAAAGCTGGGGCTATACCTTTGCCGATACCCTGGTTTACCAGCTGCCGCAGGGAGTAGTGCCCGAGCACCTGCCCGAAGCCCAGCAGCTTACCACCCCCTGGGGTGAGTTTAGCCTGCAGACCCGGTTTGCCAATGGGGCGCTTACCACCATCTCCCGCATCCGCCTGAACGAAGGCCGCTACCCGGCCAGCGACTATACCGAGTGGGTAGTCTTTATGCAGCAGATCAGGCGGGCGGCCAGCGCCAAGGCAGTGCTGGTGCAGCAATAATGGCCCCCTTTTGAGCGAGGAGCAGTGGGCCAGTCTGGCCCTGCACCATAGAAATGAGTCCTCAGAGCTCGCCACCGGATGTTTAGCTGCACCGGTAGCGAGCTTTTTTCTTTTGTTTATTCCCCATTTTTGAAACTTTAAAAGGGTTCTGCAAGTATGGTATAGGGCGACTGTGATGCTATCTGTCTGTGGCCGAGCGCTGCGGCTTCTTTACCCTTACCTATTTACTGGCTTAACATTTTTTGAGCAGGCATGAAAAACACCGCCTATCACCCCTCCCTCACCAATCTGGCGAAATACAGTACGTATACCGACTATCTGCTGGAGTATACCAAGCATAAAGATTGGAAATCGATCAAGGACTCCCTGAAATACGTCCTGTTTAAGACCCCCCCTACCACCGACCGCATCATTACCTCCAAAATGGGTACCTTCTGGTGCCGGGGCAATACCAATGATTTTCAGTATGTAAACTATGCCTACGAAAAGCAGGTAAAGAACTACATCTACAAAAACCGCAAGCAGTACGATTTCTTCATCGACATCGGTGCCTGCATGGGTGAGTACTGCATCTGGCTGGCCAAAGCGGGCATGCCCAGCATTGCCTTTGAGCCAGTGCCCTCCAACTTCAAGGCCCTCTCCAAAAATGTAGAGCTCAACCAGATGCAGCAGATGGTGACCGTGCTGCCCGTAGGCTTGGGCAGCAAGGCCGAAAAGGTGTATTTCGATATCAAGCCCGTGCTTACCAGTGCCAGCGGCATAGACCGCAGCTACCAGGGCCCCGAAACCAATGTGGAGATAAAGCGCTTTGATGACCTGCTGCCCGAGCTCCCCTGCACCCCCGAGCACCGGGTGATCATGAAGCTGGATGTGGAAGGCATGGAAGTAGAAGTGCTGCAGGGCGCCGCCGACTTTATTAAAAAAGCCCGCGGACTAGCCCTGGTGATGGAAAAGACCTTCTCCGGCGAAGACAATATTCGCAACTTCCTGGCCAGCCTGGGCACTTTTGTGTATGAAGACATTGATGAAGTGAATATGGTGGCCATTAAGCAATAAAGCACCTGATTTCTCCCCAACAGGCAGCGGCGCCCTTTTTGCTCAAGCAGAAAGGGCGCCGGTGGTTAAGGGATTACACTACCCCAGCAGCATGTTACCGCCCCCGGGCCGGCAGCCCCTGGCCCCCTGTTTGGTATTGGAATTTTTTTATATTGCGAAAACAAACCTCCCTCTTTTCAGTATGAAACTTTTGCACCTGCGTTGGCTGGCCCCCCTGCTTTGGCTGGCAGGCTGTTCCGGCACCGGCGAACAAACGCTTAACGACACCTCAACCCCTACACCTGTGCAAGACATACACTCTTATGCCCGGCCCGATGAGGCCGTAGTACGGCACCTGGACTGGGAGGCGACCGTAGATTTTGATACCCGGCAGATCACCGCCATTGCCCGCCTGGACATTGAGACCAGCGGCCGGGTAAAAGAGCTGATCCTGGATACCAAAGATCTGCAGATTGATAAAGTAACGTTGGATGATAACGAAACCGAGCTGGCCACCTTTGCCCTGGGCGCCAACAACCAGCACATGGGCAGCCCGCTCAGGATCACCATCCGTCCGCAAACCAAGCGGGTAAATGTACACTACAAGACCGGCCCCGGTGCCGAGGCCCTGCAGTGGCTCTCGCCTGAGCAAACAGCCGGCAAGCAGCACCCCTTTCTCTTTACACAATCGCAGGCCATTCTGGCCCGCAGCTGGGTACCCATTCAGGATTCGCCCGGCATTCGTTTTACTTATACGGCCTCGGTGCAGGTGCCTCCGCAGCTGATGGCCCTGATGAGCGCCGAAAACCCCAGCCAGAAAAGCGAGTCGGGCGTGTATAAATTTCGCATGAACCAGCCCATACCCGCCTACCTGCTGGCGCTTGCGGTGGGAGATCTGGAGTTTGCCTCCCTGGGCGCCCGCACAGGGGTCTATGCCGAACCCTCCATGCTTAAGGAATCGGCCTGGGAGTTTGCCGAGCTGGACAAGATGCTGGAAGCTGCCGAGCAACTTTACGGCCCCTACCAGTGGGAGCGTTATGACCTGATTGTGCTGCCGCCCAGCTTTCCCTTTGGCGGCATGGAAAATCCCCGCATAACCTTTGCCACCCCCACCATTCTGGCCGGCGATCGCTCCCTTACCTCGCTGGTAGCCCACGAGCTGGCCCACAGCTGGAGCGGCAACCTGGTAACCAATGCTACCTGGAATGACTTCTGGCTCAATGAAGGCTTTACCGTGTATTTTGAGCGCCGCATCATGGAGGCCCTCTACGGCCGCGATTATGCCGAAATGCTCGCACAGCTGGGCCAGCAGGATCTGCGCCATACCGTAGCCGACCTTACAGAGCAGGGCCAGGCCGCCGATACCCGCCTGCACCTAAACCTGGAGGGCCGCAATCCCGATGATGGCGTAACCGATATTGCCTATGAAAAGGGGTACTTTCTGCTGCGCTCGCTGGAGGAGCGGGTGGGCCGCCAGCAGTGGGATGCCTTTGTGCGCCGCTACTTCAGCGAAAATGCCTTTAAAAGCATGACCACCGAGCGCTTTATTGACTACCTCACCACCCATCTGCTACAGCCCAACGGTCTTAGCCGGGAAGCGGTACAGCTCGATCAGTGGATCTATGAAGAAGGCCTGCCGAAGGCCAT
Source organism: Cesiribacter andamanensis AMV16 (assembly GCF_000348925.1). Taxonomy (GTDB): domain Bacteria; phylum Bacteroidota; class Bacteroidia; order Cytophagales; family Cyclobacteriaceae; genus Cesiribacter; species Cesiribacter andamanensis. The sequence continues at coordinate 42,536 of NZ_AODQ01000007.1, read as the reverse complement.
GCCCACCATAACCTCGGAACGCTTTCAGCGGGTAGATGCAGCCCTGGCCCGCTGGAAGGAGGGTACGCCGGCATCCAGCTTAGATACAAACCAATGGTCATCACACGAGTGGCTGCACTTTATCCGCAACCTGCCCCAGGAGCTCAGCCGACAGCAACTGGCCGAGCTCGACGCCGCCTTTGGCTTTACCAGTTCCGGCAATTCTGAGCTGTTGGCGGCCTGGTTCATGCACACCATTGCCCATGGCTATGAGCCGGCTTACCCCGCACTGGAGCGTTTTCTTACCAACGTAGGACGCCGTAAGTTTTTGATGCCGCTGTACAGAAAGCTGGCCGAAACACCGGAAGGAAAAGAGCGGGCGCTGGCCATATATCGCAGAGCCAGAACCAATTACCATTTTGTATCCAGCAGCTCTATAGATAAGGTGGTGGGCTACAAGGAAGTCCGGGAGCCCGGCAACTGATGTAATGTTTGTTTGTGTACGCACACTTTTTTGGCGTAAAAACACCCATAGTTGCTAAAAATAACCCCAAATTTTGTATAAATTAAATACGAACCCTGTGCATTTACCCTAAGTGCCCGGCAAGGAGATTGTAAGATGAATTACGGAATGATAAAAAGACATCCAGTATTTTTTTAATATCTTTGTAAAGTACACTTGGTATATCTTTTGTGCCGTGCAACAGCAGAGACCGCTTGTGCAGTAAATTAAGCGTGAAGTAGCAAATGAGTCAGGAGAAGATTAATCGCGTTATGCTGGTAGATGATGATGAGATTCATAGCAACCTGTGCTATGAGCTCATCTTGCGGGCAGGAATTGCCAATACGGTAACTATTTTCAATGATGCCGAAGAAGCGCTGGCGTATCTGAGAACAGGCGTGCAGAATCCCGTAGAGCTGCCCGATCTTATCTTCCTGGATATCAATATGCCCTTTATGGATGGCTGGGATTTTCTGGATGCCTACGAGGAGTTTCGTCCGCAACTTAAAAAAGAGATTATGCTGATCCTGCTGACCTCTTCGGTTTACAAAAACGATATCGAAAAGGCCAAGCAGTACAAAGCGGTTTCGGAATACATTAAAACCCCCATTTCGATCGATAAACTCGTCGAAACCCGAAACGAATATTTCAAGCACCTCAAAACGGTGTAAGGATCAAAAAAGCTGACAGCGTGTCAGCTTTTTTTGGTTTAGGGGCAGGGGTGGCAACCAGGTCATTTTTTCAGCAGCCGGCTGTTTTACTCCCTATCCAGAAATAGCCCTATAGATTCGCTGTTTTGTGGCAGAATTGGGTATATTTCGTTTTAGACTCAAAAGTAGATTTCCGGGGAAGAAAAATAGCTTTTTGCCACACGGAGCAGGCCTCCAAAGCGTTATTCTTTCCAGTAATAATGTTAAATTTCAAGAACGGAGCCGTGGGGGCCCCTTTTGTTGTCTGCCAGCATGCAGGCATAGCGCCCCGCACCGGCTTCAGAGCTGTATCAAACGTACTATAAGCGGGCTTATTCGGTAAGCGTACAAGATGCTATGAACATACCTAGACCAATCAGACTCTGGAGTTTGATGATGCTTTTGTTGCTGGTGGCCGCCTGTAATCCCTATAAAAAAGGGGTGCGGAGCTATCAGCTGGGAGAATACCAGGTGGCCATTAACCAGCTGGAGAAAGTAGCCGATAAAAATCCCAAGGCAAACTTTTTTCTGGCCGAGTCCTACCGGCTCTCCAACCGCATAGACCAGGCCGAGCCCTACTATGCCGCCGCCCTGCAGGCAGGTCTGCAGGATGAAGAGGCCCGCTTCTATTACGGCTATGCGCTTAAGGCCAATAGCAAATACACCCAGGCCCGCCAGCAGTTTGAAAGCTACCTGGGCAGCGCGCCCCGCAACGAAGAGTTTAAGCAGCGGGCCCGCAAAGAGGTGAACAACCTGCAGGCCCTGAGCCAGATCCTGAGCCAGGAGCCCGTATTTGTGATCAAGCACCTGACCAATGTAAATACCGCCGATGCTGAATACGGCGCCGTAGCCCGCGAGGGTGAGCTTTACTTTACCTCTTCCCGGGGCGATGCCAAGATTTACAAAGCCACCGGCAAATCCTTTACCAACCTCTACCGGGCCCAGGTAGGCCAGGCCATGGAAACCGTACCCAATACGGTAGAAAAGCTGCCCGAGGCCTTTAACATGGCCGACCGGGCCGAGGGCGCCATTACCTTTAGCCCCGATGGCAATACCATGGTTTTTGCCCGCGGCAATGCCAAAGGCAAAAAAGGGGGCGATGAGGTAAACCTCTACATTAGCTACTTTCGCAATGGCCTGTGGTCGGAGCCGGTGATCATGCGCATTAGCGACCCCCGGGCCTGGGATAGCACCCCGGCCTTTAGCCGCAACGGCAAAACCCTGTACTTTGCCTCTAACCGCCGCGGCGGCCTAGGGGGGGTAGACCTGTATTCAGCACAGGTAGATGCCCGCGGCAACTGGGGCCGGGTGCAAAACATGGGCAAGGAGATCAATACGCCCGGTAACGAGATGTTTCCCTACGTTTCGGAAGATAACCGACTCTACTTTAGCTCCGACGGCCACCCCGGCTTAGGGGGGCTGGACCTCTTTATTGCCACCCGCCGCGATGGCAAGGTGAGTATTGAAAACCTGGGCGAACCCATGAACAGCCCGGCCGATGATTTTGGCCTCAGCTACTTTGCCATGGACAAGGGCTACTTCTCCAGCAACCGCGATGGCGGCGCCGGCGATGACGATATCTATGCCTTTGTAAACAATTCGCCCGACCTCAAGATCGTAAACTACTTCCTGGCCGGCACTACTTACACTACCGACGAGCAAAACAAGCAGGTAATTCTGCCCAATGTGCAGGTGCGCCTGCTGGACCATGAGGAGCGGCAGCGCGATGTGGTGATCTCCGATGAACAGGGCCGCTTTGAGTTTCAGCTGGAAGAGGGCATCCCCCAATTCCAGATCATTGGCGATAAGCCCGATTACTTTACCACCCGCCACGACATTGACATGTCGGGCCGCTACCTGGACCGCAAAACCCTTAAGCAGTTCCGCACCGATACCACCTTCCGCCAGGATCTGGTACTGGGCCAGATTGTGCTTGACCGGGCCATTGTACTGGATAACATCTACTATGACTTTGATAAGGCCGATATCCGTGCCGATGCTGCCCTGGAGCTGGACAAGCTGGTAACGGTACTGAGGGACAACCCGCAGCTGGTCATTGAGCTTAGCTCCCATACCGACTCCCGGGGCGACCTGGCCTATAACATCGACCTGTCGCAGCGCCGGGCCGAGTCGGCCGTGCGCTACATCATTTCCAAGGGCATCGACAGCAAGCGCATTACGGCCAGGGGATACGGCAAAACCCGCCCCATCATTGCCAATGCAGAAACTGAAGAAGAGCACCAGGTAAACCGCCGTACCGAGTTCAAGGTAACCGACATTACGCCCGAGGTGCAGGTAGTGCCAACAGAAGAAGAACAGGAGACACCCCCTGCAGTAGACCCGGAACAGCCACAACCCAAAAAAGAGGAAAAGCCTAAGAAAAAGTCGCGCGATGCCGTATTTGATGAGCTGGGTGATGGCAGGTAATACGCCCTGATCCCCTCAAAGCACAAAGAGCCAGTTCTGCAGCCAGCAGCAACTGGCTCTTTTTTATTGGCTTTAACAAACAAAAGCTACTAAAGCTGCCCGCCAAACCCCTATCTTTGAGCCCTTACGCCCAAAACATGAAAAAAAGATCCTTACTCCTCCTCTTCTGCCTGCTGAGCACTACTGTTGTGCTTGCACAAAAGCAATTTGAAGGCCGCATCGTGTACCGCTGGGAATTTAAAAACCCCATGCCCGCTGTGATTCCCGACAGCATGTTTTATGAAAGCATCCGGCAGGAGCTGGGCGGCAATACTTATTTTATAGGCAACTACTTCTACAAAAAGGGGCAGTATAAGCAAGAGATGGAAACCGGCGCCCAAAGCGGTGTACAGCTGTATGTGCCCGCACAGAAAAAAATCTATTCCTGGCAAACGGGCAGCGATACGGCCATGTGGATCAGCGCCAATGGGGCCACTACCGATAAAGCAGAGATCATCCGCCTGCAGGAAACCGAAGACGTAATGGGCATCCCCTGCCGCAAGATCATTATCAAAACCGGCATGATCACCACCACCTACTGGTATAATACCGATGTAGCCCGCGTAGACAAGGCCCTGTTCAGTGACCATACCTATGGCAGCTGGAATGTATACCTTGCCGAAACCGGCGTACTTCCCCTCAAATACGACCTCAACCTGGGCATGGCGCGCATGCTGGTAACCGCCACCGAACTTACCCCTCAGGCCCTAAGCGATGCCGAGTTTGCCCTGCCCCGCTTTGGCACACTCCTCGAAGATCCGACGAATGGGGTCGGAAAGTGATATTTACCAGGCAAGCACGTGCTTGCCTTTTTTTTTCGTCTTATTTTTACCCCTATGCAGCAAGACCGATACATGCAGCGGGGCGTAAGCGCCTCCAAAGAAGATGTGCACAAGGCCATCAGCAAGCTCGATAAGGGCCTTTTTCCCAAAGCCTTCTGCAAAATAGTGCCCGATCTGCTGGCCGGCGATCCCGACTGGTGCACCATCATGCATGCCGATGGGGCCGGCACCAAATCCTCCCTGGCCTGGCTCTACTGGAAAGAGACCGGCGACCTCTCGGTCTGGCGGGGCATTGCCCAGGATGCCATCATCATGAATACCGATGACCTGCTGTGCGTAGGCGCGCTGGATAATATCCTGCTCAGCAGCACCATCGGAAGAAATAAAAACCAGGTGCCCGGCGAAGTGATTGCCGCCATCATCGAAGGCACCGAAGAAGTGCTGCAGCTGCTGCGCGATCATGGCATTGGCATCTGGAGCACCGGTGGCGAAACGGCCGATGTAGGCGATCTGGTCCGCACCATCATCGTTGACAGCACCGTGGTAGCCCGCATGCGCCGGGCCGATGTGATCAGCAACGACCGCATCCAGGCCGGCGATGTGATTGTGGGCCTGGCCTCCTACGGGCAGGCCAGCTACGAGCAGGCCTACAATGGCGGCATGGGCAGCAATGGCCTCACCAGCGCCCGCCACGATGTGTTTGCCCACTACCTGGCCCAGCAGCATCCCGAAAGCTTTGATCCGGCCGTACCCCGGGAGCTGGTGTATGCCGGCAGCAAGCACCTGACGGATGCCGTAGACGGCCTGCCCGAGGGGGTACAGATGGATGCCGGCAAGCTGGTGCTCTCCCCCACCCGCACCTATGCCCCCGTACTCAAGGCCTTCTTGCAGGAGCACCGCGCAGGGGTACATGGCCTGGTGCACTGCAGCGGCGGTGCCCAAACCAAAGTGCTACATTTCTTAGGTGATAATCTGCGGGTGATCAAGGACAATCTGCTGCCCGTACCCCCTCTGTTTCGCCTGATCCAGGAGCAGAGCGGCACCCCCCTGCAGGAAATGTTCAAGGTATTCAACATGGGCCACCGCATGGAAGCCTACCTACCCGAAGCACTGGCCGGCGAGCTCATCCAGATTGCTAAAAGCTTTAACATCGATGCCCAGATCATCGGCCGCGTAGAAGCCGGCACCCGAGGGGTAAGCCTTCATCATGAGGGGCAGGTGTATGAGTATGTGTAGGGGCTAAAATTGCCAGAAATACAATAGGTGCGCTTCGCCAACACAAGACGGTTGGGTAAGCGCACCTTTTTAGTATTTTGAAGACATAGAGGATAGCTATTGTAGCTGCTATTCAGTAGTCGTAGGTCATTACAAGGAGGAACGACCTTAGCGAAAATTTCGTAGATTTAACCATGGAAGATTTGCTAAATAGAATCACACTGAATCCTGACATATGCCACGGTAAGCCTACCATCAGGAATAAAAGGTATACAGTAGACCTTATTCTGGACCTGCTTACCTCTGGCATGACTGAACAGGAAATATTGGAAGATTATCCGGCCCTGGAGCGTGAGGATATATTTGCCTGTTTAGCATATGCTGCCAGACTAACCAGGACTAAGACCTATATTAAAACAGCATGAAGTTCCTGGTTGACGCTCAACTGCCAGCTAAGCTATGTGAGATATTGCATTCAGCTGGACTTGATGCGACGCACGTAGACTCTCTTCCAGATGGAGATGAAAGCGCTGATAGGGATATTACATTATATGCAGACCAGCATAACCTGATTGTCATCACAAAGGATTCTGACTTTTACCACTCACACATGATACTGCAGCAGCCAAAGAGGCTGTTGCTGATTACCACCGGTAATATCAAAAACAGAGGACTATTCGACCTGATAAGGGCTAATGCACAAACACTAAAAGCCCTGTTCAATAGCTGCAATTATGTTGAACTGACCAATGACAGCATTATCGGGCATGAAAGGTAAAATAGAGTAAACGAGGCATACCAAAAGAATTTATAATAAAATGTTAACAATGGATCTGCTTTGCACAGGTACATTTTGAAAAGGAACCCATTATAACGCAAGAGGCATGGATGGACCTGTGAAAATTCTAACGGATAGTGCCGTTGTTATTAATCGGATTGCACAACTTTTAGATGAAGAAAAAATACCAAGAATCATTAGAGATAATGTTGAATCCGCCAGACTCGCAGGTTTCGGAACTTCTTCAAATAATGTTGAGCTGTATGTAAATAAATCTGATGTAGAAAGAGCAGAAATGATAATTAGAACCTTTACGAAAAAGTAGAGTCAACAATAAAAAGCATCCTATAACAGTCTATAGAAACCCCCGCTGATCCGAGCGGAACGCTCGGACCAGTGGGGGTTTCTTTTACTCTGAACCAGAACGCTTCCCTTTCCTAATTCAGCGAGAAGTACTTTAAAAACTTTACCAGCTTTTTGTAATTGGTAATTACCGAGCGGGGCGCCCACTGGTTTTGCAGGTACTTCAGGTAGGTTTTTACCAGCTTGTTGTAGTCGGTGCGGCAGGTGAGCTTGGCAATGATAATGCCCCGGTAGCAGCGGTGAATCTGGTTATACAGATAGGGGCAGGGCTTATCGGGAGCACGGTTGATGAGGGCATCGATCTTTTTGAGATGATCAAAGCGCTCCAGAAAACGAAACCCCTTCTCTACCATATAGGTCTCAATGCGCTGGCATACCTCCTGCAGTTCGTCTTCGCCCCGTACTACAAAACGAGTGTAGGGATCCCGGTTCAGGCGCCCGTAAGAGGCCACAATGGTGGTACTGTCCTGCATGCTGAAGCGGGGCGGTCCGCTCAGAAATTGGTATACCAGCTCCTCTACCACATCCATGCGGATGCTCAGGCTCAGGTCAATGGTCTGTTCCTGCCGGTCGCCGCTTACCGAAAGCAGGGCGGCCCGAAAGCCATTGCGGCTCTGTTTTCTGAACTGCTTGGTGTGCGGCTGTAGCGCATAGCCATGCTCGCTGAATAGAGGAAGTAAATGATCGTATAGCTGTTTCTCCTGTATGCGTATTTCGTTCATAATCGGCCTAAGGTCAAAAAATGAGCGCTCCTCAATGGGGGAACGCCAACTAGTAAAAATTACGGGAAGGCCCTGTTTTAGTTAGGGAAAAGCTCCGCTATGCAGCAATAAAAATTGACGGTTGTGCTGCCCTGGCCCTCAGATATATACTGTAACAGGCTGTTTTTCAATATATTCCATGGCGTACGCGTCTTTTTCGGGCAATTTCTTTTGTTTAGGAGAAGAGGGTTAGGCGCCTGCTGCCCGCCAGCCCTACCCGAAAGGCGGGTAAACAACCACAGCCGGCTAAAACAGACAAAGCTGGAGCACCTGCTGCTCATGCTGCAGCAGCCATTGCTTGCGCAGCAACCCGCCGGCATAGCCGGTAAGCACCCCATTGCTGCCAATCACCCGGTGGCAGGGCAGCAGAATAAGGCAGGGATTTTGTGCATTGGCCATGCCTACTGCCCGAGCCGAGCCGGGAGCACCAATGCGCTCGGCCAGCTGTCCGTAGCTGAGGGTCTGGCCGGGGGGAATGTTCAGCAGCGCCTTCCAAACCGTTTGCTGAAAGGGAGTACCGCTTAGGTCCAGGGGCAGATCAAAGCTGTTGCGCTGGTGGCAAAAATAGTCGGTAAGCTGCTCCACTGCTTCCAACATACAGTCGGGAAGCTGCTGATCCTGAGCAAGATGGTAGGAATGGTCAGTTTGGAACTGAACAGAGCGAATACCAGCCTGGCTCCCCTTTACAAGCAGTAGGCCGATGGGAGAATTATAGAGGAGCTCGTACATAATGCAATCTACTGCCCTAAAACTAGAAGCACAAGATTAAAACACAATTAAAAACGCCTATTATTTCAGGAAATATTTCAATTTACTGTGAAGTATACTCTTTGTATTTAGGCTATTTACCTACACAAAAGGGGGGTACTCTTTTCTTCCTTCATGGATCAAACCCCATCACAGGCTGTAACATACCGGTCCCTGCGGGAGTTATACAGGGCCCCGCTCTGGCTACTTTGTTGGGCGCGGCAATGATCAATCAGGCGTTTAAAAAACAGTGTATGCGGGTATGGGTGGCGTGGATAGGGCTACTGATGGCGGCTTGCCAGACAGAGGGGCGGGTGGAGCGCCTGTCTACGGCCGCGGAAACCGCCTATACGCTTTGCCGCGCACCTGCCCTTGCCCCGGGAGTAGGGCTGCGGGTAGCCCTAGATACAGCCGCTGGCGGAATGCTGCACCTCTATCTGCTGCTGCATAATACAAGCAGGAAAGCCCTGACGGTAGCGCCCGGCAGGGCCAACCTGCTTACGGCAGATCAGCGGCCACAGGAACCCCTGCAGGCGCTGGCGGGCTTTGCCCTTGGGCCCGGGCAGGAGCAGGAGATTCAACTTGGCTACCAACCGGTAAATGATCTCTACCTGTACCAGCGTACCGGCCTGCGGGGCCCCTGGCAGCAGCAATATCGCCTGCCTCTTTCGTTTATAGGGGAGTTATCAGATACGCTTTCATTTTGCTTTGAGCCACAGGCCTATCTGGCCTACAGCCTGCAGCGGGAGCAGCACCGGCCCCGGCTGTACCGCCCCAGCGCCGCCATTAAAACCCGGGAAGCCGCCGCCCGGCAGGAAGTATACTGGCAGCGCCTGCTGGGGCGGGCAGATACCGTAGCGCTGGCACCAGCCTATTTTACCGATCAGGATTTTTTCAATGCAGGGGTTAATCTCAGGCATTCCCTTTTTGCTCTGAATGATAGTTTGTACCTCAGCCTGTTTATCACCAACAATGCCGCTATCATGCTGGAGATTGTGCCCCATAACATCTGGCTGCAAACTGCTGAAGGGGTGCATGCCCCGGTAAAACTGCTGGGCTACTCCTACCAGCAGCAGCAAGCACAGGTATTGCTACCAGGTGACCGGCTACGGTTGGGCCTTGTCTATACAGCACCAGCTGCCGATAGTGTGCTGTTGCGCCTGGGCGGCCTCGGGCTACACCCCCTTGAGGCGCCCCTGTTTTGGGAAGATTTTATGTTTGTGCAGGAATAAAAGAGGCTGCCGAAGCAGCCCGATTAATCTTGTATTTTCCCTCCTTAGATAGGAAGCAGGGAACGGGTTTTCGCCAGCAGGCGCTGGCTCAGGGTTTTGCGCACCACCTTATAGCCAAGCATTTTTTTGGCGCCCATAATAAATATTGCTGCTTTAATAAGTCTCCACATCATAGCATTAAAATTTTTAGTAAACATCTGTATCCTACACTATACTACGCATCCTCCCTGGGAGGGTTTTAAAGCAGAAGCAGCATTCCACTGTAAAGTACTATGCCAAAGATAAAAGCCTTGAAGTTACTCTTGCGTTCTTCAGGCAGTTCTTCCTTCAATACATTTAGGATGGTACTGCCTGCCACAAAGGCAAACAACAGCGAGATCCAGAGTTCTTGCACGGGCATCCAGGACCCCACCGCCCAACCAATGCCAATGGCCAGGCAGAGAATCCAGCGCCCTCGCTTGCGGTAATAATGTTTGTAATGGTGGAGCAGCCCATAGTCGTTGATCATAAAATGAAACGCCATGGCAATGGTAAACCACAGGAGCTCCAGCAGGTCAAACGCTTCTTTATAGACCAGCAAATACCCGATAAGGGCATTGTAAAGCCCAAAGGAAATAATGTGTAGCCAGAAAACACGGATGCTTTTTTCATCCTGCTTTACCTCTTGTGTGGTGGTAGTGGCAGGGACACGCTTATCATGCGCTAGTTTGGCGGCACGCTCCAGCCCGTAAAAAAGGGTAAGTCCGAGCAGGGCGATCAGATAGGTATGATGCTTTAAATAACTAAGAAAGTCTTCCTGTTCCTCAAAAATGGACTGCATCTCCTGTAGCTCCGGCAGTATGTGCAGAAAAATATAGGAGACGGCAACCCCTCCGGCAAAAGAAAGCCACTTGCTTCTGGGAATGGGGGTAAAGCGAAGCTTTTCAGCAAAAATATGGGTAAGGGCCAGTACCAGCGCAGCCCCGGCGGCATACCAGTTCATAGGGATACAACCATACCCCTTCCTAAAAGTTAGGCGAGCTGTTGGCTGCTGTACAGGGGGGCGCCTGCCAGCTGGGGCTGATAGGCAGCAAAGGCCTGCCGGGCTGCTTCATAGCCCAGCTGCAGCCTGCGCTGCACAGCCGGCTGCGAAAAATCGAGCAGATCGCCCAGCGGCTCCAGGGGAGAGATCAGCACCGTTTTATACGCTTTTAGCAGGCGACCCTTCCGGTTTTTGAGCTGTACCCCCTGCCCGGCGGCCTGTTTTACCAGATGATTGAGGGTAAGGTACTCCCGCAGGTCGGTAATAAAGATCTCATTCAGGGCAATGTCGAGCAGGGCCCGCTTGGCAATTGTAAATACATTTCTGCCGGCCTCAGGCGCCGGTTCCAGGGAGTTTTCGCCATCGGTAAAGGGGCTGCAGTTCAGGATCACTACCTCATCGGGCTCCTGGTCCAGCACATCCCCAAGCGGGCTGTTGTTGCGTACGCCGCCATCCACGGCCTGGGTGATCGTGCCCTGCTTTGTTCTGATCTCCGAAACGGGCTCCCAGAGCACTGGCATGGCTGCCGACGCCAGAATGGCGTTGCGAAACTGCTGCTCGTCGGTAAAATCTCCGGCCTGGCAGGGGTAGTAGCACCCGTCGGTGAGGGAGACCACCCCCAGGGTAAAGTGAATGCCGGACGCCAGCGTATCGGCCAGGCTCACATGCCGGCCAATGAGCTCCTGCAGCGGTTTGTAGCCCAGCACGGCCCGTTTGCTGCGCAGAGCCAGGTGATAGAGGGCCGAGGGCAGGCGCAGGCGTCCGGTATATACAGCAGCATTGCTCATGCGGTTCCAGATCTGCAGCAGCTCGGGCAGCTTTTGCTGCGCCACCATTACCCCATTAAGGCAGCCTACGGAAATGCCGCTGACGACCGAAAACTGAAAGTCAGGATAGCGTGCCCTCACTACCTCATCCATATAGCGGAGAGCGCCGGCCTGAAAGGCCCCCTTGGCCCCACCGCCACTTAACACCAATGCAATTTTTTCATGGCCTGCCAAAAGGGGAATCAAATGACCCCATGTACCCTATGGTAACACCGGGGATGGCAATTCGGTTGGCAATTCCATGCGCAGCCGCCAGTGGGTGGGCCAGTAGCCATTGCTGCGGTGCTTCATCATCTTGAGCCAGCCCAGCCCTACCCCCCGGTAGCGGCAAAGCACCCAGCCATCGGGGGTGCCATCGGGCAGAATATCATCTTTGCGCAGAAACCGCAGGGCAGTGGGCAGGTCCAGCTCCGCCTGCGGAAACTGGGCCGGGTTCAGGTGGCGGCTCAGCGCCAGGGCCGGCTGCGGTATCAGGCTTTTGCCTTTGGGTTCGGCAAGTTGCAGGCCCCCATGCACTACCCGAAACTGCTCATGCAGCACCTGGACAAGGGGCAGCCAGTGGGTGGGATAGGCCGTCCAGAGGGGGCCCTCCTGCACAATTTCCCAATCCTGGGCATCCAGTAGCCAGGGCTGCACCTCAGGCACCAGCTTTTTGGGCAGAAATGAAAGGCGGGGCTTGCGCACATGGGGCAGGCGGTCGGGCTCGTAGCCCTCAAGCTTTTGCAGCACGGCCAGAAAAAAGCCTTCGCCCCGCAGCTTGTGGGGGTAAAAACGGTAGCCCCGCAGGCCGCTGATCTCGGTTTCCTCAATGCCCCAGGCCTCGGGAATCTGCAGCGGCAGGCTTTTGACCCGCTGCTGCTGGCTGAGCCACTGCAGGTTTTCTTCGTTCTCCTGCTGGTTGTAGGTGCAGGTGCTGTACACCAGCAGGCCGCCGGGCTTCAGGGCGGGCCAGGCATCCAGCAAAATGCGGCGCTGGCGTTCCATACACAGCTGTACGTTTGCCGGCGACCACTCCTCCTGGGCCGCAGCATCCCGCCTGAAGAGGCCTTCGCCGCTGCAGGGAGCATCTACCACCATCAGGTCGAAAAGTCCCTCCAGGCGGGCGAATTGCCCGGGATCGTTATTGGTCACCAGGGCATGGCCGGTACCCCATTTCTGCAGGTTTTCGGCCAGAATATTGGCCCGGCTGCGGATTACTTCATTGCTTACCAAAAAGCTGCCCTCGGGCAGCAGCGAGGTCAGATGGGTGCTCTTGCCCCCTGGCGCACCGCAAAGGTCCAGCGCCAGCAGGGGTTCATCAATGGTCAGGTGCTGCCGGAGCGCCTGCTCCAGAAACTGGCTGCTGGCTTCCTGCACATAATAGGCACCCGCGTGCCAGAGGGGGTCCAGCGCAAAGAGGGGTCGCTCGGGCAGGTAGTAGCCCCGCTCCGACCAGGGGATGGGTTCATAGGGGGGGGCTCCCTGCCACTTAAAGGGGTTCAGCCGAAGGCTCACCGGTGTATCCTGCTCCAGCGCCTGCACAAACGTATCGTACTGTCGGCCCAGTTGCTGCAGCATGCGTTCGGCAAATGCGGGGGGTAGGGTACTCATGGGGGTTAAGGCTGTTAGAATGAAAAAATGGGTGTTGATCAAGGATACGTAAAGATACGCACCTCCACCTGGGGCTGCAATGGCAGGGGGTTAGTTACTACTGAAAAGGAGGCAGTCCCCCTAGCGAGGGAATTAATTCCCTCGCTAGGGGGTAGCTTACGCCAGTATACTATCAATATCCTCCTTGCTCAGTGTTTTTACAAAGCTCTCCTCGGTGGTAATCAGATTGTCGGCCAGGCTGCTTTTGAGCTGCTGTAGGGCCAGGATCTTTTCTTCTACCGTGTCTTTGGTGATGAACTTGTAGGTAAACACCTGATTTTCCTGCCCGATGCGGTGCGCCCGGTCTATGGCCTGCTGCTCAATGGCGGGGTTCCACCAGGGGTCGAGCATAAACACATAATCGGCCTTGGTGAGGTTAAGGCCTACCCCGCCGGCTTTCAGGGAGATCAGGAAAACGCGTAGTTTAGGATCGTTCTGAAAGCGCTCTACCTGGGCCTGCCGGTCTTTGGTGGCGCCATCCAGGTAGGCGTACTGGATCTTTTCGGCATCCAGGTAGCGGCGCACAAGCGTCAGGTGCTTTACAAACTGGCTGAAGACCAGGATCTTGTGCCCCTCGGCAATGGCGCTTTGCAGCATGTCTACCACCTCCTCCATTTTGCCGCTGCCGTCTTTGTACTCCTCATCTACCATAGAGGGGTGGTTGGCGATCTGGCGTAGCTTGGTAAGGCCCTGCAGCAGCACAAACTGCGATTTTTTCACTCCATGCAGGTCTATCTGGTCCAGAATGTGGCTGCGGTAGTAGTTTTTGGCGGCTTCGTACTTTTCGGCCTGCTCTTCGGTCATGCTGCAGTAGCGGATGTTCTCTACCTTATCGGGCAGCTCGGTGGCTACCTGCGTTTTTTGCCGGCGCAGAATAAAGGGCTTGATAATGCTGTAGAGCTTGCTGCTTTTATCGCCATCCTGCTTTTTCTCAATGGGGTTTAAGAACTCGTTGCGGAAAAAGCTCTGGTTGCCCAGCAGGCCCGGGTTGATGAAATGCATCTGCGACCAGAGGTCCATGGTGCTGTTCTCCAGAGGGGTACCGGTCAGGATCAGGCGACGGCGGCTCTTCAGGTCCCGCACGGCCTTGGCAATGTTGGAGCTGGGGTTTTTAATGGCCTGGCTCTCGTCCAGGATCACATAGTTGAAATAAAACTTCTGCAGCTCTTCGATGTCCAGGCGCACGATGCCGTAGGAGCTCAGCACCAGGTCATAGTTCTTAAAGCGGCTTACATCTTTGTTGCGGTTGGTGCCGGTGTAGAGGTGCACGCGCAGGTTGGGGGTAAAGCGGCGGGCCTCCATCTCCCAGTTGTAGATCAGGGAGGTGGGCATTACCAGCAGGCTGGTGCCCTCCTGCCCGCTTTCTTTCTGGGCCTGCAGCATGGCCAGCGTTTGTACGGTCTTGCCCAGGCCCATATCGTCGGCCAGGCAGCCGCCAAAGCTGTACTTGTTCAGGAACTGCAGCCAGTTGTAGCCGGCCTTTTGGTAGGGGCGCAGCAGGCCCTGGAACTTGGCCGGCACGGGGTGGTCTTCTATCTCTTCAAAGTCACGCAGCTTCTCCAGCTTGCGGCTCATGCTTACCTCGGCCAGGTTACCGCTCTGCAGGTCCTGCACCAGGGCCAGGTGGTGCTTGCGCAGCACCATGTTTTCCTGCTCTCTACCTTCTTCGGCAAAGGCAAAAAGCTCGCTGTAGTCGGCAAACCAGTGGGCGGGAATAACGGCTACCTCGCCATTGGGCAGCTTTATTTCGGCCTGCTTGCGCATGATGTGCTTGCGCAGCTCCTGAAAGGGGATCTCGTAGGGGCCAAAGCGAATCACGGCATAGATATCGAACCAGTCGATGTTTTCCCGCACCTCAATGCGGATGGACGACTCGCCCAGAAAGTAGCGCTTGCCATCGGTTTCGCTCTGGCCAATGCTAAAGCCCAGCTCCTCCAGCTGCTGGCGGTAGCTGCTCAGCCAGCCAAAGGCCTCCTGCTTGGGCAGGGCGGCGCGGGCATGCTTGATGTCCAGGCCGGTATCGCGCAGCAGTTTCAGAATGCGTTTTTCTTCCGAGGGGGAGCGCTTCACTTTATGAAAGATGTATTCGCTGCCCTGCTGGTCTACGCGCACGCTGGTTTCGCTGTTGGTATCGGCCTTAAAAAGGTAATTGCCATAACGAAACTGCAGGCTGAAGAGAATTTTGCTGCCATCGGCCAGAAGGGCAGCGGTGCCGTTGGCAAGAGCCGTATCGCTGCCATTGGTGCTGGCGCCTTCGTACTGGAGCAGCTCGGCCCGCTGGGCTTCGGCCAGCTCCGAAAAGCTGAGCACCGGCTGCGGGGGGTATTTTTCTTCCCGGATCTCGAAGCCCTGCGCCAGCACATCAAACTGTGAGATCAGGGGTGCCACAAAACGGCGGTAATAGGTATCTTCTACCTTGCGGGGCACTTCTATGTACTGCTTTTTGAGGAAGGGCTGCAGTTTTTTGCCATCCACTTCCTGTTCAAAAGTATAAAGACGGTTGTTGAGCACCAGCCAGGCCGGTTCCTTACAGATCAGGTACCCCCCGCGGCGCTGAAAGTCCAGCTTTTGCCCGCCGTATTTAATGGTGGGGAAGTAATGGGTGCTGATCTCGTTGCGACGAAAGTGAAAAAGCACGGTTGCCCGCTCGGTCATCACCTCTATCTGGCGCCAGGCCGGCTCGCCATCATTGCCCATTTCAAAAAGCAGCTTGCCCTGTATGCGCTCCAGCACCTGGGCCCGGCGGCGCTCCAGATAGGCCTCAATTTCTTCCTGCAGGGCTTTGTTACCCTTTTCGGCATCGTATACTTTTAAGAAGAATTCGCTGGGATTTACTTTTTTGGGCCAGAACTGCTTCATGATCACATCCTGCTGCATGGTATCCATGATGCGGATCAGTTCATAGTCGGTCTCATCGAGCCCGGAGGCAAACTCGGCTGCATTTTTGGCAGAGATGTTCTGGTGCAGGAAGGAGAGCTGACCGGCATCGTCCAGCTGAACGACAAAGGATTCGAACAGATAGCCCAGGAATTCATGGGCATAGAGCGAATAGATCAGCTTAAAGGGTTTAGACGTGCTAACTTTCATTCACCAAAAAGTAAAAACAGCCTCGCAAATTAGCTAAAAATGGGGATATACAGGCCGGGGCAGTACTAAATTTAAGGATTCTTGCGGATATAAAAAGGCCTGCTTTTGCTTTTTGTAAACTTTTTTTGAAGCAAAATAATTTTTTTGAGAATCAGGCACATACAGGCTTTTTTGACCCCTCTTTACACATGCTGGGCCGTATCGGTGCGGGCGGCCAGCGAGGCCGGATGGAAGGAGGCCAGCAGGGTAATAAGGGTGGTGCTGATGGCAGTAAAGAGCAGGTCGCTGGCCATTAATTTTACCGGATAGGCACTTTCTACAGAGGTTTGCATGCCCATGCCCACCAGGCCGTAGCGCTCCTGCACCAGCACGATCAGCACCCCCAGCAGGGTGCCCAGAATGGCGCCGGTAAAGGCAATGATGGCCCCTTCGTACAAAAAGATCTTGCGCACCAGCCCCGGAGAGGCACCCATGGAGAAGAGAATGGCAATATCCCGCTGCTTATCCAGCGCCAGCATGGTGAGGGAAAAAAAGATGTTGAAGGAAGCCACGGCCAGTATAAACGTAAAGGCCAGGTACACAAACAGCTTTTCAATCTTGATGGCTTTGAGCAGGCTGCTGTGCTGCTCATCGCTGTTTTGCACCACAAAGCCTGCAGGCAGGCGCTCCTTTAGCAGGCGCTGCACCCGGCTGATGCGCATCTCATCGGTGGTTTTTATTTCCAGGGCCGTGCGCCGGTTTCCATAATCAAAGAGCTTTAAGGCAAAGTCCAGGGGTACAAACACGTAGTTCTCATCGTACTGCTTTTCAATGCTGAAGATGGCCCCGGGGCGGATGTTCTGCTGCACGTAGTATTTGCTGGGGTCCAGCGTGCCGGGCCGCACATTGCGCGGGTAGTAGATGCGCAGGGCATAAAAATCATTCTCCAGCGCTACGGATAGTGCATTGCGCACCCCTGCGCCGATAATGGCTACCGGAAACTCACCTTTTGTAAGGGCCAGATCGCCCTGTACAATCGTGCCCTGCATGCGGCCCTGCTCCAGAAAGTTTTGGCTTACCCCCTTTACTTTGGCCACCTTTTCGGCATCCTGATAGCGGATCAGGGCATTGTCTTCGGCCACCTCGGTTATAATGGCCACCCCCTCGGTAGTGCGCACTATGTTGAGCAGCTCCGGCGTAAGCTCAAAGGTTTTGCCCCGCTCGGCCACAATGCGCAACTCGGCATCAAAGGCATTGTAGAGGGAGCGGATCAGGTCCTCGAGCCCGTTAAAGACCGACAGCACAATAATAAGCGCCATGGTGCCCACTGCCACTACCAGCATGCTGATAATGGAGATGATGTTGATAAAGGTCTTTTTCTTTTTAGACCGGAAGTAGCGCCTGGCGATGAAAAAGGAGAGGTTCAAACAGCTAGTGGGTATTGAGTAGTGAGTAATGAGACAAGGGGGCAGTAGCGGTCAGAAAAGCCGGTAGCGGCCCCCTGCTTTGCCTGTATGCCGGGCTTACTCTTCTTCGTCGGAGGTGTTTTTTTCCATCGCCACCGGAGGAATGTCCAGGTTGCTGATCACCCGGTCCATATGGGCGGCATAGTCGGCCCCCTCATTTAGGAAAAATACAAGTTCGGGAATGTGGCGCACCTCCTTGCGGATGCGGCGGCCCAGCATGTTGCGGATCTCGCTCTTTCGTTCGTTTACCGTATCCAGCAGCAGCTGGGGGTTGGGGGCCAGCATAAAGCTCAAAGAGGCCTTTACTACGCTCAGGTCGGGGCTAACGTGCACATCGGCAACGGTAACCATGGTATTTTTGAACAGATGTGGAATATCTCGCTGAAAAATTTCACTTAATTCCTTTTGCATCAACCGCCCAAATTTTTGCTGTCGCTTGCTTTCACTCATAGGTGCAAATATTATAACAAGATTGTTGTTTGTCTAAGAAATGAACTATTTTCGTTTTTGTTTAGGTATACGATACTTCCTCTGTGATAGCCTTCTTCCGACTTAACGACCCCTACCGGCTTATTGGTATCTTTTTGCTACTGCTGGTGCTGCGGCTGCCGGCCCTGCTTGGCTGGATTCCCGCGCTGCAACCCCAGCTGGGCTGGATGGTGCTGGGCGAAAACCTGGCCGCCGGCGATAGTCTGTACGAAGGCATCTGGGACAATACCGGCCCCTTTGCAGCGGCGGTCTACTGGCTGCTGGATGCGCTCTTTGGCCGATCTCTACTGGCACACAGCCTGCTGGCCATGCTGGTGGTGCTGATACAGGCAGCGCAATTTAACCTGATGCTGCTTAACTTCCGGGCCTACAATGAAAATACCTACGTACCAGCGCTTATTTATACGGTGCTGGCCCACCTGTTTTACGATTTTTACCTGCTTTCGCCCCCCCTGCTCTGCCTTACCTTTTTGCTGCTGGCCCTGCGCAACAGCTTTAAGGTAATTGCCGGTATGGGCAAGGACGAGAGCCTGTTTTTCCTGGGCGCCTATATAGGGGTGGCTGCCGGTTTTTACCTGCCGGCGCTGGCCTACCTGCCGGCCCTGCTGTTTGCCCTGCTGCTCTTTACCGGCACCAAGCCCCGGCAATACCTGCTGCTGCTCATAGGGGCAGCCCTGCCGCTGGTAAGCATTACGCTCTACTTTTTCTGGCAGGATAATCTGCAAAACTATTACTTCAGCTACTTTCTATCACTGAGCATCTTTGGTACCGATAATTACCTGAGCACCCTTTTTCTGCTGGGGCTGGCCACCATTCCCACCCTCTTCTTCCTGGTTGGGCTCTATCGCTTTAGCAGCCGCAACTATACCATTACCCAGACCCGCATGCAGCAGGCAATCTTTTATTTTCTGATTGCCGGACTTATTGCCATCTTTTTCTCAGCCGAGCGCTCGGGCTTTCACCTGCTGCTGCTGGTGCCGGCCTGGGCCTTTTACATCTCGCACTACCTGCTGCTCATTCGGCAGCACTTTAAGGCGGAGCTTATCTTCTGGGGCTTTTGCCTGCTGCTGGTAGCGCTTAATGTGCTGGTGCTTACCCGTATGGTGCCCGAGCTGGATCCCTACATTGATACCGAGCGGCTGCACGTGCAGCCGCGCCCCGAGCAGGAGCTGGTAGAGGGCAAAAAGATCCTGAGCCTGGGCCGGGACCTGAGCCTGTACCAGCATGCCCGGCTGGCTACCCCCTACCTGGAGTGGCGCCTGGCCACCCGGCAGCTTTCGGAGCTGAACTACTATGATAACCTGGTAGATGCCTTTAGCTACTTTCACCTGGATACCCCCCAGGTGCTGGTAGACGATGCCGGCATAGTGCCGCAGCTCTTTGAGCGCATGCCTACCATTGCCAGCCGCTACCAGCAGTCCTCCCGCTTTCCGCATGTGTATGTGCTCAGGGAAAAGGGTGTGGCGGCCGAGGATAACTAAGAACTAGCCGGCCTTTAGCCAAAGGCTGCAGGGCGGTCAAATTCCGGAGCGTTAAGCCCCCTTTCTGCAAAGCTAAGGCAACTTCCCTAACAGGCAATCTTATTTACCCTGTTGGCATGGCGGCCCCCTTCAAAGTCGGTGTCCAGAAAGGTGTCGGCCATTTTTTCGGCCAGGGCATAGTCTACAAAGCGGGCCGGCAGGCACAGAATGTTGGCATTGTTGTGCTGGCGGGAGAGGGAGGCCAGCTCTTCGGTCCAGGTAAGGGCCGCCCGGATGCCCTGGTGCTTGTTGGCCGTCATGCATACCCCATTGCCACTACCGCAGATCAGAATGCCAAAATCGGCCTGCTTGTTGGTAACGGCCTCGGCCAGGGGGTGTACATGGTCGGGATAATCTACAGACGCCTCACTGCCAGGGCCAAAATCCTGTACGGTATACCCCTTGCTTTGCAGGTGGCGGATCAGCTTCTCTTTGTATTGGTAGCCGGCATGGTCGCCGCCAATGGCTATTTTCTTGCTCATAGGTGTAAAAAATATGGGCGTTAAGTACGGCAATTTTGGGAGTAGTTTCAAGTAATAAGGGGCAGTATCCGGGGCCAGGCAGCAAAAGCTTCTTATCTTCGCAGTGCTAGTCTTGCCCCTTATGAAACTCCTTGCCCTTCTTGCCCACCTACTGCTTATATTGCTGCTTACAGCCCTAACGCAAATTGGGGGGCTGCTGTGGCTACTGGCCTACGGGCTGTCGGGCTGGGGCAAAAAGCCCGGCACCGGGCTCAGGCTGGGCCGCAGTCTGCTGCTGTTCATGGGCCTCTACACCCTAAGCGCACTGGTAGTGCTGCCTGTGGCGGCCGGCTACTGGGGCAAAGTGGGCCTGCCGGTCTGGTCAAACGAACGGCTGGGGCCGGCCTCACTGCTGTATCCCCTGCTCAACCGGCATTATGTAACGCGCCCTACCAAATGGCTCCTGCAGGAGGTGGCCGATCAGCTGCACCAGCAGCAGCCTGGCGCCCAGGTACGGTACCTGGATGCCGGTTTTCCGCTTTTTAGCCATTTTCCGCTGCTGCCCCACCTGAGCCATACCGATGGCCGCAAGGTAGACCTGGCCTTTTTTTACCAGCGCCCCGATGGCACCCCTACCAATGAAACACCCAGCCACACGGGCTATGGCGTGTTTGAGGGGCCTACCGAAAACGAGCAGGCCACGGCCGAAGGATGCGCCGGCAAAGGCTACTGGCAGTACAGCTACCCTCGCTACCTGACCATGGGCCAGCGGCCCAGCCTGCGCTTTGATGCCCTGCGCACCAAAAAACTGCTGCAGCTGCTCGTGCGCCAGCCCGAGACGGAAAAAGTATTTCTGGAGCCCCACCTCAGGGAGCGCCTGGGCTTTGGCCGGGAAGAAAAGGTGCGCTTTGCGGGATGCCAGGCTGTGCGCCACGATGATCACATTCATGTACAGCTGCGCTAATTGCTGGCGGCGGGCTGTACTAAGATTATCCCTGCGGGCGTTAGCATGAAGCGCTGTATTTCACCTAAATTTGCAGCTTAGATTCTATTCCTAACAAACATGTACAGTATACGTCTATTCCTTTTTGCTGCCCTGCTGGCAGTACTGGCTACTTCCTGTCAGAAAAACGATCCCGTGCCGCAAGGACCGCAGGTGGACCTTAGCAAACAATATTCGGCAGCCGAGCTGCACAGCGAGGCCATCCACATTGGCGTTCGGGGCAAGTGGCACATTTGGTCACAGGATTCGGTGCTCATCAAGAATTATATGAGCCGCAGGATTCAGGAAGAAAATAATCCCGGCTTTTTGCCCCCACGCAAGAGCCAGTCCCTGGGCGGAGCCGCACAGCGCCTGAGCTTTGAAAACCAGCTGGCCCTTTTGATGGAAAACGGGCAAACCACTACCTATTCTTTTGAAATACCCAATGGCTATACGGTGCTATGGCTGCGCCAGCAGGATACCCTTACGTATTATGAGAACGAGCGGCCGGCGGTGGTGAGCAAGCTGGGCTATTTTACACCGGTCTATTACCAGAAAACACCGGCTCCCGAAAATCCCGACTATAAGTATCAGATCCGGACCGTGCCGGAGCGCTACTTTACCATTGAGACCGGTGAGCTGCAGGCGCCGGGCATTTTGTACCACCTCAGAAAGTGGGATGAGGTTGAAGATTTTGGTGAGGTGCACAATTACCTGGGCTACCAGCCCGATATTCTGCAAGGGCTGGAAGTAGGCGATACGCTGCTGATCCAGCTTTACCGCAAGGACTTTACCTATTAATACCCCTTTGGGGTAGCGTCTCTCCCCCAGAAAGACAGCTGCGAAACACGCGTGCCACGAATTACTCGTGGCACGCGTGTTTCGCAGATGGATACAGCAACTAGTGCAAAAGTAGCTTATCCGATCAGATAAAAAAGGCCAGGCAGCTAAGCATTGCCTGGCGATAGGATGCTTAAAAAGAGAGCGGCTCCCCTACAGGTGCCGCTCTCTTTTTTTAAGACTTAATCAAACTGCTGATCGATGGGCAGCTGCTTTTTGGGTTCTTCCAGCCGCTTTTGCTGCTCCTCGTACAGGCGCTCCCGCTCTTCCATGGCCTTTAGGTGGGCGGCTTCTTCTTTGCGCTGGCGGCGCAGAATAATGGCGCTCAGGTAAATGCTGATCTCATACAGCAGCATCAGCGGCAGCGAGATCAGAATCTGGCTCATCACATCAGGGGGAGTGATAACGGCCGAAACAATCAGGATAATTACAATGGAGATTTTGCGGTAGGCCCGCATGCTGGCCGGGGTGGCTACCCCAATCTTGGTCAGGAACAGCACCACCACCGGTAGCTGAAACATCAGGGCACAGGCCAGCACCAGCATGGTAAGGGTAGAGATGTAGGAGTTTACATCAAACTCGTTTACAATGCTGGGGTCCAGCTGGTAGTTGGCCAGAAAGTTAATGGAAAGCGGAGCCACAAAGTAGTAGCCAAACAGGGTGCCCACCATAAACAGCACGCTTACGAAAAACACGGCCCCGCCACTTACATTGCGCTCCTTATCATACAGCGCCGGGCTTATAAAGCGCCAGATCTCCCAGAACACATAGGGAAAGGCACAAATCAGGCCCACCACAAAAGAAGTGGTAATGTGCATGGTAAACTGGGCCGACATCTGGCGGCTTTGCAGAATAAAGGGCAGTTCCTCAATGCAGATGGCATCCGAGCCTATGTACGCCCCCCACTGGCACAGCAGGCGGTAGGTCCAGAAATCGGTGCGGGACGGCCCCAGGATGATGTCATGAAACACCAGATCCTTGGCCATAAAAGCCGCTACGGCAAACACCACCACGGCTATCAGCGAGCGAATCAGGTGCCACCGGAGTTCTTCCAGATGGTCAATAAAAGACATGTCTTTAGCAGCAGCCACGGCGTTCTCCCCCTTGTCCTCTTTCTAGTGATTTGATTAGCGATAGAGCGGAAAATCCTTCATCCAGCTATTTACTTCTGCCCGCACCTGCTGAAGCACCCCTTCGTCCTCATGGTTCATCAGCACCCGGTCAATCAGGTCTACCACACGGGCCATATCACCTTCCTTAAGGCCGCGGGTAGTGATGGCAGGCGTACCTACCCGGATGCCCGAGGTCACAAAGGGTGATTTGTCATCAAAGGGCACCATGTTCTTGTTTACAGTGATATCGGCTTTTACCAGGGCATTTTCGGCCTGTTTGCCAGTAATGTTCTTGTTGCGCAGGTCAATGAGCATCAGGTGATTGTCCGTACCGCCCGATACCAGGTTATAGCCCTTGGCCACAAAAGCCTCGGCCATGGCGTGGGCATTTTTTACCAGCTGCAGGGTATAGTGCATGTATTCGTCGCTGAGCGCCTCGCCAAAGGCTACGGCTTTGGCCGCAATAATGTGCTCCAGCGGCCCCCCCTGCGTACCCGGAAATACGCCGCTATCCAGCAGTGCCGACATCATGCGGAGCTCGCCCTTGGGCGTTTTCAGGCCCCAGGGGTTCTCAAAATCCTCACCCATCATAATTACGCCGCCGCGGGGGCCGCGCAGGGTCTTGTGGGTAGTAGTGGTTACAATGTGGCAGTGTGGAATAGGATCGTTCAGCAGGCCTTTGGCAATAAGGCCGGCCGGGTGTGAGATATCGGCCAGCAGCAGCGCCCCTACCTCATCGGCAATGTCGCGCAGGCGCTCATAGTCCCAGTCCCGGCTGTAGGCCGAGGCGCCACAGATGATCATCTTGGGCTGCTCTTTTATGGCGATTTCTTCTACCTTGTCCCAGTCAATAAGGCCAGTCTCCTTTTCTACCCCATAAAACACAGGGCGGTAGAGCTTGCCCGAGTAGTTTACCGGCGAGCCGTGGGTCAGGTGGCCGCCATGGCTCAGATCAAAGCCCAGAATGGTATCGCCGGGCTGCAGGCAGGCCAGCATTACCGCTGCATTGGCCTGGGCGCCCGAGTGCGGCTGCACATTGGCCCATACAGCACCAAAGAGGTCCTTGAGCCGGTCTATGGCCAGCTGCTCCACCTGGTCTACCACCTCGCAACCGCCATAGTAGCGCTTGCCAGGCAGGCCTTCTGCATATTTGTTGGTGAGCACGCTGCCGGCCGCTTCCATTACCTGCGGTGAGGTAAAGTTTTCGGAAGCAATAAGCTCCAGGCCTCGTTCCTGTCGCTCGCGCTCCTCGTGGATGAGCGAAAAAACGGCTTCGTCGCGGGCAATGGTATGTGCTGCGTTATTTACGGCAGAAGGAAATGCTGTCATAGGGGGTCAGGATTAAAAACCAGGGGTAAAAATAGGATTTCGGCGGCACATTACCAATGCGAAGCCCGGCAGATGCCGGTGTGCTGCCGGCGGGGCAGCAGGGGGTATGCCACACCTGCTTTTAACAAGACTCCCGCTTGTATAGTTCTTATGACGCAGATCGTTGGTTTTTGCAGCAGCAACTTGTAGATTGACCCTAACTAAATCACCTATTTATGCTAAAACACTTTTTATGGCTGGCGGTGCTGCCCCTGCTTTTTTCCTGCAATAACAACGGCAACACCGTGCAGGGCAATGGCATGGTGGTAGAAGATCAGCGCAGCCTGGAAGATTTTTCTGCCATCAATGTAGAGGGCAGTTATGAGATTGTACTGGTACAGGGGCCGGCCGGCCTGCTGATCCAGACCGACTCTAACCTGCTGTCCTATATCCAGACCGAGGTAAAGCGCAATACCCTGCGCCTGAGCTCTACCGAAAACCTGAAGGGCTCCGATGGAATTATGATCCGCATCAGCTACCCCGAGCTGGAAAAACTTACCATTGGCGGAGCCGCCAAAATAACCGGCGATGGGCCCATTAGCGGCCGGGACCTGGAGATAGAAGTAAAAGGAGCGGCCATGGTAGAGCTTGATGTGGATGTGCGCAAGCTTGAGCTACAGATGGATGGCGCCTCTTCGCTCAACCTCAACGGCACGGCCCAGCAGCTGGATGCCCGCCTGGAAGGGGCCGGCAACCTGGCAGCCTATGACCTGCAGGTGCGCGATGCGTCCATTCACCTGAGCGGCATAGGCGGGGCACAGGTATTTGTAACCGACAACCTGCAGGCTCGTGTGAGCGGTGTGGGGGGTATCCGCTACCGCGGCAATCCGCAAAATATCCAACGCAAAGTAAGTGGTGTAGGCTCTATAGAACCGGCCAGCGCCGATGAGCAGGAGTCTGCCCCGGCATTATAACAGCAACCAAAACAGCATTATGGAACGCATATTAGTACTTACTGACTTTTCAGACATTGCCCAGCGCGGTCTGGAAGAAGCCGTTCGGCTGGCCCGGCAAATGGGCGGGGCCGAGCTCTACCTGCTCAATACCGAGCCGGCTCCCCAGGGCCGCGAGTTTTCAGCTACCGGCGATATTTACTATACCGATAATCCGGAAGAAGACCGCTTTATGATCGCCCTGATCCGGAAAAACAAAGAGCGGCTGGAGGCCCTGGCCGCCCAGTACGGCAGCGAGCAGGTGCGCGTTACCCCCTTTATGGAAGTGGGCGATCTGCAGGAGATTGTAGATGCCTTTATTGAAAAGCGCCAGGTAGACCTCATTGTCATGGGCACCAGCGGCGAAAATACCTTTGAGGAATACTTTGTGGGCAACCATACCGAGCAGGTGATCCGTGTGGCGCATGTGCCGGTTATCTCTGTAAAGGTCACCGATCGGCCTATGGACATCCGCAACATTGTGCTGGCCTCCGACATGAATGATAAGGCCGCCACCGGCATGCGCCATGTGCAGGCCCTGGCCAGCAAGCTGGGCGCACAGCTGCACCTGGTGCATGTAAGCAAAAGCGGCAAGCTGCAGCAAAGCCGTGCCGATCTGGAGCGCTATGTACGGGAGCATGGCATCACCAACTATACCATTGGCGCCATAGAAGACAGCGATACCGAAGAGGGCATCAAACGCTATGCCGCCAAGGTAGGGGCAGACCTGATTGCGGTGATCACCCGCGGCCGCGATGGACTGGCAGCCCTGCTGAGCCACAGTGTGGCCCATGATGTGATCCGCGAAGCCAGCGTGCCCGTGCTCACCGTAAACATGAGCGAACTTACCGCCTGAGCATAGGCGCTGCATACCTAATGAGTACAGCATAGAGCCCTGCCTGCCTGGGCAGGGCTCTTTTTCTATCCGGCAAAGTGATTTTTAGAAACCCTCTGTTCCGATTTTTGACTCCATCATAACTCAACCAACCCTCGCCTATGGAACGCATCCTAGTTCTCACCGATTTTTCAGACATTGCCCGCAGCGGCCTGGAAGAAGCCGTACGCCTGGCCGAGCAGCTGGGCCAGGCCGAAATCCTGCTGCTTAATACCGAAGAGACCAGCCAGGGCGCTGATTTCTCCTCTACCGGCGGCAGTAATTTTTACATGGATATCTCGGAGGGAGATCGCTTTGTAGTGGCCATCCTCAAGCGCAACAAAGAGCGGCTGCAGGAGCTGGCCATGCAGTACAGCAGCGAGCGGGTGCGCATTATTCCCTTTATTCAGGTAGGGCCGGTGCAGGAAACGGTGGATGTTTTTATCCACAACCATAAGGTAGACCTCATTGTGATGGGCACCAGCGGCGAAAACACCTTTGAGGAATACTTTGTGGGCAATCATACCGAGCAGGTACTGCGCATTGCCAATGTGCCGGTGATCACCATTAAAGTGGGCGACCGGGCTCCCAAAGAAGTGCGCTCCATTGTGCTGGCCACCGATATGAGCGAAAAAGCCGCCAGGGGCATTCCCTATATCAATGCGCTTGCCGGCAAACTGGGTGCACAGCTCCACCTGCTGCACGTAACCCGAAGCCGCAAGCTGGAGCAAAAGCGCCACGATATGGATGCCTATGCCCGGGCCCACGGTCTGGCCGGCTACGAGCTGGCCGCCATCACCGACAGCGATACCGAAGACGGCATCAAGCGTTATGCCGCCCAGATCGGCGCCGACATGATTGCCGTAATCACCCACGGCCGCGATGGCATAAAAGCCCTTTTTGCCGATAGCGTAGCCGAAAAGCTGGTGCGCGAATCTTCTATTCCGGTGCTTACCATCAATCGGCGGGAAATAGCCCGCTAAACGGGCCACCTCTTTACCGCCCCTTTTATAGCTGCGGCCCTGCGTACTAGCTTTCAGTATAAAGGCTCAGTTGCTGCTGCTCCCCATACCAGATGGGTTCAGGCAGGCCCAGCCCCAGCCGGGCATTGAGCGTGCGGATAAAGTAGCGGGCCAGATCGGCGCCCAGGCCCTGCTCGGGCTGGTGCATAAAAAAGAACACCTCTTCCAGCCCTTCTTCCATCCACTCCTGCAGCTGCAGCGCCCAGGCATTGAGCCGGTGGTAGTCGGTAGGGTGCAGGTTGTGGCCATTAAAGCGCACCAACACCTTACGGCTGCTCAGGCGCATGTGCAGGGCATCGCGCCGGCCGCCTACATCCGATAGTATGGCATGGGTGCCACTGGCCTCCATCAGGGCAAACAGCTCATCCTGTGCTGCCGTATCGGCAAACCAGGCGGGGTGGCGTACTTCCAGGGCCATGGCTATGTCCTGCGGCAGGGCCTCCAGCAGGCGGGCCAGTTCATCCAGGCGGTCGGGACCAAAGTAAGGGGGCATCTGCATAATGCAGGGGCCCAGGTGCCCTTCCATGGCCGCCAGCCGCAAAATAAACTGCTCGATCATTTCCGGATTGCCCAGCATGTTGCGCCGGTGGGTAATAAACTGGGGCACCTTGGGGCAGAACAGAAAGCCTTCCGGTACGGCGGCCATCCAGGAGGCTACCACCTCCGGGCGGGGCAGGTAGTAGTGGGTGCCGTTAAGCTCTACAGTGGGCAGCTGCCGGGCATAGGTTTCCAGAAAACGGCCTTGTGGGGTTCTGGGGGGAAAGATGCGGCCCTTATACCCCTTTTCTGACCATACCGAACAGCCTATGTGCACCCGGGGAAGCAGGGCAGGCCGGCCTGGTAGCACTTTTGACGTAAGGGGGTGGCTGGGCGGCAGGTTAAAGGCATGCCCCTCCGGGGAGTCTAATCGTCCAAATTTCATGTAAAGGCTGTCAGCTGATGGTAGAACTGCCAGGGGTAGCATATAGTTGCTGCCACCAAAATATCGCAATTATATTAGCAAAATTACTAAAATAATTGGCTAATTGCAGCATGAAATCTACCCGGAAAACAACTGACAAGCAGGCGGCTCCCCTGCAGACTCCTTCAGGCCAAGGGGCGCCCGGCCAGGGGGCGCCCGGCATAGGGGTTGCCGGGCGAGGTGCGCAATCCAACCCCCACAACCGTTTCAGCCGCCAGGGCAGGGGGCTGCTGCACCTGGAGGGCATCGATGAGTTGCCCGCCGCCAGACAGCCCACCCAGTTTTTTATGGACACCCCCCGGCAGATCGTCAATAAGGTAGACAGCCCTGACCTGGGCATGATGCAGTCGGTAAACCCCTACCAGGGCTGCGAGCATGGCTGCATTTACTGCTATGCCCGCAATTCGCATGAGTACTGGGGCTTTAGTGCCGGCTTGGATTTTGAAAGCAAGATTGTGGTAAAGAAGAATGCCCCCGAGCTGCTGGAGAAGCAGTTTGCAAGCAAAGCCTGGACGGTAGCGCCCATTGGCCTGTCGGGCAATACGGACTGTTACCAGCCGGCCGAGCGCCAGTTTGGGCTTACGCGCCGCCTGTTGCAAACCTGCCTCAAATGGGGCAACCCGGTGAGCATCATTACCAAAAACAGCCTGATCTTGCGAGACCTGGATATCTTAAAACCCCTTGCCGAAGAAGGTTTGCTACATGTGTACCTGAGCCTTACCACCCTGCAGGAGGAGCTGCGGCGCAAAATGGAGCCCCGCACCGCCACGGCCCAGCGCCGCCTGCATACCCTGCAGCAGCTTACCGAAGCAGGCATTCCCTGCGGCATCATGACGGCGCCGATCATTCCCGGCCTTAATAGCAGCGAAGTGTGGGAGCTGGTAAAAGCAGGTGCAGCCCATGGCGCCCTTACGGCGGGCTATACCGTTGTGCGGCTCAACGGGCAGGTAGGCCCTATTTTCAAAGAGTGGCTGCACACCCATTTTCCGGACAGGGCCGCCAAGGTCTGGAACGGGATTTGCGCGCTGCATGGAGGCGAGGTGGCCGACAGCCAGTGGGGCCGCCGTATCAATGGAGAAGGGCAAGAAGCCCAGGCCATCCGCCAGCTGTTCAGGGCAGCCAAGCAAAAATTTATGGCCGGCCGCCAAATGCCCGCCTACCGGCTGGATCGATTCCGGCCCGGCGGAACCCTCAGCTTATTTTAGCAAAGGAAAACCCCCTGTCCCCTGGAAAATTGCTTTTTTGGGGAACAGGGGGTTTCAGAGGCCGATCAGCCTGTTGAGGAGTCTATTAGTGAATGATCAGTTTTTGCAGCAGGTGCTGCTGGCCATCGGTGATCTGCAGCAGGTACAAGCCAGCAGGCATCGCATTCAGCCTGATCTCCACTTCATTACTACCGGCCTGTATGCCATGCTGGCTATTCAGGACCGGCAGGCCACCGGCGGTTAGCAGCTGAATGCTTAGGGTTCTTGCTGCATCGGCAGTAAGGGTAAGGAATACCGCATGACGGGCCGGATTGGGATGCAGGCTTTGCAGGGCAAACACCGGCTTACCCAGTTGAACCAGCAGGGTAGCGCTGTACTCGAAGGTAGCATCGGTATCTACCATGCGAAGGCGGTAATAATGCCGGCCAGCGGCCAGACGGCGGTGAATAAAGCCATAATCCTGCCGCAAATGGCTGTTTCCGGCTGCGGCCACTTTACCTTTAGTGGTGTAGGTAAGCCCGTCCAGGCTATGTTCTACCTCAAAATAGTCTGAATTTTTTTCAGTAGCCGTTGTCCAGCGCAGCTGCACCTCCCCATTGGAGGAGGGGCTGGCGGTAAAGCCCATTAATTCTACCGGCAGGGCAATAACCGGGGGCAGGCCAGGATCGCCTATGCCAAAGCCCGAAAAGCCGGAAGTAAAGCTTCCAGTCACCGACCAGCCTCCGCCAAATGCTGTAAGAGAGCTGGCCGTACTCAGGGATCCGCTGGCACCCGCAGGTATGCTGTTGGGGCTTACTTCTTTGATGCGGGCCCCACTGATCTTGGCAACTTTCAGGTCTTTTCTGTTCTTGCCCGTCTGCAGTTCCCAGCCCGCAATCTCTGCCTCGGTATAAAAGAGGGTAATGGTATAGCTGCCATCTGGCTTGTTGTGGGCAGGGGTAACGTATACGGTTTTATTTGCCAGGCCTTTATCGGCGCCTGGGTTCCAGAACTCGGTGCTACTGGTGCCGCTGCGATCTATCTGAATAGTGGTACAGCCGTAATCCCAGGCCGTTGGATTGTCGATAAGGGCAATGATCTCACCGCTTGCCGCATCAAAAAAGCGTGCCGTGCTATAGGGCCCCAGATACAGGCTCTGTTGCTGGTCCAGTGTTTGGGCAATGGCGCTACCGGCGCTGGCAGCAGCGCTTACGCGTACATTCTGGAGAATAAGGGCAGGGTTGCCATTTTTGTTGTTGTTGTCGTTTATCCAGTTCCAGGCCAGATAAAAGCTTTTTCCTTCCAGTTCGGCCGGCAGGGCAATGCTGGCGGCTGTAGCGGACGTTTTTCCCTGCAGTACCGGGCCTATTACCTTATAGGAGATGCCATCCAGCGAATAATAAACCCGCCCATAGTCTGAATACGAGGGGTTAGCGCCATTGGTGCCGGTGGCCTCCCCATTGGCATAATAATTAAAGCTGAGCAGCAGCCCCTTGCGGCTGGCGGCATGGATCAGGGGGGATATCAGCCGAATGTTGGTAGTGGTATTGCTGTAGCTGCCAGCAGCGGCCGTGGCACTGCTGGCTACATAGGCCGATCCTTTTCCTGCATAGGTACCATAAAACCACGCATTGCCCGATCCGGCGCCGCCGGCCAGGTCTACGGCATACCAGCCTCTGTTTTGGGGCTGGCCGCCATCGGCAAAGTTTTCGCTAAAGATAGCCCCTGCCGGAAAACCGGCTACCAGGGGGGTATCGTTGTCGGGTATGCTAAGGGTATGCCGGCTTGCGCCGGATGACAGCACAGCATTGCTGGTGCCAGAGAGTGTAAGGCCCAGCTGCAGACTTTCTTCGGCTTCCAGCTCGGTATCGTCATACACCCGGATCTTTATGGTCTGTGGCGCTTTGCTGCCTGCCGGAAATACCACGCTGCTGGTTAGCAGGCTGTAGTCGCTGCCGGCCGTAGCCGTGTTTTCCACCACCGAAACAGCCACGGTAGCATCGCTGCTGGGGGCATTGGCAATCTGCAGGTTTATACTATAGTCGGCATAGCTGCGGCAGCCATCGGGGGTGGTGGCGCTGGCCTCGCCCAGGCTGCCGCCGGTGCTGGCAAAGCTGATCTCGGGCCGATTGGTGGTATAGATAAACGCAATATTATCGATGTGCACCGCATTGCCGTCATTGGCTACCCCATTGATGTTGCTGCGCTCGTATTTGCAATTGGCTTCAAAGTAGATCTGGATTTTGCCGCCTGCATAGGCGCTCAGGTCCAGGTTTACCCGGGTCCAGGGGGTATCGGCTCCACTGGGCTGAATGAGGCTACTGACAAAGCTGCCCTTATCACTAACAATACGGTAGCGAAAGTTGGTGTAGGCATTGCTGAGGGTATAGTTGAGGTAGTAATCAAAGCTAAGCTGCAGGCTGCCGGCATTGGTAGCATCGTAGCAAAGCAGGGCGGCGGCGTAGTGCGGATGCGAGGGGGTAAAGGCCTCGGCTGCCGTAGGCCCGGCGGGAGCCGCAGGATAGCCGTTGGCTGAGTTTCCTTCCAGGTACAGGCTCAGGCTGCTTTTGCTTTGCAGTTCGGTATCTACTCCCAGTTTTGATTCGGCGTTTTTGATCAGGATCAGCTCCGAAAGGGCTTTGGCGCCGGCTTCAAAGTCCTGGGTATAATTATCAGACAGTACGCTGGTGGTAAGGGTAGTGTTGGTGGCGTTGTTCTGGTTGTTTTGGTCGGCCACAGCGTTTGGGCTGCTGGTGTATACGCGTATGGTATGCACCCCCAGGGGCACCTGCATCGGGGGCAGCGTAATAAGGGTGCTGCGCAAAGGGGCCAGCTGCCCTGTCCAGCTATGGCTGGCTTTTACCTCTCCATTTACATCAATCTGGATGGTGGCAGATGTAAGTGCTCCCTGGGTGGCAAATTGGTGAGCAGGGCAGTTCCGCTGATGTTGCCGTCGCAGTCTTTGCTAAAACTTATTTTGGTGATGCCCGCATCATGATAAGTAGCGCCTGCTACCGTAGAAGCGGGAAGTTCCCGGCGGCGGGGGCTGTTAAGCATTACGGCCTGCGTTCTGGCCTTTTGTCCGGCTGTGAATGCATTCATGCAGCCGTCGTTGGAGTAATCCATGTAATTCTCCACCATATCGGGCAGGTCGCCGGCCTGGTTGCTGTTGCAGCTGTTGGCTGTAAGGTTACAGCCGCTGTTGGAGGCAGCTGCCGCAGGGGTATCGGCCACAAAATCATCAACCAGGCAGCCACCATCGCCCCAGATGTGGCGCAGGCCCAGCCAGTGCCCCACCTCGTGTGTGGTGGTGCGGCCCTGGTTGTAGGGTGCCCGCAGGCTAAAAATCCCGCCCGGATCTTTGGTGCTACAGCCAAAAGAGGTGTAGACCATAACCGTACCGTCGGTCAGGGCACTCTGAGGGGTGGTGGGCATGCCATTCAGGCCGCTGCTTTCGGGAAACTGGGCATAGCCCAGCAGGCCGGCCATGTTGCCGCCAAAGCTGGCCGACCACATATTGCTGTAGCGGGTAGGGTCCCAAATGGTGGCAGGCTTCAGGATCTTTTCTACATCATCGCGCAGGTCCCAGCTGGCGCGTTTGCCATGGTAGCGCCGAATGCCCGGCTCGGCCAGCTGATTGCCGTCGGGATCTACGGTAGCGGGCACAAACTCCAGTTCCATATCTGCAGCCATGGGGGCAAAGATAGCCCGGGTGTTTACCCTGTCGGCATTCTGGCGGCGCAGGTCTTCATTGAGCGATTCGATTTGGGAATACACCTGAGCTGCCATAATGTTAGGACCGGTGCCAATGGGCTCGCCATTGTGTACCACATGCACAATAACCGGGATTCTGTACACCGTACCGGCCTGGCGGCTGGCGGAGGATTGTTTCTGCTTGTGTGCTACAATTTTATCCTCAATCCACCTTTCAAAATCGGCATCGGTCGGCAGCTGGGGGTTTTCCCTGCGCCGGGCCAGTTCATTTTCTACCGTATAGCAACGGATGATCTCCTGGCCGGCGGCAAGGGACATGCCCTGATGCTGTAGCGGATCAGGACTTTTGGTAACTTGTTGAAAGGGGTTGTTCTGCTGGTGCTGCCTGGCTGGATGGCCGGAATGAGAAGGTAGCCCTGATGCCAGTATTTTTTGCTGTGCGGGCAGGTGGGAGAAGCCAAGTAGCAGTGCCAGCGGCAGGAGTATTCTTTTTTTCATGCGTTCTTTCTCCTTCAGGTAAGCAAAGTCGGTTGGTTGGTTACCTCAAATGTACTGGAGAAGCAAAGGCCGAAAAACTCGATTACAGGCTGAAAAGTACGCTCGCATTGGCCCGGCACGGGTACAGGACACCGGTAGCATATCTAACGGTATGCCTATATGTTAAAAATTGATATTGAGTAAATCCTATAGGGAGATTTGTTAGGAATAGTGGTGGCCATTTGGAACTATATTCTGCATTTGCTTTTGCACTCAAAATTACATTTGGAAATCAAATGTATTTGCGAAAGATGGTGCCAAAAGACTGCATTCTGACAGGGGGTGGCAGAGTGGAAAATGCCTGTTTCTCTATTCCGGCAGCTTGCGGATCACCAGGCGGTCGTTGGCAATTTCAATCAGCTCGGCCGAAAACTGGTACCCCCTGCTCTTGGGCAGGCTTACCTCTATGGTGCGCTGGTTAAGGGGCAGCCAGCGGCCTTCTTCCGGATCGGCCTGGCCGTCGGTGGGCGCTATGGCGTAGTAGAGCAGCACCCCCTTGGGGCGTATGTCAAAACGCTCCCGCCCCCGGCTGGGCGGAAAGTTAAAGGAGGGATGGCGGTACACCTGGTAGCCGCTGTAGTCTTCTTCATGCGAATGGATCCAGCTGCCGTAGAAGCTGTCGGGCATAGCGTAGTCTTCGGCTCCGCCGCCGCAGCGATTGGCCGTAAGCAGTAGCGCGCTAAGCAGTAAGAGGGTAAAAAAGCCTAGGGTTTTCATAAGGAATGAAGGGGGTTAAACAGCACGGTATACTTCTTTAACGGTCTGGGTGCAAGTCTGTTTTACCAAAAAAATTTTATAGCCCCGGGCTTGCATGGCAAAAAAAGGGGGCGTACGTTTGCGGTATCACGTCATTCTCAGCGGGAAATTTTCTTCCCTTCCAGAAGTGACTGATTTATAAAGAAGCGCGGAGAGACAGGCTCTGTGAAGCGCTAGCAACCCTGCCAGACAGATGGCAACGGTGCTAAATCCTGATCCCGGATAAGCGGGAGAATATAAATCGTTACTGTATGAACACACACACGAATTTTACAGCGCCTCTTTTTTTACTGACCCTCCCTTGGGCAGTTTCTGCATCTGTTTGCCGCTTTGCTGCCGGCAGCCGAATGTGCTGTTGTTGCTGTTGCTAACTCCTCCTTTCAGGCTTTTTTGAGTGGGCTGCTCCCCGCCGGTATGGTGGGTAGGCTCGCTGGCCTCTTCCCTTGGGCTGCATCTCCTGCTCCCCCTTCTTTTTTACAATTTATTCATCATTAATTACCGATATCATGTCTGATCAATCCCAAAACCTCCGTTTCGAGACCCTGCAACTGCATGCAGGCCAGGAAATCGATCCCACCACCGGCAGCCGTGCCGTACCCATTTACCAGACCACTTCCTATGGCTTCCGCAGTGCCGAGCATGGGGCCAAGCTATTTGCCCTGCAGGAGTTTGGCAACATTTACACCCGCATCATGAACCCCACCACCGATGTGTTTGAAAAACGCATTGCTGCCCTTGAGGGGGGTGTAGCCGCCCTGGCCACCGCCTCGGGACAGGCGGCCCAGTTTCTGGCCCTGAACAATATTCTGCAGGCGGGCGATAATTTTGTAACCTCCCCCTTCCTCTATGGGGGTACCTACAACCAGTTTAAAGTAGCTTTTAAGCGGCTGGGCATTGAGGTGCGCTTTGCCCAAGACGACCAGCCCGCCAGCCTTGCGCAGCACATTGATGAAAACACCAAGGCCATTTACCTGGAAACCCTGGGCAATCCCGGCTTTAACGTACCCGATTTTGAGGCCATAGCCGCCCTGGCCCGCCGGCACGACCTGCCCCTGATTGTGGACAATACCTTTGGCGCCGGCGGCTACCTGTTTCGCCCGCTGGAGCATGGGGCCAATGTGGTGGTAGAATCGGCCACCAAGTGGATTGGCGGCCATGGCACCTCCATCGGGGGCGTGATTGTAGATGGGGGCAACTACAACTGGGGCAATGGCAAGTTTCCGCAGTTTACCGAGCCTTCCGAGGGCTATCATGGCCTGAAATTCTGGGATATTTTTGGTGAGGGCAACCCCCTTGGCCTGCCCAACATTGCCTTTGCCATCCGGGCCCGGGTAGAAGGCCTGCGGGATTTTGGTCCTGCGCTAAGCCCCTTTAATTCCTTTTTGCTGCTGCAGGGCCTGGAAACGCTGAGCCTGCGCGTAGACCGCACCGTGCAAAATGCCCTGGCGCTGGCCCAGTGGCTGGAGCAGCACCCCGAGGTAGAGAGTGTAAACTATCCCGGCCTGGAGAGCAGCCCTTACCACCAGCTGGCCAAAAAGTATTTTAAACGAGGATTTGGTGGGGTGTTTACCTTCCGGGTACGGGGGGGTAAGGAGCGGGCCGAAGCTTTTGTGAACTCGCTAAAACTGGTGAGCCACCTGGCCAATGTGGGCGATGCCAAAACGCTCATCATTCACCCGGCCACTACTACCCACCAGCAGCTAAGCGAAGTGGAACAGATTAGTGCCGGCGTGCACCCCAACGAACTGCGCATTTCGGCAGGCATTGAGCACATCGACGATATCAAAGCCGATCTGCAGCAGGCCTTTGCCGCTGTGCCTAAAGGAGAGCCGGTACTGGCCTGATGCACCCTATCCCCCTCTCCGGTCGGAGAGGGGTGTTTTACCCTGATCAACCCCTACTGACAGGCCGGGCTTCTCCTCCTCTGGAGCAGGTGATTCCGGCAGAAAGACCATGCTGCACACCTTTCGATATACCCACCCCTTTGAACTGGAAAGCGGTGGCGCGCTTCCGGGCTTTGAGCTTGCCTACACCACGGCCGGCAGGCTCAATGCGGCCCGCGATAACGCCGTCTGGATCTGCCATGCCCTTACTGGCAATGCCCAACCCCAGGAGTGGTGGGCAGGACTGGTGGGGCCGGGCAAGCTGCTGGACCCGGCCCGCCACTTCATTGTTTGCGCCAATGCGCTGGGGGGCTGCTACGGCTCTACCGGCCCGCTAAGCGTACACCCCAAAACCCATACCCCCTGGTACCACAGCTTTCCGGAGCTTACCAACCGGGATATGGTGCGGGCCTTTCAACTGCTGCAAAAGCATCTGGACATTCCGCGCATAGGCCTGCTGATGGGAGGCTCACTGGGCGGGCAGCATGCGCTGGAGTGGGCCGTGGAGCAGCCCCGCTCGGTAGCGCGGCTGGTGGTGCTGGCCAGCAATGCCTGGCATTCGCCCTGGGGCATTGCCTTTAATGAAAGCCAGCGCATGGCCATAGAAGCCGATGTTACCTGGCAGCTCAACAGCAAAAAGGCTGGCCTGCAGGGCCTAAAGGTGGCCCGTACGCTGGGGGTGCTCTCCTACCGCACCTACGAGATCTACCAGCAGCGGCAGGCCGAGCAGGATCCGGACCAGCTTGGCCGGTACCGAGCCTCGGCCTATCAGCAATACCAGGGGCATAAGCTGGCCGAGCGCTTCAATGCCTATACCTATTACCGCTTCAGCCAGGCCATGGATTCGCACCATGTGGGCCGGGGCCGGGGCGGCGCGCAGCAGGCGCTGGCAGGGGTTACGGCCAAAACCCTGGCCGTGGGCATTGATTCGGACCTGCTGTTTCCCCTGCAGGAGCAGGAGTACCTGGTGCAGCACATTCCGCAGGCACGGCTGGAGGTGATCTCCTCGCTCTATGGGCATGATGGCTTTCTGGTAGAAGCCGCCCCCATAGCAGCGGCCATCCAGGGGTACTTTCCGGATTTTACCGGCGTAGCCCAGGCCCAGACAGAAGTAAAAGTATAGCCCTTTTTTAACAGAACGATTTACACACGCATTCATTCCCTACAACTATGGACAGGCGCTTGAAGATAGGATTATTTGGTTTTGGTACGGTAGGACAGGGTTTTTACCAGATTCTGCAGGAGCAGCAACTCCCGCTGGAGGTGCACCGCATTTGCGTGCGCAACCCCCACAAAGAGCGGCCAGCCCCACAGGAGCTGCTTACCTGCGAGGCAAGGGATATTCTGGAAGATCCGGAGATCGATCTGGTGGTAGAGGCCATCAGCGAGACCGAGCCGGCCTTTTCCATTGTACGGGAGAGCCTGCTGCGCTGGCTGCCGGTGGTTTCGGCCTCCAAGAAAATGCTGGCCCTGCACCTGCCCGAGCTGCTGGCCCTGCAGCAGGAAACCAGTACCCCCCTGCGCTACGAGGGGGCTGTAGGCGGCGCCATTCCCATCCTGCACCTGCTGGACGAACCCCTGCGGCATGAGCCGGTGCTGTCACTGCGGGCCATTCTCAACGGCACCTCCAACTACATCCTGAGCCAGATGCGCCAGCAAGGCTGGAGCTATGCCCATGCCCTACAGGAAGCCCAGCGCCTGGGCTTTGCCGAGGCAGATCCTGCCGCCGATGTTGAGGGCTACGACCCCTGCTACAAGCTCAGCCTGCTGGCCCTGCATGCCTTTGGCACAGCGCTTGCCCCCGCAGACATTACGCGCACCGGCATTACGGGTATATCTGCCGGCCAGATCCGGGAAGCAGAAGCGCAGGGCCGCCGCATCAAGCTGATTGCCCGGCTGCAAAGGGACGCAGGGGGTAGCCTGCAGGCCAGTGTTGGTCCCGAATGGCTGGAGCCCGATGATGCGCTCTGGGGCATTGAGCAGGAGCTGAATGGAGTAGAGGTAGCGCTGAAATACAGCGGCCCGCAGCTCTTTACCGGGCGGGGTGCGGGCGCCCGGCCTACAGGCACGGCGGTGCTCTCAGATGTACTAAAGCTTATGGAGGGCAGGGCCTATGCCTACCCCAAACAAGAAAAGCGCCACCCCATAGTGGTGGCCTGATGATGGTTGGTTACGATGTTTCTGAAAGCTGCCCTTACCTTAGGGGCAGCTTTTTTCATTTGCAGCACCAGTTGTGCCCCGACTAAGGGCTGATTTTGGGCAGAGGATGCGCACTACCAGCCCCTCTCCTTTACAAGTCGTGGCACAACCTTCTGCCAGACAAGTGGAGAGACTTAGAAAATAAACAATTTGCAAGCAGGCACAGGTGCTAATCACAGCAACCGAACAGGAGGGCATCTCTTGTAAGCCTCAACGCTGCCTGTTTTGCTTTTCATGGATCAACTCTATTTCCTTTGTATAAAATTCGCCTATTTTCTCCTCCACTACTTTTACGGATAGCGATGCCCCTCTCTTCTCCGGCAGGCTAATTTCTATGAAGCGGTTAAGCCCAACGGTGGGGGTAAACACAAAAACAGGCTCTTTTTTATCTCTGGTATAAAATTTAAGCTCACCAACGGGCGGTGTGATGACTAGCTGCCGAAGGGCGTTAGGGGCAAGCTCAAGCGTAAGCGTATCGTTTATGGAAAGAAATACCTGCTCCTGCAGCTGCCCCTTTCCCCTTCTGTAGAGGGTGATGGTAGCCGGGGTAGTTTCGTCGGTTGTAGGAAGAAACTGCTCATTTTCGGGTGATTGAACAGTGCCCGTAAGCATGTTGAGCGAATATTCTACCGTTTGCCCCTTTCCTGAGGTTGCTCCGGCTATGGCCCCGCCAATGGCCCCACCCAGCACGGCAGCCGTTGCTACATGCTGACTATTGATGGCGCCATAACCATAAAAAACAAATCCCTCTTCATGTTGTACCAGGGGAAAGAAGCTATTACTGTAGTGAATGTAGAAGGTGTTGCCATCGGAAAATCCCCAGGCATTGGTTACTTTTTGGTTGTCCGGAACAAAGTGGGCTACATAATCCAGACGGCCCTTTTCTTTGATTGTGATGGGAATTGTATTGCCGGGAGAATTGTCCCGAAACTCCTGAAACGAGCCATACACCCCGGCTTTAGGCGCAGTTGTTAAGATGGCAAACTCCTGAGGGGTAGCGGCATTGCTCTCTTGCATTAGGTCGGCCAGGCTGAGGGGAGTGGCCGCCTGCAGACGCTCCTGGAGGTTTTCTCTGGCCAGCTGATCAAAGCATTGTTGCCATACCCGTACCAGGTTATCATCATGCTTGCCGGTAACGTCCATGCCCGAACTTTTGGTAACTGCCGAGGCAGAGGCCAGGTACAGATAGTGCTCGTCTTTTTTTGCGTAAAAGGTCAGGGCCAGCTCGGCGTGTGCATACTCTTTAGAGAAAAGCGTTTCTTCCCAGACGGTAAGCTTTTGTATTTTGAGCACCAGGGGTAGCTGGGCTGCCGGGCCTGCTCCATGCGAATTGATAAAGCGCATTAGCTCGGTTGTAAAGCCATTTTTGAAGTTTACCGGCTGTTTCTGATTTACCATTCCTTTTTGCACCCAGCCAATGGAAGATTTCGCAGGGCGCTGATCAATGATTTCTTCCACGCGCAGCGAGTGGCGGCTAAGGTCTAAGGATACCTTGTCCAGGCTGGTCAGGTGATCCTGGGCCGCGGCGGTAAAGCAGCAGAGGAGGCTCAGTAGAAGAGAGGAAAGAAGCTTCATAAAGCAGTTGAGGGCTAAGATTAAAGTGTATCGGCACTAAAATGAATATGTTCTTTGAGCTGGGAGGCGCGGTAGCGGGCGTAGTCCTGGTAGCCGGTATTGACCGTATCCACTTCCACCAGGAATTTCTCGTAGTAGCGCAGGGCTACCTTCTTGTCTTTATAATAGCGGTCGTAGTTGCGGGCAAGGTGGTAGAGCAGCAGTCGGTCGCCGGAATCTTTATAGGCCAGCTGATACGCCTGAATGGCCTTGCCATGATCGCCCTTTTCCTCATAGCTTACCGCCAGCTGGGTATAGTAATGGCCCAGGTTTTCGGACATGCCCTTTTTTACCGCCTTTTCCAGTAAGACAATGGCCTTTTCGGGCTGGCCGTTGTTGCGGTAGCTCAGGCCCAGGTAATAGTTAAGCACTTCGGTATCTA
Source organism: Cesiribacter andamanensis AMV16 (assembly GCF_000348925.1). GTDB lineage: Bacteria > Bacteroidota > Bacteroidia > Cytophagales > Cyclobacteriaceae > Cesiribacter > Cesiribacter andamanensis. The sequence continues at coordinate 2,183 of NZ_AODQ01000007.1, read as the reverse complement.
CGCCCTGCTGCTGCAGAAAGTCCAGCCAGCGGATGGCCTCGGGGTAGCGGCCCAGGTGAAAGTGGGAGATGCCCAGCAACTGCAGGTAATAGTGGCTGGTATCGCCGGCGGCCAGGGGATACTCCATGGCGCTAACAACTGCCTGATAGGCTTTTTGCCGGTAGGCTACCCGGGCCTGCAGCCGCCAGAGGCGCAGGTTGGCAGAGTCCAGGGCAAGGCCCTGCAGCAGCAGCTGGGAGCTTTGGGCGGCATTTCCCGTCTTTAACCAGAGCTCGGCCAGCTCGGTGAGGCTCTCCACATCATGCTCGTTGAGGGCCAGGGCCTGCTGGTAATGGTGCATGGCAAGGGAGAGGGCGCCCTGCCGGCTGGCAATAGAGGCCCGCTGGCGGTGGTAGTAGGCATTGGTGCTGTCCAGCGCCAGGGCCTGATCATAACAATCGGCCGCTGCTCCATAGTGGGTTTCCCGCAGGTAGAGCCCGCCCAGCAGGGACCAGGCAGGCTGGTGAGCGGGCTCTACCTCCAGCAACTGCTGCAGCTGTCCCTTAGCGGCGGCCGTTTGCCCGGTTTGGCTGTAGCACTGGCCCAGCAGCCAGCGTGCTTCTGCCGCTGTGCTATCGGTACCGGCAGCCGTAAGCAAAAGGGGGATGGCCTGTTGATAGTGATAGGACAGCATGAGCTGACGGGCCTCCAGCAGGGGATGTTGGCTGCTATCGGCCTGCTGTGCCGGTAATGAAGAAATAACGCCGCCGCCGATCACAGCTGCCAGCAGCAGCCGGCAGGCCAGGTGCTTAAAAAATAGGTGCATACGGGACTGGAATAAAATACAGCATAAAAGATATAACAATTGATAATTACACCCAAGCCGCCGCTGCTATTTTAGAAAAAGGAGCGGCTGGGGCATAAAAAAAATACCGCCAGGGGGGTTCCTGGCGGTATTTGTGCTTTTCTGCTACAAGGGGTTAGAAAGGGTGGCTTAGAACTTAATGCCCAGGTCCAGGCCCAACAGGTCATTGTTGATGCGGAGCTTGTCGGCAAAGTCATTGGTGCGGCGGGCAGCGTTCACTACGCCGCGGTTGTAGAAGAAGCCGCCAAAGAGCACTGTGTTGTAGCCCAGGCGGTACTCGGCGCCGGCGCCCAGGTGTACGCTAAAATCGAAGAACTGAAATTTGTCGATGTAGCGGTTGTCATCGCTCTGGGCCTTTTCATTGATCTTGACATCCAGCAGGCCGCCCAGCTGAAAATACATACGTGTATCCAGGGCCAGTTCGTTGGTAAAGAGCTTGAGCGAGGCGGGCAGCTGCAGGTACTGCAGGCTGTAGGCCTCGGTGCGGGTCATGCTGGTGGTGCGGTCGGTTACCTCCAGGCCTACCCGTTTGGGGGCATACATCAGGCCGGTGCTGAATGAATAGTTATCGGCCAGAAACAGGTCATACACCACGCCAAAGACAAAACGGCCGCCTATGCCATCGGAGTTAACGCTGAAGTCGCTGCCTTCATAGTTGACCCGATTGGTAGAAAGGGTTGGAGAAAACTTTATTCCTATCTTACTTTGTGCCTGAGCGCCAATTGCAAGGGCTAAACCCAGAAGAACCAAACATGCTTTTTTCATACCATCGTCAATTTAATCCAGTCTATCGTTTTATCTTCCTGTTGCCCCTTTGCCTGCAGCTGGTGGCCTGTGGCGATGCATCCGAAGAGGGCATCCGCCGCCCGGATATTGGCGACAACATGCCTGAGGTGCGCATTGGCCGTCTGGAGCAGGAGGTGTTTGAGGCAAAATCGAGGGACGAAATAACAGCATTTCTGCAGGAAAATGAATTATTCGCCAAAAAGTTTTTGCGCCTGGGCGACTATCCGCACGATTCCATTGTGGTAAACCAGCTCTGGCAGCTGGCACAGAACCCCCACCTGGATACCGTATACCAGGAGAGCCAGCAGGTGTTTCCGGACCTCAGCGGCTGGGAGCAGGAGTTTGCCACCGCCTTTGGCTACATCCAGCATTACTATCCCGATTTTCAGCCGCCGCAAATCTACACCATGGTAACGGGCTTTGGCACCGACCTGTTTATTTCCGATGAGATGGACCTGGTGGTGATTGGCCTGGACTACTTCATGGGGCCCCAGGCCCCCTACCGCCCGGCCGAGCTGCCTCAGTACATTCAGCGTCGCTACAGCCCCCAGTA
>NZ_AODQ01000006.1 GCF_000348925.1 Cesiribacter andamanensis AMV16 | reverse complement strand
GGCCCTTTATAGGGCCCTTTTTTTAAATTAATCATTAATTGGAGTTGGTTGAAATAAACCGGGCTGAGGGGAGGGAACACTGGGATTAGAGTTAATCTCAGCCTGAGGGTACAGGAATCGTTCAGGTAAAGCAGTCCCGGTATTGGGTGTAACCATAACTCTGAAGTTGTAGAATGGATCAGCAGAGTTATTCAGTCTACGCATATCATTGAACCCTTCTATATGGCCAATAAACGTAATATAGCGCTCCTCCAGGATTTCACGCATTAGTGCATTAAGCGGAGCTGTGCCATCAGGGTTTTCAACACCGGCAAGGGTAAAGTCCAGAAGTGTATAAGGCTCATACGAATACTCCAGCTCAAATTCTGCCACATAATCAGCATTCAAATAGCCCCCATCATTAAGAAACGCACGGTACTCATTGAGGTGCTGAAGACCAACTTCAAATCCTTGGGTACGTGCGCCTGCCTCTGCAAGCGTAAGCTGATTTTCCATATAGGAAACGATATAATAGGTAGCATCAGCACCAAAAAGGCCTGGAGCAGTACCCCACCAATAGCCATAAAAGTTTGGCTCATACCCTTCTGCATATTGCTCATCGGTGATATAGGCAAAGTTAGCACGCGCCTCTTCATTTGTTTTGGTATTACCTCTGTAAGAAGCTTCATCAGCAAAAAGCAATCTTGGAGCCAGACCATCCCTCGCACTCATGTAGCCGGGACGATCCCAGTCCATAAAGCTATTGAAAAGGTTTAGGTTACCACCATACGTTGAGCCGTGGTCAACACTTAAGGAGTTTCCAAGTGTACTAATTCCCATTTGTGCTTCTTCATATGCTTCTTCGTACTGACGGGTATGCATATAGTAGCGTGCTTTCAGGGTGTGTGCTACTTCAATCCAGGCGGCTCTGCTTAGTCCGTGTATTGAAGTACTTGGAATTGTACCACGTCCTTCTTCAAGCGCCTCAATGGCATCTGTCAGCAACTGTTGCAGATCCGCATACACTTGCTCCTGGGGATCATAAGCAGGTGAAGGAAACTCAGGATTTGCAGCTTCACGGAAGGGCACATCCCCAAACAGGGCTGCAGCAGTTCCTACGGCATTGGCTTCAATTATGCTGGCAACAGCACCCAGAGAGGGGTTATTACCTGCTTCCGCTTTCGCACGAATGATGCGGGTATTTTTTACCACACCTGCGTACAGGTTACCCCATGTGGCATCATAATCGCCAGAGGTAGTAACATACTGATTAAGGCTGGCATACTGGCGGTCTACACCCGTAAAATAACCGGTCCACATACCCGCCAGACGTGCCCAGTCGCCTTCCTGCACCATCACATTGGCAAGCTCTGCACCAGGCAGCATAAGTTCAGCAGGAGCATCGCCGGGATTGTTTGGATCTTCATTAAGATCATCTACCAGAGATTCGCAGGAATAGCTACCTGCAGAAACGGCCAGCAGTAAAAGATACTTATATATGTTTTTCATAAAAAGCGTAAGAATTAGTAAGTTAATCTAACTGTGAACAGGAAAGAACGTGTGTTAGGGTTATTGAAATACTCCAAACCACGGCCGTTAGATGGACCTGTAAGGTTAGTTTCAGGATCTGTACCCAGGATATCTTTGTTGGCATACCAGAGAGCCAGGTTACGACCGGACAGCGAAAGCTCTACTGCAGACAGTTTGCTGAAATTACGGAATCCCTCAGAATTAAGCGTATAGCTCAGCGATATCTCACGCAGACGAGTCCAGGTAGCATCAATGATGAATTGCTCAGCTACGGGTCCAAAACCGCCACCTAAGGTAGTATACCAGCTTTCGGTAAGAGCAACCGGTCCGGCACCGAAGTCCTGAATGTTACCGCGGAACGTAGTACCAGCAGGGATAACAGTACCATTGTATTGTACAAGATCGCCTGTAGCCACTGACTCATTGGCAGAAACCTGAGATACACCAAAGTTATTCAGGATACCGAATGTACCTGCCCAGATATCACCCCCTTGCGAGCGCTCGATCAAAGCAGAAATGCTAAATCCTTTATAACGAATGGCAGTATTCAGACCTGCGCGCCATTCTGGGTTTGGATCACCAAGTACACTTTCATTCTGAGCTGCCTGCGGGAAGCCATTCTCATCCAGCACCAGTTGGCCCTGCTCATTTCTATCCCAGCCTACACCCCAGAGAGCACCAACCGGATGACCAACTACTGCGCGTGATGATGCACCGGTAAAGCCTGCCAGGAAGAGTGATTCTGTACCCCGAAGATCTGTTACTTCATTGCGGTTACGAGTCCAGTTAAGATCAAAATCAACTCCCCAGTCGCTGGTATTTAGCAGGCTGTATCCCAAATCAACTTCAAAGCCTCTGTTCTCTAGAGATGCGGCATTGTCATAACGAGAAGTGAAACCTGTAGAAGCAGCAACTGGCACAAAAAACAGTGCACCGATTGTCTCATTTCTATAGTGAGTTACACTTGCACGCAGTTTATTATCGAAGAAACGCAGATCGGTACCGATCTCATATTCTTTCTTACGCTCTGGTTCAACAGCATCGTTTCCACCTGCAAAGTCCTCGATATAACCACCACCATACTGGCCTACATCCAGGCCGGGACCCCATGACTCACCAAAGATTGCCGACACATAGTCTGTAGAGGTAGCATAAGGGGCTGGCTGAGTACCCACTTCGCCATAGGCCGCTCTAAGCTTACCAAACGTCAGGAACTCAGATCCTTTCAACGGAGCCAGCTCCGTAAACTGCCAGGCAACATCAGCTGAAGGATAGAAGAACGTACGGTCAGAATTTTCACCGAAGGTTGAAGACGACTCGGCACGACCTGTGAGGTTTACAAACAGCTGATCCTGGAAGCCCACATTCAGACTGGCATAGCCAGCAGTAGTACGGATCGTTTGCGTGTAGTCAAAAGGTGTACGGTTGGCCGGAGTAGCATTATCTGAGTTGATTGGTGCTCCCGGAATGATAAAGCTCTGCGTAGTGATACTGTAGTTATCGTACTGGCGGTTATTGAAGTTAAAACCAGTAATAAGGCTTGTGCTCAGACTTTCCGAAAAGTCATGTGTAAAACGGCCAATTACATCAAGGTTCAGCTGGTACTCCTCAATAGTCTGCTCATTGGCTCTACCTGTTGGAAATGAGCCAGAGAATACCGGGAAGTAACTGGAACGACGGTCAGTGTAGGTATCAATTCCGCCCCGGGTTGTCAACTCAAACCAGTCAAGCGGACTGAAAACCAGCTCAGCGCTGGTGATCATACGGTTTACAATGGTTGGGTTCTCCTGCTCGTTGATTGTCCAAAGCGGGTTATTATACACTGGGTTTGCTCCAGCTCCAAGATAGTTCCGATAAGAACGCTGACGTCCCAGTACAGGGGCAGCCTCTGGGCTTGAGTAGTAGTTACCAATATAATCTCTAGTGTCAAAGTCAGGAGCTGTACGCAGTAAGCCCAGATAAAGACCTGCTGTATTTGATCCCTGCTGAATTCTGTTTGAAGCAACTCTGGAATAAGCAGTATTGATACCACCTCTAAGAACACTATTAAAGGTACGACCTGCATTTACACGCAAGCTGGTACGGGCATAATCACTATTGTTGCGAATAATGCCTTCCTGATCCAGGTGACCAAGGCTAAAGTAGAAGGTGTTTTTTTCATCACCACCGCTTATACTTAGGTTATTGTCCCAGAAATGACCATTCTGGAAAACATTATCAAAGTTAGAGTCTGTATAAGTTTCTCTTGAGTTCTTGGTAAGTATTGGATAATAGCGAGTACCATCGGCTGCCTCAAAGAAAGCACCCGTAGTATTGACCTCATCTGCACCACCTGATCTCAATGAGATCTTATCTCCATAAGAGTTGGCTGCCGTTGGACTATAAGCACCGCGGGCACCCTGGCCAAATGTAGACTGCAGCTGGTGACGCTGATTGATCTGATCTACTGAATAGGTTGAACGGAAATCTATATTAACCTTGTCTCCGGCTCTGCCTTTTTTGGTGGTGATCATGATCACACCATTAGCAGCACGCGAGCCCCACAGGGCAGCAGCTGAAGCACCTTTCAGAACCTGAACGGAGGCTATATCACTAGGGTTGATGTCATTGAGACGAGACTGCTGGGCAACACCATCTACGCCAGAACCCAGTGTAGAGTTCGATACAGGAACACCATCCACTACGATGAGTGGCTGCACACTGCTGGTAATGGTACTTTGGCCCCGAATCTGAATGTAGGATCCAGCACCAGGATCGCCTGTTGATCGGGTGATCTGAACTCCAGAAGCCTTACCAGCCATAGAGTTGATAAGACCCGTCTCACCAGATTTAACAATTGATGTTCCATCTACTTTAGAAGAGGAAGAACCTAAGCGATCTTCTTTTTCTTCAAAACCAAGAGCTGTTACAACAACTGCTTCCAGTTGTTCAACATCTTCTTGTAGACGTACATTGATAACAGATTGTGTACCTACTGTAACCTCACGGTTTTTGTAGCCAACAAATGAAAATTGAAGCACAGACTGATCAGAGGGCACCTCGATACGGTAATTACCGTCCATATCTGTAACAGTGCCCTGTCCACTGGCCACAATGCGAACAGCAACACCCGGCAAAGCATCGCCGTTTGCTGCATCTGTTACCTTACCGGTAACCGCTCGCTGTGCCCACGCCTCTGCACTAAGCAGACTAATGAGCACGAAGCTTAACAGTAAAATTCTCTTCATAGATAAAAGGGTTTGGTTAGTTATGTTGATAAAAAAGAATAAGAGTCATGCGCATTGTTATGCTAACAAATTAAACAATATCCTTAAGTGTTAACAAGTCTACTTATGTATGAAAAATGATGAAAAAAAACAGTTTATACATTTTTGATCCCCTTTACGACACACCTTCACCTGGATAGGTTGTAGTCACTTAAAAAAAGATAATCTTGAAATTGGAATTCCGAGGGTAACAATTAAGGTCTTCCAGGCATAACACCTGCCAAATAAAGAAAAAAATATTGTGGTATCAAAAGATTATGAACGGCAAAAAATAAGGATCAATGGTAAACGGATGTTTACATAACCGTTAGACTTCAATGTAAGGATATACGCTTGACTGTACGGTGTTTACCTTGAAGAATCTCAATTAGGTATATGCCTGTGTTACCGCTCAGATCAATTTTTATGAGGCTTTCATCCGAAGGATATACTTTCTTAAGGAGTTGCCGGCCTGTCCCATCATACATAGTAAGGTATATGGGAGAGTTTCCATCTAACGGAACCTTAACATATACATCTCCTCTACTCGGGTTTGGATAGATTGATATCGCTTTTAGGGGGTCCGTATCAATACCAGTTACAAGTATAGGGTTTGGCCTTGTTACTTCCTCAATTGATTCATACAGGGATCTGGCTACCTGGGCTGATGCAAGCACCTCATCAATTTCACTGCCTCCATGTAGGGCAAATGCCACTGTTACCGATTGGTCAGGCTGAATGGTATACGGACCGGAGCCTACTGTATGGCTAACATCATTTCCCTGGCTTACCTCCCCTGCACGGGTGCGGCCAATACCGCTGGAAAGGGAGCGAAACTTCTCCTCATTGGAAAAGCCATCGTACACACCAAAGGGATTTCCGGATACCGCCTGATCATTGTCAATGGCCCAATACGCAGGGGTGCCGCTAAGCACCTGGATAGCCCCTACCCATCGTTCTTCTGCATCAGGTGTATAGATATAGCCGGTTTGAGTACCGGCATCCCAGTCGGCCTTATCATTTGAATCCTGCTGGTTTATGTCCCAGTCGGCATACAGGCCTATGTAAAAATTCTCAAGGGGCTGAGCTCTGGTATTCAGCACCTCGTATTCCAGGATTACTGTTTTTTCATAGGGCACTTCCCGCCAGGCATACGCCCTGTAGCGAACCTCAACACCCAACTTGCGGTCAGTTGTGGCCTTTGAATCATCAAATGAGCCCCAGATATCAACATCCCCAATCGTGCCGGGCATGTCTCGCCGTATTTCCTCCAACTCTCTAAAATCATCTGAATATGTGCCTCCGGTAGAACGTATGCTACTTACCATCTTAGTGCTGCTGGTACCCATGAGCAGCCCCATTTCAAAGAGCAGGTTAAGATCATTATAGACAAAGCCAAGTCCCTGTTTGCGCTCCGTATCCCTATAGCCAGTGCGTCCGTTACCGGCTATGGTGGTAGATACCAGGTTTTCGTTTAGGGTAAAATAGGTGGGATTTACCAGAATCCGGACATACTGATAATCCCTGTAGCCTCCGGCTGCGGTGTAGTCAAGCCGGAGGGTAAGCTCGGTGTTTGAGGGAGTGGCAGCACTGAGCTTAAATCTGAAGGGGGTACTGCCTGTGGATTTTACTTGCTCCGACCCCATACTGCCCAGCTGTATGGTTGACTCCAGGAGCATAACATGAGAGCTGGAAGAACTAAGCGTTACGCTTACTCCCTCTGCCGGCCAAAGGAAATTAATAAAATCTCCACTCAGAGAAGCTTCTTCTCCTGCTTTAACCACATCCCCATCCGGCCCCTGAAGCTGGGCATTGTCAAAGCGTATAGAAGGGCTTTCGGTAGTAAGCGCAGCCAACACATCTAGCCGCCCCCTGCCCATTTTGTTCTTATAGGGCTCGCTAAGCGCTTCATTAAAGGCCGGGTTGGCAGTAACACGCAGAAGTTCTGCAATCTGGGCTCCGTTAAAATCGGGATATTTGGTCTTCAAAAGAGCCGCAGCGCCAGAAACAATGGGTGCCGAAAAAGAAGTACCACTAGCCGTGCGGTAGGTTCCGCCTATGGCTGTAGACAGTATCCCTGCCCCGGGAGCGGCTATGTCTACCCGATCGCCATAGCTGGAAAATCCCGCCCGACGATCATCCTTATCTGTTGCTGCAACAGAGAGTACATAATCATAATCCGATGGGTAATTAGGTGTAGCGGAGCCGGAATTACCGGCTGCTGCAACTATCACCACATCATGCACAAGGGCGGCATACTTATATATATCCTGTGCAATCTGGCTATAATAGGTGGAGCCATAGGAGGCATTGATCACATCGGCCCCATGCTCAGCCGCATAAACTACCCCCTGCAACAGATTCAGCAAATAGCCTCCCCCATTATTGCGCTCGTCGTTATCGGCAGTATGCTTAAGCACCATCAGACGTGCATTAAAGCCCACTCCTGCGATACCGATTCCATTGTCGGTCACAGCCGAAGCACATCCGGCCACCACTGTGCCATGGCTCATATTGGATTTATCAGCATTCGGATCATTATCCCCCACCAGCGTACTATAATCACTGCCGGCAAAATCCCAGCCCCAGTAATTATCGATGTACCCATCCTCATCGTTATCAAGTCCATCAATTGGATCTTTCTCATTGGTGTAGATGTTAGCTCGTAGATCCGGATGATTCAACTCAACGCCGGAATCCAGAATGGCAATCACCACCTCTCGGCTACTTTTGCTAATGTCCCAGGCCTCAAAGGCGCGAACCAGCTCCAGGTAGTACTGCTCACTGGTTCTGGGATCGTTTGGAACATAGAGGGGGGAATGCAGGTAATCAGGTTCTACCAAATCCACCAGGCCTGTTTTGTAGAGCTGCTCTATTGCCGATTCCAGCGGAATGCTGGGGTCAAAGATTAGCTGATAATACCTTCTGATATCAATCCCATGTGATTTTCTGCCTCGACGCTGCTGTTGCTGCCCGTCTTCCTGCTGCTGACTGAAAGGTATTACACGGCTAACCCTAAGATCAGGCAGGAGCGCGCTCCAGGAGCCTTTTCCCATTCTGCTGCCTATGGTCGCATGTTGATTTTTAAGCCGGACCAAAACTACTCCTGAGGTATAATTAAGCTTGCCTGGGATAACAGCATCGGCGGGTTCCTGGATCTGACCGTAAACTGAAGTTTGATATATAAATCCCAGAATAAGGCTAACGATTAAGATGAATATTTTATTCATGTGATATATATGAAATATCGAATTTTCCAGCAGGCAAAGTTGAAAGTATGTTGATGCAGGTGAGTATGTACTACAGATAACGGGAGCTATGGTTCCGTATAATTATCTGTTAGAAGTGCTTCATTGAAGACTACTAGAGTACATAAGTAAATCTTCAATATCCTCCTGCTTATTAAAGTCAATTTTCTTAGTTTTCATATATTCTGCTATATTCTTACGGTTGTCAGAAAAGGCTTTCAGAATATTGGCTTTGTTAGCCACTTTTGCACTTCCCCCTTGATCAACTATAAAAAATTTCTGCTCCTTACTAATCAGCAGGTTTTCATTAACTTTCAGGTTATAGTGTAGATTATTATTGGCAGAATGAGTACTGATACTTGATATGGAGGAACTCGATGTTTGCTGCCCATACCCACCTTCTTTTTGACGATCCGAAACCTTTATCTTTCTTTGAATAGCAAGCGCAACTTTAGAGTCATACACTTCCAAAATTTCAAGATATGCCTCTTTATATATAAAAGTAACCAATCCTATTTCGATACGGTCAATAGCTGAAGGGTCTACGATGGCTAATGTATCTTTTCTTGCATCTAAGAATTGCATTTCTTCCAGAAGCATATTTAAATTCAAAGAGGCCATTGTTGATTTGCCATTTCTGAAGTAAACAGTACCTGATTTAAAAGCTGGGAATCGATAAACATGTTCTCCTAAAGTTTTTTGAATATCATTTCCAACTTCAACAGTAAGCGATTCCTGGTTTTGGGCAGTGGCATACCCTATAAAACAAAGAGTAAAGATTGCATATGAGATAAGCTTTTTCATGGCATAGGGGTTACTTATACAGAAATGAATATATATAAATTCTAGGTGATTTCGTAGCTAAAGTTAATTCACGTTCATATTTCATTTTGCATACTTCAAAGTTGTAATTCCTCTCAGCTTCCTGTTTTGCCTTGCTGTTTGCTGACTGGGAGTGTAGCAGCCTCTATAACATTACTTCATCTTAGGTGCAGCTATATTTGAATTAGAAATCAAACCCTGGTGGCCAGGCAGTCTCAAGTCAAACTCAATAAAACCAGCCGAGAAATAACCAATGTAGCAAGGAATATCTTGCACACAGCAATGCTAATGAAAAAAGCCTCCTCTACTCTGCATTTGTCTTTAACAAACACATAAGTAAAGAAGGCTTTGGTGGTAGTGATCTGGCTAAGAAATAGTCAGACCTTAGGAGAAATTAACCTCCGTATCCTGGATTCTGTTGGCCAGCCATACCAGGGTTAGCATCAATCTCTCTTTGAGGTATTGGATAGGCAACTCTGGTATCGCCTGAATTGATTCGGCAAGCACCTCCAGAAGTTGCAATGGCTCCACAATCCTCACGAATCAGATCCATTCCGTTTCGCATAAGATCATAAAAGCGGTGTCCCTCAAACATCAGTTCGCGTCTTCTTTCTTCAAGAATCTCCATCAGCAGATTGTCATTGCCTACCAATTCAAGGGTAAGTTCTGGAAGGCCGGCTCTTGTTCTGATTCTGTTCAGATCTGCACGAGCTTGAATAAAGTTTCCAAGCTTGGCATTTGCTTCTGCTCTGTTTAGAACAACCTCTGACAGACGAAGTATACGAGGGCTGATCAAGCCTGCAATATCGGCCACCTGGTTCAAGAATTTAAACTGAAAGTCATCATCCCAGCCAGGTACAAACTGAATAAAGTTACGTCTGATATCGTTCTCATCAAGAAGACCAATGAGCTCATTGGACGGGCGAAGGTCACCATATCCATTTGAGTTAACCATGGTAGTGGGGAGATCAATATTGGCAGCAAAAACATCGGTGGTTACTGTTGGCAGATAGATATAGCCATAGTTATCTGCACCACGGTTTTCGTCTGCTACAAACTTCAGCTCAAAGAAAGATTCAGCAGATCCATCAGAGAACCAGTCAGCCAGGTAGTCAGCATTGGAAACAAGGCTCATACCCGTTTCTGCAGCGTTAGCCCAGTCTACAACTTTTTGATTGTCGGCAGCAGTGCCTCTGTAAAGATGAACTCTTGATAGAAGGGCCTGAGCTGCTTTCTTATTAGCTCTGAATTTGCCTACATCCTGTGTCATCAGTGTTTCAGCTCGTTCCAGATCAGCGATAACCAGGTTATATACTTCTGCAACGGTATTTCTGGATGGTTCCCCTATTTCAGTAACAGTAATATAGGGAACACCCAAACCAGCACCGTTATCAAGCGAATATGGCTGTGCAAATCGTCTTACCAGGTCAAAGTGGGCCAGCGCTCTTATAAAGAGTGCCTCACCTAACACTTGATTACGCTGCTCCTCACTTCCATCCGTAATGTTTGGCATCGCATTGATAACGTTGTTGGCACGACCAATAACGGCATAGGCTGCGTTCCAAAACCCAGTACTGGTTGCGTATTCTGCAGAATACTGGAAATCATTATCTCTTAGAAAACGTCCGGAGTTCTGGCCAATTACAATATCATCACTATTGGCGTCCGCCATAACCGGAAAATCTCTTCCGTAGTAGGCTAATGCTTGGAATCCGTCGTAGGAGCCATAAATTGCTGTTTGCGCTTTTGCAAAACTATTGAGTGCCTGCTCATTAGACAAAGACTGCTCAGGCTCAAGCTCAAGTTTATCTGTACAGCCAGCAAGGAATACAGTCCCAAGCACAGCCGCTGATAATATTATTTTTTTCATAGTATACTTCTTGAATTAAATTAGAATCCAATTTCCAAACCGAATGTGGCCACTCTGCCTACAGGATAGCGGAAGAATTCTACGCCATTCACAGCCATCTCAGGGTCAAAACCTTCGTAATTGGTCTTAGTCCAGAGGTTCTGTCCTTGAGCATATATTCTCACATTAGAGAAGGCAGAGTTACTCAGCAGTGATTGAGGGAGGGTGTATGACAGAGTTACATTACGAAGACGCACATAGGAACCATCCTGCAGGTAGCGAGATGACGCAGAGCTTGCATTTCTGTTACCACCATAGCGGGCTTGTGGTCTCCAGGCAATATCACCTGGCTGCTCCCAGCGATCTTCGATAGTTCTGGCATATTGGTTCAGACCATAGTAAGTTCCATCAGCATCCAGGATACGTCCGGTATCATCATAGATCTTACCACCCTGGCTGAAGTAGAAGAAGAATGACAGACCTACACCTTTGTATGACAGATTATTCGTAAGTCCACCAAAGTAATCAGGGTTAGGGCTACCCATCTCAAAGCGAGGAGCCTGTGCATAGGTGCTGGTAAAGCCACCTTCCTCAGTTCTCCAGCGGGGAGCACCTGTTTCAGGATCAGCGCCTGCATAATCTCTCAGGTAGAAAGTATTAATTGGAGAACCAACAGCCGTACGCTGCAGTGTTCCGGTAATGGCCTGGTCATTATTAAGTGCCAGTACTTCATTCTTGTTGAAAGAAATATTGAAGTCTGTGGTCCAGGTGAAATCACCCTGGAAATTCACTGTATTCAACACAAATTCCCAACCACGGTTGCGCACAGCACCTACGTTTCTGGAAATGCTTGTAAAACCAGAAGTAGAAGAAATTGGTGCATTCAGCAGAAGTTGCTCAGAATCGCGGTTGTACCACTCAGCTGTAAAATTCACGCGATTTTTGATCAAACCAAGATCTACACCTACGTTGTAAGAAACGTTTTCCTCCCAGGTAAGGTCAGGATTTGCTAGCTGTGATGGTGTTGAACCTGGCGTGCCATTGTAAGCACCAGCGAAAGAATAAAGGCCAAGTGCCTCAAAGTTTCCAATGGAAGCATTACCAGCGGTACCATAGCTGCCACGGATTTTACCTAGAGACAGCCAGGGAGCAGCATCCATAAAGGCCTCATTGCTGAATACCCATGAGCCACCTACTGACCAGAAGTTTGCCCAGCGGTTGTTAGCACCAAAACGAGAAGAACCATCTCTACGGATACTACCTGTCAGGTAATATTTCCTATCGAAATCATAGCTTACCTGTGACAGATAAGAAACGAAAGAATATTCGGTATTAAAACCGCTTATTGACTCAGGTACTGCAGCAGACTGGAGTGTTTTCAGGTAACCATCTGCAAAACCGGTTCCTGTTGCATTGATGGTTTCGTAGCGGTTGTTTTGATATTCATAACCCCCAATTGCACTTACATTGTGGTCACCAAACGAACGGTTGAAATCTAACAGCAACTGGCTGGTTAGGGTGTAATCATCTGTACTTATATACAATGCGCGACCTTTTGAGGCCAGTCCATCCGGAGTGGTTGGGTCTGTGTAAGAGAACTCACCGATATTGTTGTAATCCAAGCCAAACTTAGCGCGGAAGGCTAGCATATCCTTAAGAATTTCATAGCGGGCATTTACATTGCCCAGAGTTCTAAGGTTGTTATAATCGCGTGGATTAAGCGGCGTATTTCTTACAAAGTTGTTCCGCGTAAACGATCTTGAAAAGCCTGGCTCAGAACCTACCCACAGTTCATCGGTATCAGGATTTACCGGAGTAAGGAAAGGCACCATTGACAAGCCACCAAGTAGAGGAGAGTTGAACTGGTTACCTGGAGAAGCCGATAACTGGTCTGTATACGAAAGGTTCAGGTTAACACCGAATGAAAGTCTGTCGGTAGCGAAATGGTCAACATTGATCCGGCCAGAGTAACGCTTAAAATCACTGTTGATCAGAATGCCTTCCTGGTCAAAGTAGCCGCCAGACAGGAAGAATCTGGTTTTTTCATTACCACCGGCTGCGCTCAACTCATAGTTATTTGTCTTGCCCGTACGGAAACCGGCATCTAACCAGTTAAAATCTGTATCCGCAAGCGAAAGTGGTCTCTGAGCATCAAGAACAGCCTCCGAGTAACCAGCATTGGCAAGTAACTGACGATCGTAGGCAACCAGTTGTGGTGAGCTTAGAACGTCAAAGTTCTGGTTAGTGCGCTTGGTTACACCATACTGGGCACCCAGCGTAAATTTGGTCTTGCCTGATGTACCACGTTTTGTAGTAATTACAATTACACCATTGGCAGCACGTGCACCATACAGAGCTGTAGCAGCTGCATCCTTAAGAATGTTCACTGACTCAATATCACTAGGATTGATGTTAGCTAGTACATCTGTAGTGGGCGTTCCTCTGGAAAGATCACCAGAGTTCACAATCACACCATCAATTACATACAGTGGCTGGCTACCCGCTGTAATAGAGCCTACACCACGCACACGAATGTTGGCGGCAGCTCCTGGCTGTCCACTGCCAATAGTAGAGAATACACCAGCAGCTTTACCCTGTAACATCTGGTTAACATCAGGCAAGGGCACATTTTTAATTCTTTTTCCCCTACAGCTGATACAGAGCTCACCAAAGCTTGGCGAGAACTTGCAGAGTACCCGGTAACTACCACTTCCTGTAACTGCTCAACATCTTCGCTAAGCTGAATGTTGATGGTAGTACGGGTGCCTACTGCCTCTTCTTTGGCAGTATATCCAATAAAGCTAAATACCAAAATGGCATTGTCGGACGGCACTTCAATTCTATAGTTGCCATCCATGTCGGTAACAGTTCCGCCTGTTCCGTTCTTTAATCGTACAGCTACTCCAGGCAGGCCTTCACCTTCTGCCTGTGAGGTAACTCTACCTGTTACGGTTCTTTGCGCCCAGGCGGATGTCATTACCCCCAGGAGCAAAAAGCTCATCAGTAAAATCCTCTTCATACGTAATTATTAATTGGTTTGTTGATAAAGACCGCCACTAATATAGAGGCCAGACAAAAAATAAACAAATGACTACGTCTGCCAAAATCTTGCCTCAATCATTTTTCTGGCATGCCATAAGACAAGACTTTATTTGGCAAACATGACTAAAATCAGTTTCTAATAAAATTTTAATCCTACATATTCTGCGTTCACAAGCACTTGAATGCGGATTTGGATTCTATAACATCTTATGTATGATTTTTTATTTTAATGATATTTTAATTCGAAGGGTTGCCTCCCTGTGCTGAAAAAATCTTTGAAAATTTTTCTAACGGCCTAACTATTAAGAACTGTCGTGATAGAGTGTTTTGGATCTCATGACTTGCAGATTCTTTTCGTTAAACAAAATTCTCTGGCTGGTTCATTCGCTTTTAGAGTCTTTGGTGTCTTATCCCACTCCCCAAACAAGCTTTACTCATTGGGATTTCACTTAATAATTTTCAACAGCATCTTACCTATATCTCATTCTCAGACTACATTGACGGCTCTCTTATAATTATACCCAATGCTAAGGCTGGAATCTAATTTTTAGGACGCTGGCAGCATGAGCCTTGCAACCGTACTTGTTTTTATTTCAAATAAAGAGCCAGCCCTTACCTACACTTTCCGGTAGACTGACATGTTTAACAAAAAAAACCACCTGTACTAAAGTACAGGTGGTTTTTTTATTTAACTATAATTCTTATAGATAACGGCATTAGTCAACGTCCCACCACATTTTGGTAGCCAGGCCATTAACGCCTACTGCTGCCAGGTTTTCGGTGTTGGTACCTTCTTCACCAGCAGGATAAGGTGCCCGCACTGGAATGGCCGATACACTCGGGTCAGCAGCTGCCGGGAAGGCAAGATCCGGAGCATCCAGTCTACGCCACTCTGCCCAGGCCTGCAGGCCTTGCATGTAAAGGGCCACCCATTTTTGAGTTCCAATTACTTCGCGCCAGTTAGCAGAGCTATACGGATGCGCAGCAATATAGGCGGTAGCCTCTGCATCTGACACACCCCAGTAGTCCATGGACAATTCCAGTGCATCAGTGTAATATTCAGCAGCGTCTCCGGAGATGTATCCTTTCTCAGCCGCTTCAGCCAGCAAGAAATAAACTTCAACCGGACCCATGATGATGGCCTCAGACTGCTGCTGACGCAGGGCGTCATTAGGACGAGAGGTATTGCCTTTACGGGCAAAGGCCTCGGCATCGGTAAGTCCGTAAGGCATTCCTACATAGTTACCCGATACGTTGGGGTTTGCATAGGCAGATACACGTGGGTCATTTTCATCCTGCATGTAGCCAAGCAAGGTTTCGGATACACTAAAATCATCCCGGCGGTTGATCACCTGATCAATGTACAGTGGATTTGCCAAAGCAGCCTGCGGATCGAACTCATAGGTAGCAGCCTGTGCATGGGTCATGATCACACCATCAGCTACAGCCTGAGCAACAGCAGTGCTGGCGGCTGAAGAGTTTACATCAGACATGCGCATGGCAATGCGAAGCTTTAATGAATTGGCCAGCAAACGCCATTGCTCCATATCACCTCTATAGATATTGTCACCTGAGGAGAAACTACCGGCGGTAGGGTCAATTTGAGCAGATGCTTCTGTTAATCTTCTAATTAGATCAGGATAGATCTCAGACTGAGGATCATAGCTTGGATAAGGCTCATCGGTCAGTGCCTCGCTGTACGGAATATCACCAAACATATCAGTGAGGTTATGGAAAGCCCATACCTGCATGATCTCCAGTACAGCTATCTGATTGGCTCTTACCACATCACTGATAGCTTCATTGTTCTCAACAATGGTTTTGGCAACTTCCAGGTCATTGAGACCACCGGCATACGCCGTATTCCAAATGCCATCGAAATTGGCGGCCGGCATGGTATAGCGCGAATCCTCAGCATACTCATTTTGGGCAAAATGCTGTACCAGCAGCATGGCAAATTCAGCATTGGCCGCCCTGCCCCAGAATAGTTGGTTCAGGCTTAGCTGCGCCTGCGTTAGCAGGTTTTCAGCCGGTACCCGCGTGGGCTGGTTGGGGTCGATGTTCATCTCATCGAAGCCCTTATCGCAGCCGCTGAGTCCCAGTACACTGGCAGCTACAACTGCCAGTATTACTCTTTTAAGATTAGTATAGACCATAATTCGTTGTCTCGTTAATTCAATTTCTAAAGAATGGATTAAAGTGAGAAGCTCAAGCTAAAACCAATTGATCTGGTAGAAGGAATCTGGGCGTTCTCGAGACCCTGCGCGTTACCAGAACCTGTAACCATTTGAGGATCAAGATATGGAACATTCGAGTGCAGAATTGCCAGGTTACGACCAATGATACCTACGTTTACATTTCTAAATGGCATGCGACCAAACACTCTGGCCGGCACGGTGTAGGTAAGGCGAAGCTCTCTCAGCTTAACAAAGCTGGCGTCGAAATAATTCAGGCCACCTATGCTCCAGTACGTCTGGTAGTAGGTAAGTGCATCAACGGCCTTCGTATTAGGCTGGCCATCTTCGGTAACCCCTGGCAGGATTATACCATTTTCACGAATGCCGCCTTCAGCAGTTTCAGGTAGCATACCAGAATATCTGGCCCACTGAATTGAAGAAGAGTGCATGCCGCCACCTTTCTGGAAGTCAATAAGAGCACCCAAAGTCACACCCTTGTAGGTAAATTCGTTTTTGAAACCACCTGTGTAGTCAGCAATGGCTGAGCCAAGATATACGCGGTTAGGGGTAAGCTCATAGAAACCATTCTCATTGATAATTGGGTCGCCATTATCATTTCTAACCACATCTCGTCCCATGATGGCCATGTAGGGCAGATCACGCTGAATTCTCAATTCTGCGGCCCAGGTGGTACCTACGCGGATGTTCTCAATTTCGCCCAGTGACTCCACTCGGTTCCAGATTCTGGAGAAGTTCAGCCCCATATTCCACTGGAAGTCGTTGGTTTGAACAGGGATGGCATTCAGTGTAATTTCAAGGCCTCGGTTACGCATCTCACCGGCATTTACCAGGCGTGAGGTAAAGCCCGTAGCAGCAGAAGAAGCAACGCTGAAGATCTGGTCATACGACAAGCGGTTGTAATAGGCTACATCCAGATCAACACGGCTTTGCAGGAATCTCAGGTTGGTACCTACTTCCCACTCGTCGGTCATCTCAGCTTTCAGATCTGGATTAGGACGGGCATTGGGTACAGTAAAGCGAGGATCTGTACCAAAGTTAGGCGTAAGTGGTGTAAACGTATTATACAGCTGGTAAGGATCTACCAGACCATTACCGGTACGGCCAATACTTGCTCTCAGCTTACCAAACGACAGGAAGTTAAGATCCTGGAAGGCAGGTAGCTCAGTAAATACAAAGCTGGTCTGCAAGGAAGGATACACATATCTGTTGAACTGCGGAGAGAGCGTCGAGGCCCAGTCTACCCGTACGGCAAAGTCTGCAAAGAACATATCTCTCCAACCGGCAGAAACTGAGTTATACACCGAGTTAATACCTCTGTTGGTCTGATAGGTCTGAATCAGGGGGGTGCCTACTGAGTTAGAAATATTGTAGAAGCCCGCCAAGCTCAAGCCTTCGGTAGTAGCTATGCTGTTGAAGTTAGTGCTCTGACGCATGCGGTTAGCACCCACAATAGCATTCAGCGAGAATTCGCCAAAACGGTTGTTATACATTAGTCGCAGGTCGGCATTGGTTTCCCGGAAGGTACGCACTTGCTCAGAATACTCTGGGATGTCGATACCGCCTACAGCACGGGCTTCTTCTGCTCTGAAGGTATAGCTATCGGTGCTTACCTGACCAGAAGCCGTTAGTCCCTTCAGCAGTTCATAATCTACACCAAAATTACCAAATACCCGGTCTCTACGGTCGCGCTGGAAGTTCTCGTAGCGTACCCAGTACGGGTTATCAAAGTACATGGGGCTAGAATCGAAGCCAAGTAGGTTACCGTTATCATCTACGATCGGGCCTTTGGGGTTCCAGGTCTGCTGGGTACCGTCTTCTCGCTTGTAATCTTTCAGGCGTTCAAAGTCCAGTTGGGTCTGCCACCACTGGGTAAAACCCTGCATTACGTTGTTGTTATCATAACCGGTAGCAAAACGGCCGTTGCCTTCTGTTACAACATAGTTTACACCGGCGCTGGTACGCAATTTATCGGTAAGCTTGTAATCGCCATTAAAGCTTACTGTATTTCTGCCCAGACCTGAGTTTGGCATTATGCCCTTCTGATCCACATTGGTGAGCGAAAGGCGGAAGTTACCAAATTCGTTGGCGCCAGTAAGGGCAACGTTGTTGTTATACGTCTGACCAGTCTCGAAGAAGGTGGTATAGTCGTTGGCCGGAGCTACCCATGGACGGGTTTCGCCATAATTGGGGCTGTTAGGATCCCAGGAGTCCCAGTGGCGCACCTGAATATCCGGGTTGTAGCGAGGACCCCAGGCACCATCTTTTGCATACGCAGGATAGTAGTACTGCTGCCCATTCTCTGTAAAGGTATAGAAACCGGAAGGATCATCGGGGTTGATAGCACCACCGCCATAGAGCTGCTGGTGGGGGATGAGGGCAAGTGGCTTTTCAAAAGTAGTGTTGGAGTTAACACTGATGCCAATACCTTTACGGCCACGGCCACTCTTTGTAGTGATTACGATTACACCATTAGATCCACGAGAACCGTAAAGAGCCGTAGCAGAAGCTCCTTTCAGCACCGACATGCTTTCGATATCATCCGGGTTGATGTCGGCTGCGGCATTGCCATAATCATAGGCACCGCCACCAAAACCAGTCTGTTGGTCTGTAGAAGCATAGTTTGAGTTATCGATGGGTACTCCATCCACTACAAAGAGTGGCTGGTTTTCACCCAGAAAGGAGCTGGAACCACGAACAGTGATCCGCGAAGCACCACCCAACGCTCCGGAGGTACCCTGAATCTGCACACCGGCAATCTGACCCTGCAGTGAGTTTACGATGTTGGTTTCCTTGGCGCGGGTTAGTTCCTCGCCCTTTACTTCCTGCACGGCATAGCCCAGCGAGCGTTCTTCCCTGGTGATACCAAGGGCAGTTACTACTACTGCTTCCAGCTGCTCTACGTTCTCCGCAATGGAAACGTTAATAGTTGTTCTGGTGCCTACGCGCTCCTCTTTATCGAGGTAGCCTACATACGAGAAAACAAGAACGGCATCATCACCGGCTACCTCTATACGGTAGTTACCATCAATATCGGTAACTGTACCTACTGATGAGTTCTTAACACGAACAGCAACACCTGGCAGGGGATCCGAGCTGGCAGCATCGGTCACTTTGCCTGTCACTGTTCGTTGCGCCCATGCCACACTAATGGTCATGAACAACGCCATGGTTAACAGTAAAATCCTCTTCATAAAAGATTAACTAGGGATTAAGTGGAGATTAAATAAAAATTAAAAATCAGACCTCGCTAAAGTATAGTCTTCAAAAATTTAATACAACAGGTTAAACTACTTTTATTTCAAAAGTACCTATAAAATTACATTGCATTCCTGGATAGTGACACATTCTTTTGCAAGAAGGTTGAATGGGTTATAAAATAATTTTGAAACACCCAATCAATACATAAGGCTATAGATGGTACCCATACCCTATTTTGCAAGTCCCTATAAACCTGCGAAGCTGCTATGCTTTTCTGGATCATCAGCAGTATCATTCAAAAATCAATACAGACCTTACAACTATCCCGACAACCTACTTCCTTTAAAGTATCCTAAACTCGATTCTGCGGTTCTGCTGGCGATTTTCGTCTGAGGTATTGGGTAGTTGGGGCTGGGTTTGTCCATAGCCTTTGGCTTTCAGGCGGCCAGCCGGTATGCCCTGATCGGCCAGCCACTGGTACACCGCCTGGGCTCTTTTCTCGGATAATTGTTGATTATAGGCAGCATTTCCTACATCATCGGTATGTCCGCTGATCTCGATGCGTAGGTCAGGATTCTGCCTCAAAAAATCAGCAACGCGCTGCAGCTCAGTTTCGCTGCGGGCCTGTATGGCATACTTGTCGGTTTCAAAAAATATATTGTTAAGCCGGGTGATCATGCCCGCCCGGATGGGATCAAGGTACACATCCAATGTTACAGGATTGAAATTCTGCCCCCGGCCAAAATCAAACGACAGGCTCTTGAACAGATAGCCCTGCCGGTTTACGTAGAGGGCATACGGAGCCCCCTCGGTCAGTACCATATAATAGAGGCCCGTCTCCGGATCGGCTGATACCTCCTGCTCCATTTTCTGACTGGCAAGGTTGTAGAGCTGTACGGTAGCTCCAAGGGGCTTTTTGGTTTGGGCATCAAAAATACGACCTGTTACATAGCTGCTGCGGTTGCGCACCCGGGCACTTTCGGGCAGGCCAAACTGGTACAGCGTGCTGCTCTGGAGCTGGCCACCCCGCATTACCTCCTGCGAATAAAAGCCCTGACTGCCATCGGCCGTTACAAAGAGCGATACCTGGTCTTCATGGGTGTTGATGGGGTAGCCCAGGTTGCGGGGCTGCTGCCAGCTACCATCCTGCTGCTGCTCGCTCAAAAACAGGTCGTAGCCGCCCATGCCCACATGCCCGTTGGAGGAAAAATAGAGCGTTTGCCCGTTGGCATGAATCTGGGGCGAGATCTCTTCCCCGGGGGTATTGATGGGAGCACCCAGGTTGCGAGCCTCGCTCCACTCCCCCTGCTCGTTGCGGCTGCTGACCCAGATATCCCGCGATCCCTGGCCACCTGGGCGGTCAGAGACAAAATAAAGGGTGCGTCCATCTGCAGAAAGGGAGGGCTGGCTTTCCCAGTGCCGGGTATTGATGGCGGATCCTATGTTGCGGGGCTCACTCCAGCTGGCGCCTGTCTTTTGGGAAATGTACAGATCGCAGCGCCCGTAGCTGCGGCGCCCCTGGCAGGAGGTAAAGATCAGGGTGCGCCCATCGGCCGAGATGGTCGCCGTGCCCTCGTTATAAGCGGTGTTGATCACATCGGATAGCGACTCAGGCGCCGACCACTCTCCCCCCTCCCCCTTCCGGCTTATGTAGAGGTCTTCCATATCCTGCGTGCTGCTGCTTTCCCGGGCGGTAAAGATCAGGGTGCGGGCATCTACGGTCAGAACCGGGAAATACTGCTGCGGAAATTTATTGACCTGCTGCGGCATGGGCTTCGGGTCAAAGGGCAGCGGGTTCTGCAGCTGCTTCAGCGCAAACTCGGTTCCGGCCAGCATTTGGTGGGTTGCGGCAAGGAGGGGCTTCTGCCGGGGATTGGTGGCCTGGTAGGCCTGCAGCTTTTCCTGCGCCTGCTGGTAGCGGCCGGTTTGCCAGTACAGTTCACCAAGGGCAAAGAGGGCTTCGGGGGCAGCCGCTCCCTTTTTTGGGTTGGCAGCAGCTTCCAGCTGCGCAATGGCCGCATCCTGCATGCCAACCGTGCGGTAGGCCGTTGCCAGGCGCACCCGTGCCTCTACAAACTCACCATCGCGCTTAACGGCTTCTTCCAGCAAGCTGATCACCTCCCGCCACTGGCGGCGCATCATGTAGTTTTCAGAGGCCTCATAGGCTTTAATGGCCTTTTTGTTAGAGGTAGAGTAGGTAGCCGGGCGCTGTGCCAGGGCACTTCCGGCCGTAGCCAGCCAGATAAGGGTTACGAGCAGGTAGAGGAGTTTGTGCATGGAATGCCGTTGGAGTATATTTAAATGTAAGAAAGCCTGCTGACAATTACCAGCAGGCCCCCGGATTAGCCCAATCGTACAGGCTCAGGAATAAACGTATTTAGCTCAGTTTTTGGTATACTATATATAGTCTGGGATAGTAATCCATCATGATACTCCAGGCATGCTCCCATTGGGTACGCCCCCCTTGGGGAAGAGCCAATGCCTGCCCGGCATCAGTAGACCAACACCCACCAATCAATACTACACCCATCCCCCTCAAAACGCCTTGGCTGGTCTGATCCTCTTACTTACCGTACACAGCTCCTTTGGCTGCCAGCAGGGTATTTTTCAGCAGGGAGGCAATGGTCATGGGCCCAACACCACCCGGCACCGGGGTAATAAAGGCGGCCTTTGGCTTTACTCCTTCAAAGTCCACATCTCCCTTCAGGCTGAAGCCGCTTTTTTTGCTCTCATCCGCCACGCGGGTTATGCCTACGTCAATTACCGTAGCCCCTTCTTTGATCATATCGGCGGTAACGAAGCCGGGAATGCCTACGGCCACAATCAGGATATCGGCCGTACGGGTGTAGTTGGCCAGCCCCTCGGTATAGCGGTGGCAGAGGGTTACGGTGGCATCGCCGGGATAGCCCTCGCGGCTCAGCAGCAGGCTGATGGGGGTACCCACAATCAGGCTACGCCCAATCACCACCACATGCCGCCCACGGGTAGGAATGTTAAAGCGGTTGATCATTTCCACAATGCCGTCGGGCGTGGCGGGCTTGTAGGCGGGCAGGTTGGCCACCATGCGGCCGGTGTTCATGGGATGAAAGCCATCTACATCTTTGGCCGGGCTTATCCGTTCCAGCACTTTATCCACCCGAATGTGCCTGGGCAGGGGCAGCTGCACAATAAAACCGTCAATCTGCGGATCGTTGTTCAGCTCATCAATGGCCTCCAGCAGCTCCTGCTCGGTGGTGGTGTCGGGAAAGCGCCTGAGGGTGCTGGCAAAGCCTACCCGCTCGCAGGCTTTTACCTTGTGGCTTACGTAGGTTTCGCTGGCGCCATCGCTGCCGACCAGTACAGCGGCCAGGTGGGGTACCTTGCGACCCTTTTTCTTCATCTCGTTTACCTGTTCGGCTATCTCTGCCTGAATGGTTTCGCTCAGGGCCTTGCCATCAAGCAAAAAACCGCGTGGATGTGGTGTCATATGGGCTATGGGTGGTATACCTCCTTCTCTCTGCAGACAGAAGGGCTGTGTTTGGTTGAATACTACTATTTATCACCGGTACCCAAGGGGGTATGCCGTAAAAAAAGTGCAGCTCCGGCGGTTAGGCCGAAGCTGCAGGGGGTATTAGTCCAGTTTTAGTACGGCCATAAAGGCCTCTTGTGGTATCTCTACGTTGCCTACCTGGCGCATGCGTTTCTTACCCTTCTTTTGCTTTTCCAATAGCTTGCGCTTGCGGCTGATGTCACCGCCGTAGCACTTGGCCAGTACGTTCTTGCGCAGGGCTTTTACGGTTTCCCGGGCAATTACCTTAGTACCAATCGCCGCCTGTATGGCAATCTCGAATTGCTGGCGCGGCAGCAGTTCCTTGAGCTTTTCGCAGAGGCGCTTGCCCCAGTCATAGGCTTTATCGCGGTGCACAATGGCCGAGAGGGCATCCACCTTTTCGCCATTGAGCATAATGTCCAGCTTTACCATGGTGGATTCGCGGAAGCCCAGCAGCTCATAATCGAGCGAGGCATAGCCGCGGCTAATGGTCTTGAGCTTATCGAAAAAGTCGAACACCATTTCGCTCAGCGGCATATCAAAGGTAAGCTCTACCCGGTCGGAGGTCAGGTACACCTGGTTCTTAAGGATACCCCTTTTCTCCATGCAAAGCGTCATGATGGAGCCCACATATTCCGATTTGGAGATGATCTGCGCCTTGATGAAGGGCTCCTCGATATGGTCTACATAGTTGGGCTCGGGCAACTCGGAGGGGGCGTTTACAATTACCTTTTCGCCGCTTTTGAGGTAGGTATGGAACTGCACGCTGGGTACGGTGGTGATCACCGTCATGTCAAACTCGCGCTCCAGGCGCTCCTGCACGATCTCCATGTGCAGCATGCCCAAAAAGCCGCAGCGGAAGCCGAAGCCAAGGGCAGCCGAGGTTTCGGGCTCCCACACCAGCGAGGCGTCGTTTAGCTGCAATTTTTCCATGCTGTAGCGCAGCTCTTCGTAATCGGTGGTCTCAACCGGATAAATACCGGCAAATACCATCGGCTTTACTTCTTCAAATCCCTTAATGGGCTTGGTGGCCGGCCGGTGCACATGGGTAATGGTGTCACCCACCTTTACCTCTTTGGCCACTTTAATGCCGGAGATCAGGTAGCCTACATCGCCTGCCTTAATCTCTTTCTTGGCTACCTGGGTCATTTTGAGGGTACCAATCTCATCGGCGCCATATTCTTTGCCCGTAGCCAGAAATTTTACCTTATCGCCCTGGCGGATGGTGCCGTTCAGTACCCGGAAGATTACCTCCACGCCCCGGTAGGAGTTGAACTGCGAGTCGAAGATCATGGCCTGCAGGGGCGCCTCGGGGTCGCCGGTGGGGGCAGGTACACGCTCCACAATGGCATCCAGAATATCCTTGATTCCGATCCCCTCCTTGCCGCTGGCCAGAATAATATCTTCCCGATCGCAGCCCAGCAACTCAATGACCTGATCGGCCATTTCTTCGGGCTGGGCACCAGGCAGGTCTATTTTATTCAGTACGGGGATGATCTCCAGGTCCTGGCCCAGGGCCATGTACAGGTTGGAGATGGTCTGGGCTTCTACCCCCTGGGAGGCATCTACGATCAGCAGCGCCCCCTCACAGGCGGCAATGGAGCGCGATACTTCGTAGCTGAAGTCTACGTGGCCCGGGGTATCAATCAGGTTCAGGATGTACTCCTGCCCGTCTTTGGTATAGTTCATCTGGATGGCGTGGCTTTTGATGGTAATGCCACGCTCCCGCTCCAGGTCCATATTATCAAGCAATTGTGCCTTCATGTCCCGGTCACTCACCGTTTGGGTAAACTCCAGCAGGCGATCTGCCAGGGTGCTTTTCCCGTGGTCGATGTGGGCAATGATGCAGAAGTTGCGAATATTTTTCATAGTCTGAAATAGAAGCACAAAAGTAGTAAAAGGGCCGCATTTTCCCTAACAGCGATAAAAGGCCGGAAAGTGCCCCTGACAAAAGCCAAATAGCGCCTTTATTGTAATCCTAGAAGATTATGCACATATTTGAGGATCATTTTTTAACGCCTGCCATGTTAGTAGCCGACAGAAAACGCAAAGAAAATATAGCGGAGTACATCATTCATATGTACCAGACCGAGGATCTTCTACGGGCCTATCATTTTGACATTGAAGATCTTCGCAAAAATGTGATCGATCATTTACCGGCCGAAGACCGGCAGGCTGCCCTGCAGTGGTACAGCGATCTGGCCCGCCACATGCAGGAGCAGGGACTGGAAAAAGGGGGGCATCTGGCCGAAACGCAGGAGCAGGTAAAGAAGCTTTACGGGCTGCATGAGCAGCTGCTCAAATCCGATCAGCAGTACCGCCAGACCTACAGCAAAACAGCCGTACACATCCGCAACAGCATGGATGCTTCCGGAGGTACCATTACCAATCCCGTACAGGCCGCCCTCAATGGGGTATATGGCTACCTACTGCTGAAGCTCAATGGCAAAACCATCGATCAGGAGATCATGCCGGCGGTAAATGCCTTTGGTGACCTGCTCTCTTACCTGAGCTTCCGCTGGCGAGAGCGGGAGCATTAAGGATGGAGCTGGCAGGGCCACCCCTGGCCGGGCCACTCCTGGCGGGGCCACTCCTGGCCGGGCCACTCCTGGCTGGACTGATCCTGGCAGGCCTGGGTCTGCTTGGGCTTGTGCTGGTTGGCGTTCGGAGTACAGCCCCTGCTCCGGGCCTGAAACAAAGCCGGGGTATTTTGCTGGAGGTAATCCGGGGCCGGAAACATGAAAAGAGTAGTGCCACCGTTCGTTATACAGCCGGCCTGAAAACGTATACCAGCACGGCTCCCCTTACCAGTGCCGCCGACTTCTTTCCGGGACAGCAGGTGCTGGTGACCTATGCCGTGAGGCAGCCCCAGCAGATCCTGGAACTCCAGTCGCTTTCCGCCGCTATGGGACGGAGGTTTCTGCTGCTGCTTGTAGCTTCCCTGTTTATTGTGGCCGGCCTGCTGCTGATTCGCCTGGCCTGATCGAAATGTACCCTTTTAGGGCTGCGCTTCGGTCAAGCGGGCCAGGTACTGGTCCTGCTCCGGGCCATAGAGCACATCAAAGTAAAAGCCCATATCACCGGCAATGACCGACATCACCTCGGTATCCAGGTACAGCCAGCTGAACTCTTCGCCCCGCTCCCCTTTGTACTCATACTGGTAGAGAATCTCGCCCCAGTAGCGATCCTGTGGCACGGGCACATCACCCCCATCATAGAGGTAGCGGATATCGGAGCTATCGAAGAGAATCTGACCGCCGGGTGCCAGCAGCCCCCGCAGGTGCTGCAGCAGGCCGGGCAGCTCGGGCAGCGTACCGGCCAGGCCCAGGCCGTTCATCATCAGCAGCAGGGTATCGTACTGTACCCCCTCCAGCTCCCAGAGATCGCCCAGGAGCACGTCCTTCACCCCCCGCAGGCGCATCACCTCGCAGCTGAGGGGAGAATTTTCCAGGGCCGTAACGGCCAGCCCCTGTTCCTGCAACACCAGGGGGAAAGCCCCGGCGCCGGCGCCCACATCCAGCACCCGCCCCCGGCAGTGGCCAAGGGCCTGCCGCTCCAGCTCAGAATACTTGCGCGGATCCCGGAAAAATACCTGAACCGGCATGCGCTCCGGGGGGCCGTAGCTGGTATGCAGCTTCAGTTTCAGCTTTTTGTCTTTGTGCTGCCAATACTCCATCAGGGCCAGGCCCTGCACATCTGCTGCCATAGGTGAATGGGTGTGGGGCTTTTTCCGCTAGGCAGCCTGCTTGTTTTCAGCAGGTTTTAAGTGAAAGCACCCCCTTGTTTGTGCTATTTTCCCGAAATTTGCAGAAAAATACATCAGTACCCAAACCTGATATTTATCATGTTGGCGGGTCAGCAGACTCCTTATCTTTGAAAGATGAAAAATGATATACGCAGTCCGGCAGATGTGAAGTTGATGGTTGATACTTTTTACCTAAAGGTACAGGCCGATGCGCTGCTGGGACCGGTTTTTAACGACATTGCCCAGACTGACTGGGACACGCACCTGCCCATTATGTACACCTTCTGGGAAAACCTGCTGCTGGGCACTGCCCGCTACAACGGACGCCCCTTTCCCAAACACGCCCCCCTGCCTATAGATCCCAACCATTTTATGCAGTGGATCAATCTCTTTGAAGCTACCATCGACGAGCTGTTTGTGGGAGAGAAGGCTGAAGAAGCCAAGGGACGGGCCCGCGCCATTGCGCTGGTGTTTATGGGCAAAATGGGCTTGCTGAAAGACGGGGAATGGGCCGCTCCGGAAAACCGGATTCAATAAAAAGTATTCTCTTCAATAGGCTAAAATGAAGCATGAGTCATCCCAAATTTTATTAAAGGCTAAATCATACTCAGATTCTAGATTTTTAGCCCAAAAACAAAAAGAAACGACGTCATCTCGACCAGCGGGAGAGATCTTGGAAAGTTCTAGACAAGAGCTGTCCTTACCCAGATCTCTCCCGCTGGTCGAGATGACAGCACACCTTATAAAAAAGGCGTCTAATCATCTTTAGAGGCCTTTGTTAGTAGTGTTTCCGCTGAAAATTCGGGATGACTCATGTTTTTATGTGAGAAATAATAGCGCTTAGGAAAACCTGACAGGCCTGCGCGGCCCGGCACCCAAGACCTGTAAAGGTGTAATGACTTCTCCTTACCCCCTGAACGGGCGGGCCAGCAAAAGGGCAAGCTTTTTCTCTTTCTCCCAGAAAAAGCGGAATTGCCCCAGCAGACTGCCATAGGCCAGGATCAGCAGCTGGTAGGCCGGAAACATGAAGAGCACATAGGCCAGGGCCTTCACCCAGAAGGCGGTCTGCTCATCAAAGCCCAGGGCGCCAAAATACCACTGCCGCAGCACCACTACCGAGGATCCGGCCAGTGAAAAGGTTAGCAGTACCAGCAACACCTGCAGGCTGCTTTTGAGTCCCCATTTATGTTTTAGTCGTTCCATATGAGTATTGGGTAGTGAGTAGTTAGTATTGAGAAAGCAGTTTCTTGCGGCTCCAGTTGATATTTTGGTTTACCGTATTTCTGATCCGCTATGGTGCTTTGAGCAGTGTGGCATTGAGCAAGGCATGGGATGAACCAGACGTGCTGTCTCAATACCTATTACTCGATAGGTATATCAAATCGTTTTGCTGAAAATCTGGGTAGTAGGTTTGTTGCGCCACAGGCGGGCATCCAGGGCCATGCAGACGTTGCGCACAAAAGGCTTGGCATGCTCCAGTACCTGTACTGAATCGCCTTCGATGCGGATCAGGCCATCTTCGGCCAGCTCGCTCAGGCGGGCTTTGGCATCCAGCAGGGAAAAGGTCTTTTGCTCGCTACCCTCCCATTTGGTTTGCAGGCGGCACATCAGGTTCAGGATATGCTGGCGCAGCACCAGGTCTTCCCGGTTCAGCAGGTGGCCTTTAAAGATGGGGAAACGCCCCTCTTTTACGGCATCCTGATAGTCCTCTACTTTTTTCAGGTTTTGGCCAAAGGCGGTCCAGGTATCGCTGATGGAGGAGCAGCCCAACCCTACCATTAATCTGGTTTGGGAGGTGCTGTAGCCCATAAAATTGCGGTGCAGGTTGCCCTGGCGGGAGGCGATGCTCAGGGCATCATCGGCCAGCGCAAAGTGGTCCATGCCAATTTCGGTATAGCCCTGCTGCTCAAACATTTCCTTGCCCATTTCATAGAGGCCCCGCTTCACTTCATCTGAAGGCAGGTCGGCTTCGGTATAGCGGCGCTGGCCGGGGCTGGTCCAGGGTACATGCGCATAGCTGTAAAAGGCAATCCGGTCGGGGCGCAGGGTGTTGACCATGGCAATGGTTTTGCCTACGCTTTTGGCCGTTTGCAGGGGCAGTCCGTAGATCAGGTCGTAGTTGATGGAGGTGTAGCCGATGCGGCGTGCCTGCTCGGTTACCCGCAGTACATTCTCATAGGGTTGTATGCGGTTGATGATGGCCTGCACCTGCGGATCGAAATCCTGTATGCCAAAGCTCACCCGCCGAAAACCAAGGTCGTAGAGGGTCTGCAGGTGCTGCTCGGTAGTATTGTTGGGGTGCCCCTCAAAGCTAAACTCGGCCCCTTCGGCTACTGTGGCTCCGGCGGTGATCCCTTTAATGAGGCGCCTGAGGTTATGCGGACTAAAGAAGGTGGGGGTGCCGCCGCCCAGGTGCAGTTCCCGGATCAGGGGTTTCCTGCCAAACAGGGCCAGGTACAGCGCCCACTCCTGCAGCAGGGCGGTGATGTAGGGGTCTTCTACGGTATGATTAATAGTAATGCGCTTGTTGCAGCCGCAGTAGGTACACAGCTTTTCGCAAAAGGGCAGGTGCAGGTACAGGCTGATGCCCTGCTCCTGGCTATCGTCAAATGCGCCTTTTACCTCCCTTTTCCATTCTTCTTCGGTAGGGGGTACCTCATTCCAGTAGGGCACCGTAGGGTAGCTGGTATAGCGCGGACCCGGAACGTTGTATTTACGGATGAGTTGAATATTCATAACGTCTATTTTTATAACACCTAAACCCGGGTGCCGACCATCGTATCGTGTGTACCTCAACTGCGGTTCGTCAACCCTCTAACTTCTATCTTCTAACTTCTAACTTCTTTCTTCTATCTTCTCACTACCCCTTCTACTGCCCGCACATCGGGATTCCCTTTTCTACAAAGGCCAGCACCGGGCTCAGGTAGGGAATGCCCAGCTCAAGGCCCCGTACAATCAGGGTCAGGCCCATGACAAAGGCAGCGGCAGGCGCCAGTTTGCGCAGCTGAAAACCACCTATGGTCTTGATCCAGTTGCCGGCAAATACCACCAGCAGCATGGCCGGCAGGGTGCCTGCCCCAAAGGTGGCCATGTACAGGGCGCCATCCAGCGCAGAACCGGTTACCAGCGCACCCGCCAGCCCCAGATAGACCAGGCCGCAGGGCAGTAGCCCATTAAGCAGGCCCATCAGAAAGCCGGTAAGTCCGTAGCGCCTGCGCAACACCTGGGCCATGGCATTTTTTACCCGCACTACCGGCCGGCCCAGCGGACCCGCCATGCCAACAATTCGCTCGGCCTGTGAGGGGGCCAGTGCCAGCACCAGCAGCAGCAGCCCGCCGCCGATGGATAGTCCTTTTTGCCAGCCGGCCATCATCACTCCCTGGGCCAGCAGCCCCACGATAGCCCCCAGCAGAGCATAGGTAAGGATGCGCCCCCCCTGATAGAGCAGGCGGCTCCTAAACCAGGCGCTTTTTCCTTTGCCCCCGGGTACAGCCAGCGCCAGCGGACCACACATGGCCACACAGTGGAAACTTCCCAGAAAACCAAGCAAGAGGGCAGATATGAGCATCTTAGAAGAGAATGGTGGGCGTATGGGTAAATAAACTGATCATGACTAAGCTACACCCCCTATTTCAGGTGAATGGCTTCTTCGGTGTAGTAGGCGGTAGGGCCCGCTTGCCACTCGATCTTGAGGCGGTACATGCCGGCGGGCAGGCTGCTCAGGTCCAGCTGCTGCTGTCCCTGCGCATTGAGCTGCAGCTCGGCCAGCCGGTCGTGCTGCGAATCAGAGGGGCGGAAAATCTGGATCTGGCCGGTAATGGCTTCTGCCAGACGGGGAAAGTTCAACTGTACCCCTTTGCCGCTTACCTGTACCCGCACGGGCTCGGCCAGCGCCTGGGCATTGCGCATTTTATCCATCTGGGACTGGTAAGCCAGCTCCTGCCGGTAGTAATCGTCCGTTACCAGGTCAATGTTTTCCTGGCTGCTGCGAAAAGCCAGATAGCCCATGAAGCTGATAAAGCAGATGAAGAAAACAATGATGCCGTGTCCCCAGTGAAATTTATGCATGGTAGTTGGTATTGAGTAATGAGTATTGAGACCTGGGGCAAGGTTACGCCTGTCCTCTAGGCTCATTGATACAAATTTCGCCAGGAAAGGGGGGGGTCAGTATGAGGTGAGTCAGGCCAAAAACTGATCTTAGTCAGTTTTTAAAAGAAAGTGCCGACCCAGAGAGCCGGCAATTTGAATATGAATAGGTGTTATGATCGTTAAAAAAAGCTATTTGGAGCCATTGGAGCCGCTAATCGGGCCCATAAATTTGGTCTTGAGGGTTTCCAGCTGCTGATCGCCCTGAAACACCCCGATCTTCAATTTTTGAGAAGCCTTACGTATGTCAGTTTTTGGGATCAGGATAAACAGGGCGCCTTCGGCCGTGCCACCCTCCGGAACCTGTATCTGGCCCTGGTTGCCGATGAGTTTGATCTCCCCCTCACCCTCCAGCAGGCGAAAGGTAACAGGCACCCCCTCATGCGTCTTGTTAATGATCTTATAGTTATAGAGGTTGCTGATAAGCCCCCCCTCCTGCTCCTGGTACAGCATGCCGGGCGTACGCAGCAGGCTGGTCTCTACCTGGCTGCGCATAAAGAGCAGGCCAAAGAAGGCTACCATCAGCACGGCCAGCACGGCTGTATAAGCAATGCTGCGTTTGGTCCAGTGCATGCCGGTGCGGCCGGCCTGCAGGTTGGCTTCCGATTCGTAGCGGATCAGGCCGCGGGGCAGGCCCACATTGTCCATAATGCTATCGCAGGCATCGATGCAGGCGGTGCAGTTGATGCACTCCAGCTGGGTGCCGTTGCGAATATCAATACCGGTGGGGCATACGCTTACGCACAGCTTGCAGTCCACACAATCGCCCTTATCGGCTGCCTTGCGGTCTTCGCCCTTGCGGTACTTGGCCCGGCTTTCGCCTCGTGTGTAATCATAGCTGATCACCACGGAATCCTTGTCCAGCATAACCCCCTGCAGACGTCCGTAAGGGCAAACGGTGGTGCATACCTGCTCCCTGAAGCGGGCAAACACCCAGTAGAATACGGCGGTAAAAATCAGGATGGAAATGAGGCCGGCCAGGTGCTCCTGCGGCGGATCGGTCACAATGTCCAGCAGCTCCTCACTGCCGATGATGTAGGCCAGAAAGGTGTTGGCGATCAGGAAGGAAATGGCAAAGAACACCAGGTGCTTGCTGCTCTTCTTGAGTACTTTTTCCCGGTTCCAGGCCTGCTTGTCCAGCTTTTTCTGGGCGGTATAATCGCCTTCTATCCAGTACTCGATCTTGCGGAATACCCCTTCCATAAAGATGGTCTGCGGGCAGATCCAGCCGCAGAACACCCGGCCATAGACCACGGTAAAGAGTACAATAAAGATCAGCCCGATAAGGGAGGCCAGTACAAAAAGGTAGAAATCCTGCGGCCAGAACACCTGCCCAAAGATGATGAACTTGCGCTCCAGGATATTGAGCAGCAGCAGGGGTTGTCCGCCCACCCGCACAAAGGGCCCGGCAAAGAGTATGGCCAGCAGCGCCAGGCTTACCCAGTTGCGGTAGGTGGTGAATTTTCCCTTTGGTTTCTTGGGATAGACCCACACCCGCTTTCCTTCCCGGTCTACCGTAGAGATGCTGTCCCGGTAGCTTTCCGGCTGAAGGCCTCTTCCTTTATATACCCAGGTTTCATGTTCCATTTTAAAGGATGATGGCAGGATGGGATCAACAGCTCCCATCCTGCCGTCATTTATTAGTCTCTTTTATATTCTTCGCCCTGAGGCTCTTTGGCATTGGCAGGGTTGCTGCCTTCTTTGCTGATGATAAAGCTGGCCACCTGCTGGATCTGCTCGGGGCTTAGCTGGGTTTGCCAGCTGATCATGCCCTTTTGCGGCACCCCTACCTTTATCACTTTAAAGACATCCTTGATATCACCACCATGCAGCCAGTAGCTGTCGGCCAGGTTGGGTCCCACACCCCCCTGCAGCTCGGCGCCATGGCAGGCGCCGCAGTAGGAGTTATAGACTGCAGCTCCTTCGGCCAGAGCAGTCTCATCCATGAGCAGCTCTACATTGGTCTCATCAAGGGCGCCCCCTTTGGCGGCCAGGTAGGCTTCTACTTCCAGCTTGGCGGCCAGCACTTCCTGCTCATACTCCTGGTCCTGCAGCGGCGCCCAGCCAAATACGTGATAGGCGGCCAGGTATACGACCGAAAACACAATGGTGGCATAGAACATGGCCACCCACCAGGGCGGCAGGTTGTTATCCAGCTCCCGGATGCCATCGTACTCGTGGTCGGTCATTACTTCTGCTTCCCGCTCCACCGGCACCGCATCGGTCAGTTTAGACCAGATGCTAAGCTTGGCAGCTGCCTGAACCCCTTCAGCAGCCGTTGCGGCGGCTTCCTGCGGGGCCAGCATCACTTTTTTCATGACGATAACCGCATAGAGCAGCACCAGGGTGCAGAGAAAGATCAGGCCGGCCAGGAACATGGCAAAGCCAAGCATAAGATCCAGCTCACTGATGCCGCCGGTGGCAGCGGGGGCACTTCCCTGTGCCGACGCAAAGAGGGGCATTAGACCCAGTGCGGCCGCAGCCATCAGGCGGGTGTATAGGTGTGATGACTTCTTCATGAGTGTAGCGTTTTTGAGGCGGTGATCACCATTTCTTCCTCATCCAGGGGCATGGCCGCCAGTTCATTGATGCGTTCCTTGCGGGTTTTCATCACCACCACCAGCAGTACCGTAAAGAAAATGAAGAAGATCAGCAGGGAGATGATGGGGTAGAGTTCTATCCCCATGATCGTATCCATATGATGTTTAATGAACTTTAGCATGATTACTGTTTCGTTTGAGGCCTTACTTCATAGGGCTTGGTTTCCTTGTTGGGATCGGCCTTGATATCGGTACCCAGGCGTTGCAGGTAAGCGATCAGGGCAATGATCTCCGTATCGCTGCTTACTTCAATGCCGCTTTCTTTCAGGCGTCCGGCTATTTCTTCGGCCTGCAGCTTCAGGTCGGCCACGGCTCGCTCCTCATAGCCTTCAGGATAGGGAACCCCCAGGGTGCGCATGGCCTTGATCTTACCCTCGGTAGCGCTGATGTCCAGCGGCTTCTCGGCCATCCAGGGGTAGGCTGGCATGATGGAGCCCGGCGACATGCTTTCCGGATCCACCATGTGGTTGTAGTGCCAGCTATCGGGGTACTTGCCCCCTTCCCGCAACAGGTCGGGTCCGGTACGCTTAGATCCCCACAGGAAGGGGTGGTCGTACACAAACTCGCCAGCCTTGGCATACTCGCCATAGCGCTCGGTCTCGGAGCGGAAGGGGCGCACCATCTGGCTGTGGCAGTTATTACATCCCTCTTTGATGTAGATATCGCGGCCCTCAAGCTCCAGCGAGGTGTAAGGGGCTACTGAGGCAATGGTGGGTACGTTGGATTCGATCAGGAAGGTCGGCATCATTTCTACCAGACCACCGATCAGGATCACCACCAGGCTACCCACCATCAGCTGCACAGGGCGGCGCTCGATCCAGCGGTGCCAGTGCTCACCCTCATGCTTTTCGTAGGTATCGGTCAGCGGTGCAGCCTCGGCCTCTTCGTTGGCAGTAAAGCTGCCGGCCTGGGCAGTTTTGATCAGGTTATAGGCCATGATGAACACACCACCAATAAAGAGCGCACCACCAAAGGCCCGCAGGGCGTACATGGGTTTCAGCTGAGTAACCGTTTCCAGGAAGTTGGGATAGGCCAGCATACCTTCCTGGGTAAACTCTTTCCACATCAGGCTTTGGGTAAAGCCGGCCCAGTACATGGGAATGGCATAGAAGAGAATGCCCAGTGTAGCGATCCAGAAGTGCCAGTTGGCCAGCTTGGCAGAGTATAGCTTGGTGTTCCACATGCGGGGGAACAGGAAGTAGAGCATACCAAAGGTAAGCATGCCGTTCCAGCCAAGGCCACCTACGTGTACGTGGGCAATGGTCCAGTCGGTAAAGTGGCTAATGGCGTTGATGTTTTTCAGCGACAGCAGCGGCCCTTCAAAAGTGGCCATACCGTAGGCGGTAAGGGCTACCACCATAAATTTCAGCACCACATCCTCGCGCACTTTGTCCCACACACCGCGCAGGGTTAGCAGGCCGTTGAGCATACCGCCCCAGCTGGGTGCGATCAGCATTACCGAGAATACTACCCCCAGCGACTGCGCCCAGTCGGGCAGCGCATTGTATAACAAGTGGTGCGGACCCGCCCAGATATAGAGGAAGATCAGCGCCCAGAAGTGGATAATGGACAGGCGATAGGAATACACCGGCCGGTTGGCCGCCTTGGGCACAAAGTAGTACATCAGGCCCAGGTAGGGGGTAGTCAGAAAGAAGGCTACCGCATTGTGGCCATACCACCACTGCACCAGCGCATCCTGTACGCCGGCATACCAGCTGTAGCTCTTCATGAAGGTTACGGGAATCTCAAACGAGTTCACCAGGTGCAGCACGGCTACCGTTACAAAGGTGGCAATGTAGAACCAGATGGCCACATACAGGTGGCGGGTACGGCGTTGCAGAATGGTGGCAAACATGTTGTAGCCAAACACCACCCACATCACCGTAATGGCAATATCAATGGGCCACTCCAGCTCGGCATACTCCTTGGAAGTAGTATAGCCAAGCGGCAGGGTAATGGCAGCGGCTACAATAATGGCCTGCCAGCCCCAGAAGTTAATACGGCTGAGCGTATCGCTGTACATGCGGGCCTTGCACAGGCGCTGCAGCGAATAGTACACCCCCGTAAAGATGCCATTGCCCACAAAGGCAAAGATCACTGCATTGGTGTGCAGCGGACGAATGCGGCCAAAAGTGCTGTATTCGCTGAAATTCAGGGCCGGGAATACCAGCTGCAGTGCTACGAATAGCCCCACCAGCATCCCAACCGCACCCCACAGCATGGTGGCGTAGGCAAACATCTTGACAATTTCATTGTCGTACGAGAAGCGCTCCAGCCCCAGTTTTGGCAACTTTGGGGCAGCAAGGGTTCCCGAATCTAATAAGCCAGTACTCATAGCTTCGCTTGGATTGATTATTTAGAGGTAGTTTGTTTTTGGGCAGGTTTATCATCAAAGAGGATGCGTACGGCAGGTCCGTAATTATCCTCGTATTGTCCGGAGCGGGTTGCCCACAGAAAAGCGCCCAGGAAGGCGCCGGCAACCACCAGACTTATACCGATCAACAGAAATAGTGCACTCATAGCATCAGGCTTTTCTACTCTACAAAGGTGCACAGATGCCTGCCGGCTGGGTATGACAGGCATCAGCCCAAAAACTGATTAATGTCAGCTTTTAAAAATGCCCAGCAGAACCTCTGCCGATGCTGCACCAGCAGATTCATTCATTTTTTCCTGGATATTCGCCTGAAATTGAGCGCCAATGGCAGAATAGGCGTCACTGCCGGTCAGGGCAGGGAGATGCAGAAAGCTACAGAATGGGGGAGGAATTATTTTTCAGGCCTTAAAGGTGCCCCATTGATAGTACGGCTGCTTTTTTGCTATTTTTGGATTCTAAACAGAGCAAAAGTCATGTTTGTACACCATGTGTTCTTCTGGATGAAGAATCCGGATTCTTCCCTGGAGCGGGAGCAGCTGGAGGAAGGATTGCTGAGCCTGGAAAAGATCGATCTGATCCGCAGCTTTCATGTGGGGGTGCTGGCAGAGACGAACCGCAAGACCATTGACCGCAGCTATGCCTTTTCGCTGCTGATGCTCTTCGACAACCCCGAAGATGAAGAAGCCTACCAGAGCCACCCCATTCATAAGAAATTTGTGGCCGACTGCTCCCCGCTCTGGTCTAAGGTACTGGTGTACGACTCGGTGGATGAGTAATCAGCAGCAGGTACTGACCTGCTTGGCTTAGCGCGGGATCTCCACCCAGCGCCCCTCCTTTGCTGCCCGGAAGATCGCTTCCAGCGCCCGGGTATTGGCCAGCGCATCTTCCAGGGGTACAGGTGCTTCCCCACCTTTCAGCACAGCTTTTGTAAACGCCTCGGCCTGCAGGCGGTATTGGTCAGAAAGGGGAGTTTCCAGTACCTCCTCCTTTTCCCGAAAAATATCCCCATCGTTAAGCCTGAGTAGGCATGGCCGGTCCTTGGGGGCATTAAAGGGGATGAGGATCTCCAGCGACTTTTGCTGCCCAAAGAACTGCATGCGCTGGTGGGGCACCAGCTGGGTGCTGACGGAGAATTGTAGCTGCGCAGAGGGGAATTGCAGCAGTACGCTGGAGAGCACATCAGTGCCAAATTCGGAATCAAAATCAAGTAGTGCCGCTACCCGCAGGGGTTCTTCGCCCAGCACAAAGCGCGTGGTGTTCAGGGGGTAGCAGCCAATGTCCCAGAGGGCGCCCCCGCCATAGGCCTCGATGTTGCGGATATTGTCGGGATTGGCATTAAAATAGCTGAACTGGCCCTGTACCAATGTTACCTTGCCCAGCACACCCCCCTGTACCATCTCCCGGGCTTTGATCCACTGCGGATGGCTGCGCACCATAAAAGCCTCCCCTACCACCACCCCCTTGCGGTTGCGCGCCTCAATCAGTTTCTCAACATCGGCGGCGGTTAGGGCAATAGGTTTTTCGCACAACACATGCTTGCCTGCCTCAATGCATTTTAGCGTATACTCCACATGCAGGTGGTTGGGCAGGGGGTTGTAAATGATGTGGATGTCCGGGTCGGCAATCAGCTCCTCATAAGAGCCATAGGCTTTGAGAATGCCCAGGGCTGCTGCTGTGGCCTTTGCCTTTTCCAGGCTACGGGAGGCCAGCCCCAGCACCTGAAAATCGGGATGGTGGGCCATGGAGGGGATTACTTTTTCCCGGGCAATTTTAGCGGCCCCCAGTACGCCCCAGTTGAGCTTCATGTAGAATTGGGTAAAGGGTGAGATTCTGATTTTATGCCAGCATACTTCTTAAAACTTCACCCTCACCAATGTGTTTGCAAATGATTTCCTGTTTGGGGACACCCTCTTTTACTAATTTCAACAATGCTTATACAAGCCGCCGGGATTGTTGGTGACAACACCAACAATTGGAGAGTGTGGGTTTATAGTTGAAATTCCGATTCTGCTCCCAGGATACTCTCACAAAACCCCGCTTATCCTAATGTGTTTGCAGAACCACTCTTCTAACAAAGACCTTTTTTTGCGGATTTCAGCGGTACTACCTGCCGCTGGAATTGTTGGTGAGAACACCAACAATTGGAAGCTTTTCTGGAAGCTGGCGCAATACCCCCGTTTCCCCTTGTTGGTGTTTTCACCAGCAACCCCCAACGATAGCCATTAAGCTGGGGCAAATAGCTGAGAATATTCTACATGCTGGCCGTATATTCTCCCCCTGTTGTTGGTGTTTTCACCAACAACTCATCTTGATAGAATGGCGCTTATTCTGCCAACAACCGCTCAAACGCCCCCTCCCACTTCGCAAATCCAAACTGCCCCAGCACCCCCTCAAACTTCTGGCGGATCAGGTCCAGCCCAAGATTACCAATGCTCCCTTCATGGGTATGCTCCACCTGGGTTTGCGGGCTGTAGCTTCCGTCGGCAATGGCATCGCCTACTTCTTTATAGGCCTGGCGGAAGGGCACCCCGGCCAATACCTTCTTATTCACTTCCTCTACGCTGTAGATGTAGGTGTACTTTTCATCCTGAATCGCATCCGGATTGATCTGCACCCGCTGAAGCATATAGCTGCACAGGCTCAGACTTTCTTTCAACTGCTGCAGGGCCGGGAAGAGGATTTCCTTCAGCAGCTGAAAATCGCGGTGGTAGCCGCTGGGCAGGTTGGAGGTAAGCAAATTGATCTCGTTGGGCAGGGCCAGCAGGCGATTGCTTTTGGCGCGCATCAGCTCAAACACATCGGGATTTTTCTTGTGCGGCATAATGCTGGAGCCGGTGGTAAGGGCATCCGGAAAGGTCAGGAAGCCAAAGTTCTGGCTGTTGTAGAGGCAGACATCCATGGCCAGCTTGCCCAGCGTCTGCCCCAGGCCGGCCAGGGCAAAGGCCAGTGCCTGCTCGGTTTTGCCGCGCGAGAGCTGGGCGTTGATCACATTCACATGCAGCCCGTCGAAGCCCAGCAGCTCGGTGGTAAGGCTGCGGTTAATGGGCAGGGAAGAGCCGTAGCCGGCACCCGAGCCCAGGGGATTTTGATTGATAAGGCCATAGGCAGCCAGCAGCAGGCGCAAATCGTCGGCCAGCGATTCGGCCCAGGCGGAAAACCAGAGGCCGAAGGAGGAGGGCATGGCGGCCTGCAGGTGCGTATAGCCGGGAATGAGCACCCCCCTGTACTGCTCACCGGCGGCTATAAGGGTCTCAAAAAGTTCACTCACCAGGGCTACGATTTCCTTCACCTCGGCCCGCAGGTACATCTTGATATCGACCAGCACCTGGTCGTTGCGGCTGCGGGCGCTGTGCACCTTTTTGCCGGCATCGCCCAGCGCCCTGGTCAGCAGCAGCTCTACTTGGGAGTGCACATCTTCTACCCCCTCGTCGATCTGAAACTGCCCTGCGGCTATTTGCCGGTAGATTTGTTTCAATTCCTGCTGCAAGCCCTTAAGTTCTTCTTCAGAAAGCAGGCCAACTGATTGGAGCATCTGCGCATGGGCCAGCGAGCCCAGCACGTCGTAGGGGGCCAGATGCACGTCTAGTTCCCGGTCCTGGCCTACCGTGTACTGTTCTATTTTCGATTCGATGGAATATCCTTTGTCCCAGAGTTTCATATGCGTCAGTTAAAGGTGCAAGTCCTGAAGTAAATCTATATAAAGCTGAATACCTGCCCGAATCTCCGATAGCCGGATGTACTCATCGGCGGTATGCGAGCGGGCCGAATCACCGGGGCCGATCTTTACGGATGGAAAGGGCATCAGCGCCTGGTCAGATAAGGTGGGCGAACCGAATAGCGAAAGACCCATCTCCCTTGCCCGCTGCAGCAGGGGGTGATCAGAGGCAATGCCGGAGGAGTTCAGGCGGGTGGAGCGGGGCGTAACTTCTGCGCTTACCCCCTGGCGGATCAGCGCCAGCAGCTCCTCGTTCTGGTAGCATTCGTTGGTGCGCACATCTACCACAAAGCGGCATTCGTCGGGCACCACATTGTGCTGCTGGCCCGCCTGGATTTGCGTAACCGACATTTTCACCGGTCCCAGCAGGGGAGATACCTTTGGGAACTGATGGGTTCTGAACCACTCAAGGAGGGGCAGCGCTTTGTAGAGGGCATTTTCGCCTTCATCCCGGGCGGCATGGCCGGCCTGGCCCCGTACCAGGCAATCCAGCACCATCAGCCCCTTTTCGGCAATGGCCAGCTGGCCCAGCGTGGGTTCCCCTACTATTGCCAGCGCAATATCGCCCAGTTGTGGCAGCAGGGAGGCAATACCCCCCTGGCCGGAAATTTCTTCCTCAGCTGTAATGGCTACCAGTAAGCGATAGGGTAGCTGCGGCAACTGGCTCAGGTAGCAAAAGGCAGCCAGCAGGGCCACGGCCGAGGCACCAGCATCGTTGCTGCCAAGTCCCCACAAAACATCCTCTTCCTGCAGGGGGGTAAAGGGATCTTTGGTCCAGCCGCTGGCCGGCCTTACCGTATCATGATGCGAGTTGAGCAGGAGCTGCGGTGCATCGGGCGGGCAGTTCTC
Source organism: Cesiribacter andamanensis AMV16 (assembly GCF_000348925.1). GTDB lineage: Bacteria > Bacteroidota > Bacteroidia > Cytophagales > Cyclobacteriaceae > Cesiribacter > Cesiribacter andamanensis. The sequence continues at coordinate 34,978 of NZ_AODQ01000006.1, read as the reverse complement.
GGCCCGGCACCAGACGTTGTTTCCCTGTCGCTGCGGAGAGAACCCCTTTCTCCGCAAAAACTGCTCGATCAGATCCGCCGCTGCTTCCTCTTCCCTGGAAAAGGAAGGGGTGCTGATGAGGCGTTTGAGCAGGGCAACGGCCTCGGCATGCAGCTGTTCCACGCTTTCTACAGGCATAGGGCGGTTCCGGTTTGGGGGTGGGCAATATCCAGCGCATGGCAGATGCGCACCTGCACCACCCCTGCCTGCAGGGCGGCAAAGGCGTTGTCAAGCTTGGGCAGCATGCCTTCCGCGATTACTCCCTGCACCTTGTACTGGCTGTAGTCTTCAGGGGTGATGCGGGAAATCACTGAGGCTTCATCTTCCACATCCAGCAATACCCCTTTCTTTTCAAAGCAGTAGGTTAAAGTGGTTGGATAAAAGGGGCTGAGCGCTACAGCCAGGCCCGAGGCAATTGTATCGGCATTGGTATTCAGGAGGCTGCCCTGCCCGTCGTGGGTAAGGGGAGCTACTACCGGTGTGATGCCGGCCGCAAAGAGGCTTTGCAGCAGACCTGTATTGATGCTTACAGGATCAAAATCGCCCACAAAACCCCAGTCCAGTGCTCCCTTCTGGCGTTTGTGAGCCGGAATCAGGTTGCCATCGGCGCCGGTGAGGCCCAGGGCATTGCAGCCCGCTGCCTGCAGCAGGGCCACAATGGTTTTGTTGATCTCGCCTCCATACACCATGGTGACCACCTGCAGCATGGCCGCATCGGTAAGGCGTCTGCCCCCGACCATCTGTGCCTGAAGGCCCAGCTTTTCGCCTAGCTGCGTCGCCAGCTTTCCACCCCCATGCACCAGCAGTTTGAGGCCCTGCAGCTTGATAAATTGGTGCAGCACCTGATCCAGCAGCTGTGCATTGTCTACCACATTGCCGCCAATTTTAACGATGGTGAGGGGGGTAAGGGTGGTATCTTTTTCGGTTATCTTCATGAACGTAGGCTTATCAATTCATATGGCAGAACCAGGCGTGTTGTTTCATAGGGTGGAGACACAGGTGCGGGCCACCAGGGGCATCAGGCGAAGGGCCGTTCACTATTGCCAAAAGGGTTGTTGGTGAAAACACCAACAACTGGATACGGCTGTGACGCTGTGAAAGAAGCGGATCTGTGCGCCTGTTTGGCCGCGCTACAGACTTGAGACACTCTTTTTTACACATCTTCCCGTTGTTGGTGTTTTCACCAACAACCATCCAGAGAGGGCTTGATCGCATGTAGAATCTTAGAACAAAGTTTCGTTTACTACAGGCCAGGCTCCTTTCTAACTAGCCTGCGCGGCCCGGCCGTCCGCCTTCATAGGAGAAGGGCGGGGGGCCCCCATGGAATGGATGAGGTCTCCTCCAGCAGCTTCTTCAATACCAGTTGCGCTGTCCAGAGGCGGTTTTCGGCCTGGGGAATAACAAGGCTGTTATCAACCACCCCATCGGTAGCGATCACATTACGGCGGATGGGCAGGCAGTGCATGAAACGGGCGCCATTGGTCAGGGCCATTTTGGCTTCGGTGATGGTCCAGTCGGGCGATTGGGAGAGAATCTTTCCGTACTCCCGGTAGCTGCTCCAGTTTTTGGCATAGATAAAGTCAGCTCCTTCAAAGGCCCTCTCCTGCTCATATATGACCGGCGTATCGCCGATGATCTGGGGGGCCAGCTCGTAGCCTTCCGGATGGGTCACTACCAGGTCTACTTCACCTGCCCGCATCCACTCCACAAAAGCATTGGGTACGGCCTGGGGCAGGGCTTTGGGGTGGGGCGCCCAGCTGAGCACTACTCTGGGTTTTGCTTTTTGCTTGTTTTCGTCAATGGTGAGCAGGTCGGCAAAGCCCTGCAGGGGGTGGCTAGTGGCGCTTTCCAGGCTGATGATGGGCACCGGGCTGTGCTGCAAAAATTTGTTCAGCACCCCTTCGGCATAGTCGGCTTCCCGGTCTTTGAGGCCTGGAAAGCTGCGCACTCCTATAATATCGCAGTACTGGGCCATCACCGGCACGGCTTCCTTTACATGCTCCTGGGCAGTGCCGTTCATGACGGTTCCCTCTTCCCACTCCAGCTGCCAGCTATCCTGGCCCACATTCAGCACCATTACCTGCATGCCCAGGTTGTACGCCGCTCGCTGCATGCTCATGCGGGTACGCAGGCTGGGGTTGAAGAACACCAGGCCCAGCACCTTGTTCTCGCCCAAGCTTTTGTGGGCAAAGGGATTGGCTTTGAGGGCTTTTGCCTCCTGCAGCCACTGGGGCAGGTTGGGGACATCCTGTACGGAGGTGAATTTTTTCATTGCTTTTCTTTTTCCTGGTCTTTGATGGAGTCCTGCCACGACTATGGGTCGGGGCAGGACTGCTGGTGATGGTTGAGGTTGGTAGTGGTGCTCCGACTCCCGGTCGTGGCACCACTTTCTGAGAGCTGGTGGGGAGTGATGCCACGACGTTGGAGTCGGGGCATCACAGAGCCGCCTTAGGCTTCTACGCCCGCCAATACTCCTTTCAGTTTGGAGATAAACACATCAATGGCGGTTTTGCCGATGGTCAGGGGCGGCAGCAGGCGAATTTGATTGGGCAGGGCCGAGCTGCCGGTAAGTACCCGCGCTTCTTCGGTAAGGGCCTGCTGAATCGGTTTTACGCTGCCAGCAAAGCTGATGCCCAGCATCAGGCCTTCTCCGGTGATATCAACAATCTCGGGAATTGTCTTGAGCTGTTCCTTCAGATAGTTGCCCATGGCAGCGGCATTGTTGATCAGGGCTTCTTTCTCCAGCACCTCCAGCACAGCCAAGGAAGCGGCACAGGCCAGGGGGTTGCCGCCAAAAGTGGTGCCCAGCAGCCCGTAGGAGGCTTTGAATTTTGGATGGATCAGCACCCCCCCTACCGGGAATCCATTGCCCATGCCCTTGGCAATAGTGATCAGATCCGGGGCTACACCGGCATGCTGGTGGGCAAAGAATTTGCCCGTACGTCCGTAACCGGACTGGATCTCATCGCAGATAAAAGCCACCTCCCATTTTCGGCAGAGCTCCTTAATGCTTTTCAGAAAGGCGGCGCTGGGCACATAGATTCCCCCTACGCCCCGAATACCCTCGATCACCACCGCACACACATCGCCTGCCGAGAGGGCTTCTTCCAGCAGCTCTTCCCGCTCGGGCTCCAGAAACACCACCCCGGCACCTTCGTTAATGGGCGCCTGGATGCTGGCATTGTCGGTAATGCTAACGGCGGCAGAAGTGCGGCCATGAAAGCCCCCCTTAAAGGCCACTACTTTTTTCTTGCCGGTATGGAAGGAAGCCAGCTTCAGGGCATTTTCCATGGCTTCGGCACCCGAGTTGCACAGAAACAGGCTGTAGCCTTCGTAACCCGCCAGCTCACCCAGTTTTTCGGCCAGCTGGTTGCGCAGCGGAAAATCAACGGCATTGGAATAATACCCTATGCTGTGCAGCTGCCGGGTTAGGGCGGCAATGTAGTGAGGGTGGCTATGGCCGATGGAAATAACGGCATGGCCGCCGTAAAAATCGAGGTATTCCCGCCCCTGCGTATCATACACATGGTAGCCCTTGGCATAGGCCAGGGCAATGGGCATCATTTTATAGACATCAAAAAGCTCCATAATTGAGAGGTTAGAAGGTAGAAGTTAGAAGAAAGACACTGGACCGCAGCGGCTAGGCGCCCCAGGCGAATTTTGGTTGTAGCTGGCGTTATCCATGGCACTACTGTTTCTTCATGTTTTGGATGCGCTCGTAGGAGGTGGCCAGTCCCCTGATGAAGGCCGGACTGAAACCCTGGTGCTCCATTTCGTTGAGGCCGGCAATGGTACAGCCGCGGGGGGTGGTTACCTTGTCGATCTCCTGCTCTGGATGTGAGCGGTTGGTTTCCAGCAGGCCAGACACACCCTTGCTCACCTGCACCGCTATTTTGAGGGCATCTGCTGCATCAAACCCCAGCTGAATCCCCCCTTGTGTGGCTGCCCGAATAAAGCGCATGTAAAAGGCAATGCCGCTGGCACAGAGTACGGTGGCGGCCGCCATCAGCTCCTCCTCAATCACCAGGGTGCTGCCCAGGCAATCAAAGAGCGCAACTACTTCTTTCTCTACCCCCCTGGACTTTTCATTAAAGGCCAGGCAGGTCATGGACTGGTGAATGGCAATGGCCGTATTGGGCATGCTGCGGATAATGGCGAAATCCTCCCCTACTGCCTGGGCAATGGTTTGAATGCTGATGCTGGTGATCACACTAATGAGCACATGCTGCCCCGGGTTCAGCCAGGGGCTGATCTCTTCCAGCAGGGCCGGTAGCTGGGCCGGTTGTACGCAGAGCAGGATGAGGCGGCTTTCTCTTACGGCCAGTTTGTTATCGGTCGTTACCTGTAGTCCTTTGTCCCGTAAGGCCTCAATGCTACGGATATTGCGGCGGGTGAGGTAGATGTTTGCCGCATCATAATTGCCTTTGGTTAAAAGACCTTCGGCAATGGCAACGCCCAGGTTTCCGCCGCCCAGAATGGCTATTTTTTCCTGTTTCATGCTCATTAGTAGCGTATGGGTTTTAGCTGCAGGCCGGTGCTTTCGTCCAGGCCCAGCATCAGGTTCATGTTCTGCACCGCCTGGCCCGAGGCCCCCTTCAGCAGGTTATCGATGGCCGAGAGAATGAGCAGCTTTTTTCCGTGCTTCTGTAGCTGCAGAAAACAACGGTTGGTGTTTACCACTTCCTTCAGGCTAATGTCATCCGTAGTAACCTGTACAAAAGGGGCATCTGCATAAAAGCTCTTATACAGCTGCATGGCTTGCTCCAGGCTCAGATCAATTTCTGTATACAGGCTGGCGAAAATACCCCGGGCAAAATTGCCCCGCAGGGGGATGAAGTTGATCTCCTGTGCAAAGTCGCTGTCCAGCTGCTGCAGGCTTTGCTTTATCTCGCCCAGGTGCTGGTGGCCAAAAGCTTTGTAGACCGAGAGGTTGTTGCTGCGCCAGCTGAAATGCGTGGTATCTGACAGGCCCGCCCCAGCGCCGGTAGCGCCGGTAATGGCCTGCACATGCACCTCCCCCTGCAGCCGCCGCTCCCTGGCCAGGGGCAGCAGGGCAAGCTGCAGCGCCGTGGCAAAACAGCCCGGATTGGCCACCTGTCTGCTATGCCGGATGGCTTCCTTATTCAGCTCAGGCAGGCCATAGACAAAGCCTGAGTTTCCTAACCGATGGTCGTGGCTCAGGTCGATAATGCGGGTGCCGGGGGCGATGGACTGCTCTGCCAGAAATTCCCGGGCCTTGCCATGGGGCAGGCACAGAAAGAGCACCTCTACCGCCGAAAGCTCGCTGCTAAACTGCAGATCCGTTTCACCCATCAGATCGGTATGAACGGAGCTAACGGCTTTGCCCGCCTGGCTGCGGCTGTGCACAAAGCGCAGCTCCACGGCAGGATGTTGCAGCAGCAGCCAGATGAGCTCGCCGGCCGTATAGCCTGTACCCCCTGCTATTCCTGCACTGACCATTCTTTTTCTTTATTTACAGCATGATAGATCTTCAGCGAATTGGCCAGGATCTTGGTAAATCCCTTTACATCCTCACCCGACCAGCCCTTATTTTCTTCGCCATAGCTGCCGAAGCTACTGCTCATCAGGTCATGGGCCGAAGAAATGCCCTGCACCTGGAAGCGATAGGGCATGAGCGCTACCGTTACGGTGCCGCTTACCGTTTGCTGGCTCTCTTGCAGAAAACCTTCGATGTTGCGCATCACCGGGTCCAGAAAGGTACCTTCGTGCACCATCATGCCGTACCAGTTGGCGAGCTGTTCTTTCCAGTACAGCTGCCATTTGGAGAGGGTGTGTTTTTCCAGCTGGTGGTGCGCCTTCATGATGATGTAGGAAGCCGCGGCCTCAAACCCGATCCTCCCCTTGATGCCGATAATGGTGTCGCCCACATGGTAGTCCCGCCCAATGGCATAGGGGGCGGCCAGTTCCTGCACCCGCTGAATGTTGCTCACCGGATCGCCAGCCTGCCCGTTTACGGCTACCAGCTCGCCCTTTTCAAACTGCAGCTCCAGCTCTGAGGGCTCGTGGGTCTGAAGCTGGCTGGGATAGGCTTCTTCGGGCAGGGGCAGGTGGGAGGTAAGGGTTTCCTTGCCCCCTACGCTGGTGCCCCATAGGCCTTGATTGATGGAGTATTGGGCCTTGGTCCAGTCCCTGTTTACCCCCTTGGCCATCAGGTAGTCGATCTCGGCCTGGCGGGAAAGCGACTGATCCCGGATAGGGGTGATCACCTGAATATCGGGGCAGAGGATGTGAAACACCAGATCGAAGCGCACCTGGTCATTGCCGGCACCGGTGCTGCCATGGGCAATGTAGCCGGCGCCTATTTTTTTGGCATAGCGGGCAATGGCCAGGGCCTGAAACATGCGCTCGGCGCTCACCGACAGGGGGTAGGTACCGTTGCGCAGCACGTTGCCGAAGATGAGGTATTTTACACACTGCTGATAGAAGGCCAGGGTTTCTTCCAGCGTTACATGCGAGGCGGCGCCCAGGGCAAGGGCTCCATCTTCAATGGCCTGGAGCTCCTGCGGGCTGAAGCCGCCGGTATTTACCGTGGCGGTGTGCACTTCCAGCCCCCGTTCGTCGGCCAGGTATTTCACACAATAGGAGGTATCCAGCCCGCCGCTGAAGGCGAGTACTACTTTATTGCTCATAGCTGTGGTTCGGGTTTTTGGGTGTTCTTGTTTTTGATGAGGCCCTTGAGCAGCGCCAGCTTCTGCCCTATTTTGGCCATTTTGCTTTCTTCCAGCGGATCGTAGAGCATGCCGGTGCACAGGCACATTTTATGGGCATTGCGCTCCAGAATATCATGGTTCTTGCAGCTGAGGCAGCCTTTCCAGAAATTTTCATCCTGGGTGAGCTCCGAGAAGGTAACCGGCTTGTAGCCCAGCTGTGAGTTGATCTTCATCACCGCCAGACTGGTGGTAATACCAAAGATCTTGGCCTCGGGGTATTTTTTTCTGGACAGCCGGAATACGGCGGCCTTGATTTTTTTGGCCAGCCCCTGCTGCCGGTATTCGGGCAGCACAATCAGGCCGGAGTTGGCAATGAATTTGCCATGGCTCCAGGTTTCGATGTAGCAGAAACCGGCCAGTTTAGGGCCTTCCAGGGCGATGACGGCTTTCCCTTCGGCGAGTTTGGTCCGGATGTACTCCGGATTTCGCCTGGCGATACCAGTCCCTCTCTGCGCGGCCGCCTGGGCGAGCGCTTCAACAATCTGCTCGGCATACGCAACATGCTGCATGCCCGCATCCACAATGCTAACTTTCATTGGGTATCGGAAATTAATAAATAGGAAAATGGGGGTTGTGAGAAGGCCGAACCAGGGATAATCGCCCTGCCACACGGCTAAAGTCTAGGCACGCACAAAGCGCGGTCGTCGTCGTCGCAACTCCTGAGCAGGGCGTACACTATCCATCACCAGCGCTACAAGCACCTGGTTTTCAACAGAAAGGATATGGTAATCAGCAGTTTGCAATTCCTGACAGGAAAAAGGATATAGAAAAAAGGACAAGCCTTTTGTAAAGGGTAAAATGCGGTTTCCGGGAGTTTGCAGGAATGCACGGTTCCTGCTATGTAGATGTAGTCGCCCTACGGGCGACGGGGAGAACGTCGTGACATACCAGCACCACGCAGCGCCAGAGAGGCTGCAGAAAGAAGGGCGGTATGGCTGTTAAAAAGTGACATTCGTGGTACAAATGTAGCGCAATCCTGAAATTTACAAATAGTCTCCGCTTTATATTTTCAGAAAAGAAAAGGGATCTATGGGGGAATACGTAAGCCGAGGTGTTTTAGTTCGATGAGTTGAGAAAGGGATAGTTGGAGTTGTTGGTGAAAACACCAACAAGAAGAAAGTGGGGGTAGAAAAGAAGCCTTTAAGTAGCAGCCTGAAAACACCAATAAGGGTGGGCAGCCCCATATGCCCAGCCCCTCTCCAACTGTTGGTGTTTTCACCAACAGTACTGCTGGTACGCAAGCCATTTCTTTCAACACAATTTTTTACCGTAAACAGCATCCTTAAAAAAGCAAGAAGAGCCAAAAAAACCAGCCCCTGAAGAGCTGGCCTTTTTTTTATCTGATGGTTGAGTTAGTGCAGGTTCATAAAAAGCAGGGCCATCAGGAAGCCCCGCTTTTTAGTCTGAATATGAAGAGGATTAAACAGTAATTCTAGTCTTTTTCCAGTCTGCTGCCCTTCCAAAGCACGGCGGCCGTCACAAACCCTACAATGGTCACCGAGCTTAGCGGCATCAGGATGGCGCAGACAATGGGCGCCAGGTTGGCCGTAACGGCAAAGCTCAGGCCAATGATGTTGTAGAGAAAGGATAGGATAAAGGCAATGTTAATGATGCGCATGCTGCTTTTGGCCAGCTGCATGCCGGTAAGGATCTTTTCAAAGCGCTTGGCATCCAGAATGGCATCGCAGGCAGGGGAGAAATGATACACATCATCACTAACGCTGATGCCCAGCTGGCTTTCCTTCAGGGCGCCGGCATCGTTGAGGCCATCGCCCACCATCATCACCTTTTTGCCCTGTGCCTTCAGCCGGCGAATGTACTGCAGCTTGTCCATGGGCTGCTGGTTAAAGTGCAGCGCATCAAAGGAGTTCTGCAGCACGGCGCGCTCCCGGTCATTATCGCCGCTGAGCAGGTGCAGCTCATAGCCCTGTTTGCGCAGCCTGCCCAGGAGTACATCCAAGCCCTCGCGGTACTGGCTCTGGAACTCGTAATGGCCAAGGGGCTGGCCGTTGCGGCTGATGTATACGCGGGTAGCCCGGCTGCCTTCTTCTTTAGGAAGGCCTACAAAGCTAGCCGATCCGAGCTTATATTCTTCATCGCCCACCCAGCCGCTGATGCCCCTACCCGCTTCTTCGGCATAGGCCTGCACCGGGCACAGAGGCACGGCATCACCCAGCTTCTGATAAATGCGTTGGCTCAGGGGGTGGGTAGAGGTGCGGGTTAGGGAGCGGATGGCTGATTGGGCAGCCTCATCCAGCTCCCCTACGAACGCCAGCCCTGCCCCCTTCTTGTGGGTGATGGTGCCGGTCTTGTCAAACACCAGCGTATCGGTAAGGGCCAGGTCTTCTACGGCTTCGGCATTTTTGAGGTAGAGGCCCCAGCGGCCCAGCACCCGTATGGTATTGCCAAAGGCAAAGGGAATCACCAGCGCCAGTGCACAGGGGCAGGCCACAATGAGCACCGCCGTTACGGTATTCCAGATCTCGGCCGGATTGGCCCAGTACCAGTAGGCAGCCGTAGCCAGGCTCAGCAGCAGAATAAACCAGGTAAAGCGGCTGCTCAGGCCCTGCACCAGGGCCGAGAGTTTATGGGTATTGCCCTTCTGAAACACTTCCTGGTTCCAGAGCTGGGTGAGGTAGCTGCTTTCTACCTTCTTTTTGATCTCCACCTCCAGCGTACCCCCGGTCTGGCGGCCACCGGCATAGAGCAGATCGCCACTTTGGCGGCTTTGCGGTGCCGATTCGCCCGTAACAAAGGCATAATCCACCTTACCTTCGCCCTTCATCAGAATGGCATCGGCGGGAATCAGCTCCTGGTTACGGATCAGGATGCGGTCACCCGGCTCCAGGTCTTTTAGCAGCACGGTATCTTCTTTACCCCCTTTGAGGCGGGTGGCGGCTACGGGAAAGTAGCTGTTGTAGTCCCGCTCAAAGCTCAGGGCCTCGTAGGTTTTGCTCTGGTACCATTTGCCAATGAGCAGGAAAAAGATCAGGCCGCAGAGGCTATCCATATAGCCGGCGCCGGTTACCGTCAGGATCTCCCACATGCTGCGGCCCCAGATGGTAAAGATGCCCAGCGTAATGGTCATGTCCAGGCTGATGTACTTATAGCGCAGGCCCCGCCAGGCCGAGGTGTAAAATTCGGTAGCGGAGTAAAAGACCACCGGCAGGGCCAGCAGCATGTTGAGCCAGGAGAAGAACTGCTGGTACTCGGGATCTACCAGCCCCTTGCCATCGAGGTACTCGGGCAGGCTCAGCATCATGATGTTGCCAAAGCAGAAGCCGGCAATGCCCAGCTTGAGGTAAAAGCTCCAGTCCCGCTTCTTCTTTTGTCCCTTTACACTTTCCAGGCTGATATCGGGCGCATAGCCCAGGCGGCTGAGCAATTCTACCAGCGCCCGCAGGGGGAGCTCGCCTTCGGCCCAGGTAATGCTTACCTCTTTCTTGCCGAAGTTCACCACCGAAGAGCGGATGCCGGGGCTAAGCTTGTGCAGGTTTTCCAGCAGCCAGATGCAGGAGCTGCAATGGATGGCGGGCAGGTAGAACGTTGCTTTGCTGATGCTGCCATCGGTAAAGCTTAGCAGCTTCTGGCGCACTTCTTCATGCTCCAGGTAGGCCCACTGTTCCTGCTTTTCTTCACCCCCCTTGCTGGTGCTGCGCTCGGGCAGGGAGTAAAATTCCTCCATGCCGCTTTCATGCAGCAGCTCATACACGGTCTGGCAGCCCTGGCAGCAAAAGCTGTGGCCAAAGCTCATCAGGGGGTTGATGGGTAGTTTGTCGCCACAGTGGTAACAGCTGGTGGCGCCTTTATTTTCTACAGCCAGCTTAAGGCCTTCTACCAACAGGTCTTTTTCCAACTTCTTAGGCATTTACAGCTTCTTCTTTGCGGTCGTTGGCGCCATGGGTAAATACCCGCAGGGGGGGTATGCAGCGTGGCGGCGCCATCCAGTAATTTTTTCAGGAGCGGGAGGTTTTGCGGAGAGGGGTTATTGACCACCACCAGCGAATTTTCATTCAGGCCCACGGCCGATAGCAGGGTGCGCTCCGAATTCTCGCAGATGCGGTGCAGGGCCACATTCCGGAAATGTTGCTTGAGGTATTCGATAAAGAGCTTTTCTTCCGAAGCGGTAAGCTCGTTGGTCTCTGAGTAGGTAGCCAGCACCGTTACGGGCAGCAACTGGGTAATGCCGGCCAGTACGTAAGCAAATTGCTTGATGCCGGCCATAGCCCGGGCCGAGCCATCAAAGGTAAGCACTACCTGCTCCAGATCGGCCGGATGGGGAGGCACTACCAGCACCGGGCAGTCGCAATTCTCCAGCACGCGGCTTACGGGCACCAGCTGGCCCCCACTGGTTGTGCTGGCCAGGTAGGTCTCCTGCGAAATTACCAGCAGATCGGCATAGCGGGTTTCGTGCATCAGCGCATCCAGGGTGGTGCCGCCATCCTGGTGCACCACGGCCCTGCAGCAGAGGGCTTCGCAGCGCTCGTGCAGGTAGGCATGCAGGCGCTGGCGGTCTTTGCCCACTTTTTTCTGCACGCAGGCCTGGGCACTGCCCTTGCATTTGGAATCTTCGCAGGGCTCATGCTGGGGCAGCCCCTGCAGATCGTTCAGCACGGCGCCTACCAGCAGCATCTTGGGCTGTGCCAGGTAGCGGATGGTGAAGTCTACCTCCAGCTCGCTGTATATGGTGCTACCAAAGCCTATGAGTATTTTCTTGCAGCGCATACCGTCCTAATCGTTTTGGGTGCAGGTGTTGGGAATAGAGGGATCGAAAAGCGGCCTTTGCCTGTTTATTTCTACCAGCCCGGGCAGGCAGCGTGCTGCTGATCAGGCTCCGTTTTCTCATGGTACAAAAATGGGAGCATACCAGCAGAAGGGCTATGACTGCCATCAAGGCAAAACATGATATTTGTCACTTTGGCCGGCAGCCCAGGCCAGAAGGCCAGTTGCATGGCAGCGCTTCCCCAGGCTGCTGGCCCCATCCCCCTGGCTCCCTAGAGCCGGCCTGCTTTGGCCAGTCCGCGGGCATTCTTTACCACTATCTTGCGGCCTTTGGTCTCTATGAGGTCTTCTTCCTTAAAATCGTGCAGCAGCCGGATAAGGGTTTCGGTGGCCGTGCCCACAATGTTGGCCAGGTCTTCCCGGGTCAGGTTGATCTCTACCTCCTCGCCGGGTCCGCCCTCGGTGCCATAGGTATCCTTGAGCATCAGCAGACTAATGGCCAGGCGCTCCCGCACCGACTTCTGGGCCAGGTTGGTAAGGCTGCTGGACATCAGGCCCAGCTCATGGCAGATGCTCTGCATCAGGCGCTTGTTAAAGGTGGGACTGTCCGACACCAGGTGCAAAAAATCATTTTTTGGAAGAAAGCAGATGGTGCAGTCTTCCAGCGTTTCGGCCGTTACGGTATATTCCTCCTCGCTGATCATGGCCTTATAGCCCAGGATATCGCTTTCCTTGGCAATGCGGATGATCTGCTCCTTGCCATCGGAGCCAAGCTTGTACACCTTGATTTTGCCCTCGTAAAGGCAGAAAACGCCCAGGGGGCGGGTTCCCTCATGGAAGAGCACCTGTCCTTTTTTTGTAAACCGTACAGGATTTAGCATCCGACACCTGGCTGAGCTCGTCCTGGCAAAGAACCCCAAAAAGGGAGTTCTTGCGGAACTGACAGTCCTCACAGCGGATATCCAGTGCTTTTTTTGTTGGCATAGCATCCCATATTTACGGCATCTCCTGACTACATCATGCCCTGACAATGAAGTGATTAACCCCCTTAAATCAAGACTCTTCAAAGCCTTCAGATCCCTATCCTTTTCTGCCCCTACAGGCAGAATTTTTTGTAAAGGTAGTATGCCCCCCTGCGGCCGGCAATGATCTTTTTGGCCTAAATACATGATTTATATCAGGTTTTGGAGAAGGGGAAAGAAGGGAAAATATGGCAGGTAGTCCCCCCAGTGTAAGCTGCCCTGTACAGAAGCAGCACCTTACCCGAGCAAAAGGGGGCAGGAGATTCAGGAAAGGGCAGGCTAAGCTGCAGGCACCCCTTGCTGCTACAGGGAGCGCTCCAGTTGTACCTCCATGAGGTGCAGGCCCCAGCGGTAGCGCTCCTGCCGGCGCCCGTTGGCAGAAAACTGATGATTGGCATAAAAGCTTCTGGCCCGCGCATTGGCGTCCAGCACCCACAGCACAGCCCGTTGATAGCCCCCCTCCTTCAGCTCCCCGAGTACCCGCTTCATGAGAGGCCCTGCTACCCCCCTGCCCCAGCTGGCCGGGTGCAGGTAAAAATGATAGATCTCCCCCTCTGCAGCGGAAGCCTGTTGCGCTTCTGCCGGTCCGAAGCCCGCAAAGCCCAACAGCTGCTTGTGCTGCCACAGGCCCAGGTAGTGGCGATCTGGAACGGCCAAACGCTCCTGCCAGAGTGCTTCAAAGGCAGGCAGGCTAAATTGTTGCAGGGCTTCGGCACCAAAAATAGGGCTATAGGCCTGCTGCCAGCCCAGCAGGTGCAGGGCTGCTACTGCCGGGTAATCCTGCTGCTTGAGGGGGGAGAGTATCAGGTTTTCAGGCAGGCTATTCATCGGCAGGCTTAGTCGTACATCCACTCAAACACCGAGCGATACGCGCCGATCTCCTGCACATAGTCCAAAAAGCGGCTATAGAAGGGGTTGTTGCCAAAGGTTGCGCTATCGCCCAGCACCACCAGCTTCTTTTTGGCGCGGGTAAGGGCTACGTTCATGCGGCGCACATCTGCCAGAAAGCCGATCTCTCCGCGCTCGTTGCTGCGCACCAGGCTGATGTACATAATGTCGCGCTCCTGCCCCTGAAAGGCATCTACGGTATTGATGTCCAGGTTGGGCAGCGCTTCCCGGAGCTGGGGCTGGTTGGGCAACTGCTCGGTTAACAGCTTTACCTGGGCCCGGTAGGGGGCAATGATGCCGGCTTCCAGGGCTTCCGTAACAACACCCGCAGCGTTTAGGCGCTCCAGCAGGCTGCTGAGGTGCTTGTAGAGGGCGCGGGCCTCTTCCTGATTATATAGGCTTACGGTTTCTGGATCGAGCGTTTCGGCAAAGCCACTGCCGGCCGTATCTACAAACTCCAGGGGCGCCTCATCGGGCAGCAGCTGCCAGCCGGCTACTGAAGGGGCTGCCTGCAGGCGACCGCCGTAGAACTCCCGGCTGCTAAACTCCATAATGTGCCGGTGCATGCGGTACTGCACCTCCAGCATGCGGGCAGCCCCGGTGCGGGTAATGCACTTTTCAAACAGGGTTTCGGAGAGGCCCTCCCGGGCGGCATCGTAGCTTTTGATAGTGGGGGGCAGCTGCCAGTGGTCGCCGGCAAAGATCACCCGCTCAGCCATCTGGATGGGGATCCAGCAGGCAGGTTCCAGCGCCTGCCCGGCCTCGTCGATAAAGAGGGTCTTAAAGCGCATCTCCTGCAGCAGGGGGTGGCCATTGGCGCCTACCAGCGTGGCGCAGAACACCTGCGTTTTTTCGAAGATGTCGTACATCAGGTAATACTCCAGCTGCTCGGCCTGGGCCTTTAGGCTGGAAGATTCGCGCAGGAGCATTTTGCGCTGCTCCCGCTCCGAGCGGCCAAAGCTGCGCTTGTACTTAAAGGCCATGTTGCGCATCTCTTCGGCCTTTTTGCGCAGGCGCTTCAGTTCTTTATAGCTGGGGTGGCTGGCCATGCGGCCATCGACGGTATAGGGCAGGTTGTCTTCGTTTACCCGGGCGGGGTGGCCCATGCGCAGCACGCTCAGCTCCTGCTCGCTGAGCTTATCGGCCAGCAGGTCTACGGCGGCATTGCTGGGGGCGCACACCAGCACCTGTCCCTCCTGCTGCACCACCTGGCGGATCACCTGCACCAGGGTGGTGGTTTTGCCGGTGCCGGGAGGCCCGTGGATGATGGCCACATCTTTGGCTGCCAGGGCATGGCGCAGCGCTTCAACCTGGGGCTCGTTTAGCGTCAGGCCCTCAGGAGCAGGGGGCAGGGGGTTAAAGGAAGGTTTGTGATGGCCCAGCAGGGTATCGCGCAACTCCAGGGTACGGCCTTTGGCCAATAGAATGCTCTGCATGGCGGCATCCATGGCCTTGTAGCTGGCCTCGTCAAAGAGCAGGTCAATGCCCAGCTTGCCATCGTAGAGCCAGTCGGGCAGGTCATCCCCATTGAGGGTAAAGCGCATGCGGTTGCCCTTTACCCAGTTCACCACGGCCGCCGCCCTACTATTGCTGTCATCATTTACAAAGAGGCTGATAGCCTTGCCGGCTGTAAAGACATGGGGTTCGTTAGGCCTGCCAATGCGCTCAACGTCCATTACATAGCGCTCGCCGGTGCTGATCTTGTGGCTAAGCAGCTCAATGGGGTACCAGCACACCCCTTCCTTGCGGCGGTCTTCCAGCGAGGTGTTGAGTACCTTATTGCGGTAGTACTCAAATTCGGCTTTTTTTTCCTGCTTCAGCAGCTGGCGGGTAAGCTCCAGTTCATCGTCGGGCCGGGGTAGGGGTTTGTGCGTAGCCAATCGTATGGGGGTTGATATGCAAGAATAACACGTTTGGGCGAAAAAGGTAACGCCCGCCAGCAGATAATTGCACCCCAGCCAGGGGAGCTTTAGCGGGAAATACCCCAGCAAAGTCCGCCGCTTATGTAGCCCCGATCTCCCTGGGCCGATAGCCTGAGGGCTGCCGATGCATCCAGTTGCAGGTTATGAAGCAGCAGGTAGGCAAGTCCGCTGCCCGCCGACAGCACCCCCTCCTGGTTCGCTTCTTTTTCACCAAACAGCTCGGCATAGACCCCAAGTTTGTCGGTGAGCTCGTAGGTAAGCGCCACAGCAGCCGGCTGCCTGTTTCCAGCTGTACCATACCACTGGGCACTACATAGGCCGATATGGTACGGTCGGGCCGGTCGCTGATCAGTTCAGGGGGTCTTCCCGTCTGTTTTGCTGGGCATTACCTGCAAGGGGCAGAAGAAAAAGCAGGGCCAGAATAAGACGATGCATGCAAAAAAAGGGTTAGAGTAGGCAGGATATTCCACTAGGCTGTGTCTGACGAATACCCTTTGGCCCAAAAAAGCAAATTATTTACTTAAGGCAGCAGGTCTTTTTTTCACCGTAGCTGCGGCTATGCCTCAAAAAAGAACCTTTGCCTTAAGCAAAAATTTATCTTTTTTAGACTCAAAAGCATTCATCAGACACAGCCTAGCATAAAGTGCTAGTTGTTCTGATTGTTTGCTTATTTCGTCTGCTGGTGGCAGGCTGTGCAGTCCCAGGGCCCTGCCCCCTTGCGCTGGCCCTACCTGCCTATTTACCCTGATTGTATGAATTTTCTAGCCCATGTATACCTATCCGGCACTGAGCAGCCTGCCCTGCTTACGGGGAATTTTATTGGTGATTTTGTGAAGGGAAAAGAGCTGGAGCAGTACCCTGCTGGCATGCAACAGGGCATACGCCTGCACCGGGCTATTGATAGCTATACCGATAGCCACCCGCTGGTGGTGCAGGGCAAAAAAAGACTGTTTCCCAAGTACCGCCACTACGGACGGGTGCTGGTAGATCTTTATTATGATCATCTGCTGGCCGCCAATTTTGAGCGGTATGCCAACCAGCCCCTGCTTCCCTATACCCTATGGGTGTACGAGCTCCTGCAGCAGCAGCGCCCCCAGATTCCCGCCTCGGCCTACCCCCTGCTGGATCATATGCAGGCGGGCAACTGGCTCTACCACTACCGTAGCCTGGAAGGGATTGGGCAGGCCTGTAAGGGCATGGCCCGCCGCACCCGCTTTCGCTCGGGCATGGAAGAAGGGGCCCTGGACCTGGAGCGGCAGTATGCGCTTTTTGAGCAGGAGTTTTTTCAATTTTTTGATGAGCTGAGAGCCTTTGTAGAGGACTGGCTCCGGCAGGATGGAGTAGCCCCTCTCTAATGGCCCGGCTCCCAGATTAGGCGGGTAAACATGCTAAAGCGCTGGTTTTCCCGGTATACCGGTATACCGCCCACAATGCCCAGCATAAAATGCTTGTTGATCTCCAGGCGCATCTGCGGACGAATGATCATGTCGAAATCGTGCTTGTGAAACTCCTTATTCACCTCAATGCCCACAAAGTTGCGCGTGCCTGTAATCATGTAGTGGACGTTGCTGTGCAGCTCGTAGCGGCTCTCCCAGCCGTTGGAGCGGAACGACTGCTCAATGGCCGGTCCGGTATAAAGCAGGGTGTGAAAGTTATTGCCCCAGCGTTTGGCCGCCACAAAGAAGGGGTTGTACACATTGCCTTTGAAGACAGGATTGCCAAAGCTCCCAAAGTCAGAAAACTCCAGCTCGTTGATGTAGCCAAGCGCCAGGGAGGTGCTGTTTTTTTCCGACACCAAAAACGACCATTGCAGGGCGGTTTTTAAGCTTTCCATGCTGCTGGAAGGCCTTTTCTCTCCATTGTAGCTCCGGCTGTTGGCGCCAATGATGCTAAACGGCACCTCTATTTCCAGGCCCAGTCGGTTTATGGGCGCCCATTCGTATTCGATGAGCATTTCATAGACATCATACGTAAGATTATCGGTAATGCCCATGCCAAGGTTCCATTCCTTTTCGCCCTTCCGGGCCCCTAAATCGCGGATCAGGTCAATGTAAAGGGGTTCGGCATGCAGCACCTTTGAGGGCTGCTTTTTTTCTTCTATTTCCTGGATGTACTTTTCATCCAGCTGCTGATTGGTAAGGGCGGTAGTATCAGGGGTTTGGCTGTAGAGGGGGAGAATACTTCCAATAAATAAAAAAATGAGTACACAACTTCTGATCATCTTGGTGGCTACGCTTGAACGTGTATTTTAGTGAGAGATGGGAATTGCCTGCAGGCACTGCCCCGGAATGGCGCAAATTTACAAAATGGCGCTGCAGGCCGACAGCCAGAATTCTTAATTTTCAGTTAAAATATGCTGTAGGATCAGCTGAAATTCTGAGGACCCCTCCAGAAACAGCAAGAGCACTGAGCGGGGCTTTTTCTCCCCCCTCAGTGCTCCTGTAGTAAATGGCATGGGCTTATTCCTCGCCCATTTCCAGCAGTTGTTTCTGGTGTTGCTTCAGTACTTCTTCTTTGCGAAGAATTACGGCTTCCAGGTCTTTTACCTTTTTGCGGGCTTCGGTGATGCGCTCCCGCTGGCGGGTTACCTCTTCGGTGCTGATGCTTTTGTCTTTCTGACGCTGCCTGATGCGCTCTTCGGCTTCCCGAATTTTGGCTTCAGATTCCTGAGCGGCCTTGCGGGAAGCGGTAATTTCTTCTTCCTGCTTGCGGATATCTTCTCTTAGCTGGGCCCGGGCCTCGGCAGAGCGGGTCTGGCCAAACTCCCGGCCGCTGGTTTCACCTTTGTCCCGGCCATAGGCATGTCCTCTGCCGGGATGATCTTCCCGGTCTCTGCCTTTGCCCTTATCTTTCTCCTTGTCTTTGCCTTTCTCTTTATCTTTCTCCTGCTCCTGCTCTTTGGCCTCTTTGCGGCTCTCAGGGCGTGGGGCAGGCGCCGGGGCTGGCTTAGTAGTAGTAGTAGTAGTAGTAGTAGTAGTAGTAGTAGGGGTGGTTTTGTCTGCTTTAGGGGCAGGCTTGCCCGCCGTAGGGCTTTCTTTTTCCTTTGGGGCCGGAGCTGCAGGCTGCTCGGCTTCTCGGGTTTTTTCTACTTCGGCACGTTTGCGTTTCAGTTCATCTGCCGGGCTGCTGGTCTGTGCCTGGGCAAAGGTGCCCTGCAGCATAAGGCCGGAGAATAGCAGGGCGGGGAGTAGGATACACTTTTTCATACGGGTCATATCTGGGGAGTAGGGATTAAATTCCGTCTAGCAGGCTATCGATCTCCTGCGTGGTTTTAAGGGTGGTTGCTTCCAGGCTCTGGGGAGCTGATGCTGCCTGCTCCAGGCTATCGGCCGGCAGCTGGGCCTCAGGGGCGGGGCTGGCAGGGGTGGTGCTTTCTTTTGGTTCGCCGGCACAGGCCGTACACAAGGCTGCCAGTACAAGCAGCGAGAGGAGGTTTTTCATAGGAACTGGTTTGTTGATTAGCTCTGGGTTCGGTTGATTCTCTAATGCGATTATGCGATAGCGGGGCAGCTGTGGCATCAGGACCTGGCAGGCTGCAGGGCCGCTAGTACTTCCTGCAGCAGCAGCTGGGGTGCCAGCTGCTCTATGGGGTGCCCCTGCCCCTGCAACAGCCGAAAGCTGGCATTGGGCAGCTGGCTGGCGGCCTGCCGGCTTTCGGCTTCGCTCACCATGCGATCTTCGGAGCCCAGCAGAATGGTGGTGGGCAGGCCGATCTCGCCCAGCTCTTTTTCGGTAAGCAAAGGGGTATGCCCCAGGGCAAGCAGCAGCTGAGCGGTTCGCTCCATGACCAGCTTCCAGTCATGGGGATGGTGGCGGCGGGCCAGGGCCAGGGCAAACTGGGGCAGTTTTGCTTCAAGCGCCTCGGGCTGCAGCCGTTTGCTTTCCTGCAGCGCAGCCTCTGGCGACCAGGCAAATTTGGTGCCGTATGTAAGAATATGGGTGAAATACTGTTTTGGTTGGCGGGCCAGCCACAGCGCCACATAGCCTCCCATGCTGTAGCCAAAGACCGGCATCGGGGGCAGGGCCTGGGCCTCCAGCCAGGCGGCCAGTTCCCGGCCAAAGCCAGAAATGGTAAAGGGCTTGCCAATATCGCCCATGCCCCCATGGCCCGAAAAGGTGAAGCTGTGCACCCGGAAGTGCTGCTCCAGCGCATCGGCATGGGCCTGTAGCTGAACCGCACTACCCAGGGCACCATGCAGCAGCAGTATGGCAGGTTTTTGGCTCATGTTTATTAGTGGCTTCCGCTAGTGGCCCGCTCAGGCATGATTGCCAGGGGGGAGCTAGCCTGTCAAATGTGGACAAAAGCAGCCAAAAAACCAAAAGGCCGGACGAGCCGGCCTTTTAGATGCATGTAAGGATGGATGTGCTACAGGAGCCTTACCCCGGCAATTTTATAGGGGGCCGCAGGCTGAAAGTAGATGTCCAGCACCTTATTCTGCTCGGCATCGCTATCGAGCAGTTCTATGCGGT
This sequence comes from Cesiribacter andamanensis AMV16, assembly GCF_000348925.1. Taxonomy (GTDB): domain Bacteria; phylum Bacteroidota; class Bacteroidia; order Cytophagales; family Cyclobacteriaceae; genus Cesiribacter; species Cesiribacter andamanensis. The sequence goes on along the minus strand of NZ_AODQ01000006.1, from coordinate 15,184 downwards.
ACTCATGCTGCAGGCTGCTAACGCTGCCGATCTGGCTGTGGCGGATGTGCTGCTGCAGCTGCCGGAGCAGGGCCTTGTGGTCATTCTGAGGCACCTGTACCAGAAAATCCGGATCGTAGTGTTCCTCCAGAAACGGCTGCAGCTGCTCGTCATCATCAGCCATCAGGGCATCCAGCATGGCCTGTGCCCGGTAGCCCTGAGGGGTATCGGGCAGGCGCAGCAAGGGGCGCTCGTCTTCAAGCGCAGTATTCACCATGGGTTCCATTCCGGGGGGTTCTGCCCCGCTATCGTCCACCATGCGCACCAGCTCCAGTTCCTCGTCTGCCTCCAGTGCGGGGGGATCGCCCCCCTGAACACTACAGGACGCCAGGGTGAGCATGGCTAGTCCATATACCAGTATAGGTAATTTCATATACTCTATCTCCAATTTGTTAACCAGCTCTATATACTGCTCGTTGGGCGATAGAGTTGCGTTTATCAGCACTTCCTTTTTTGAGCTAACTCGCTATCAATCAAAAACTTTGGCCAGTCAGCAGCCGCTTTAGCATGGAGATTTGTCCGTTGTGCCACATCTGATGGTGGGTGCACCAGACCAGCACCTCGCGCTTGGTAGTGGCCAGGGGGTGCCGCACGGCCACCGGCTCATTGAGCTGGGCGGGCTGCATGGCCTGCAGCGTTTCGCTTACGGCGTCGGCTCCGGCCTGCAGGGCTTGCAGCAGCAGGGCTTTGCCCGGCTTCTGCGCAAGGCCCTCTTCGGGCTGGGTACCCCGGCGGTAGTACTCAATGTACTCGGCCAGGGGGTACTGCGCCTTCAGGCCCTCCCGCTTACCCCCGGTGCACACCAGGGCCTGAAAGTAGAGGCTGGTGAGGATATGCCCCACCTGCCAGTTGATGTTGGTCCCCAGCCCCTGGGGCGAGGGGGTCCAGTGGGCTTCGTCCAGCTCCTGCACCAGGCGCAGGGTCCAGGCATGGGCCAGCTCAAATTGGGTCTGCAACAATGCCAGCTCACTCATAGGCTTACTTTACGGTTAGGGTGGTTTCAGCCTTTTTGCCTCCCTGGCTCAGGCGCACGGTATACGCATCCTTGGGCAGGTAGCCGCCGTCCACCGCCTTGTTTTTGCGTCCCGGCAGGCCGTTGCGGTTTTGCTTCAGATTCCAGCGCCACTGGCCAAAGCCCTTATCGCCGCTGAGGGTAGTGGTATAGAGCAGCCCCCCCTCTTTAGAGAGCACCTCCAGCTGGGCAGTGCCCGCCTGGGGCAGGTGGTAGAGCAGGCTGGTGCGGGGCTCGCTTAGGGGTGAATAGGGGTACTGCTTCTGCCCCCAGCGCTCGGAATAGCGCAGGCTGGGCTCACCCACCAGCAGCAGCTGATCCTGCGGGCCGGCTGCCAGCGTTTGCAGCGGTTTTACATCCATAATGTATACACTGCGGCCGTGGGTGGCCAGCACCAGCTCATTTTCGCGCGGATGCACGATCAGATCGTAGGTAGCCACATTGGGTAGCTCATTGATGGGCTGCCAGATGCGGCCGCCCTCCAGGCTCAGGTAAGCGCCATGATCGGTACCGGCATAGAGCAGCTGGGGCTGCACAGGATCTTCAAGCACAATGTTGACAGCCTCTTCGGGCAGGTTGCCCTTGATGGACTGCCAGGTCTTTCCAAAATCATCAGAGCGGTAGAGGTAGGCCCGGAAATCATCGAAGCGGTAGCCGGTAAGGGTGGCATACACCCTGCCCTCCTGGTGGCGGGAAGCCTGCAGGCTGCTGATCCATAGATTCTGGGGCAGGCCGGCCCCTATCAGTTCCCAGCTGGCGCCTCCGTTGCGGCTCAGTTGTATATTGCCATCATCGGTGCCTACGTACAGCAGCCCAAAGCGCAGGGGGCTCTCGCTGATGCTCACAATAGTGCTGAAGGGTACGTTGCCCTGGGGCAGATTTTTGGTAAGGTCGGGGCTGATGGGCTCCCAGCTTTCTCCTCCATTCAGCGTACGGTACACCCGCTGGGCCCCCATGTAGAGAATATCGGCATTGTGGGAGCTCATCACCAGCGGGCTGCGCCAGTTAAAGCGCAGAGAAGCCTCGCCGATATCGGCCCGGGGGCTAATGTAGGTTTGCTTCTTTTTGTCCAGCTCCAGCCTAAAGTAGTTGCCAAACTGGTAGCCGGTGTACACCAGATTGCTGTTGCGCGGATCTACCTGCACAAACATGCCATCGCCGCCCATCAGGTGCTCCCAGTCTTCGGTCTGGTTGGGAATGCTCTGGCTGCTGCCCTTCAGCACCCCATTGTCCTGCAGGCCGCCGTACACATTATAGGGAGTTTCCATATCGACCGCCACGGTATAGAACTGGCCGGTGCTCATGTTATTGACATGCCGCCAGTGGGCGCCGCCATCGTAGCTGATGTAGAGGCCGCCATCGTTGCCCAGCATCAGGTGCTCGGGGTCCTGCGGGTTGATCCACAGGGCCTGATGGTCCACATGCACATTGCCGGTAGAATCTACCCGGTACCAGCTGCGGCCGCCATCGTTACTGCTCAGCATGGGTACGCCCAGGATGTAGAGCTTATCGGGATTGGTGGGGGCGGTACGGATCTCGCCAAAGTAGTAGCCATAGGTAAAGTATACTCCCTCCAGGGGGTAGCTATTCTGCTTCTGCCAGCTGGCGCCGGCATCGTTGGAGCGGTACACCTCGGCGCCGCTTACTTTAGTATTGAACAGGGCCTGGTTGGCATCGCCCAAATACTCGGCCAGGGCGCGGGGCTCGTACTTCCCATCCCGCACCTCCTGCTTTACACGCTCGGGGGTATACTTTTCGGGAAAGCGGTTGTCTTTCAGGAATTGCTGCAGCTGCTCGTTGGGCAGGGCCAGCAGCTGCTCCTGGCTCATGCTCAGAAAGCTGGCTGCAGTCAGTTTTCCCTTTTCGGCCTTTAGTTCTTCTTTGGTTTCTTCCAGATTGTCCAGCAGGGCATAGAGGGTGTTGGGCTGAGAGGGGGCCACGCTAAGGCCAATGCGGCCTACCCCCTGTCCTGCGGGGAATCCCCCTTCCAGTTTTTTCCAGCTGGTACCGCCATCGGTACTCTTGTACATAGCACTGTTGGCGCCGCTGCCCTTGAAGTTCCAGCTCAGGCGGGTACGCTCCCAGGCAGCGGCATACAGCACATTAGGGTTGGCGGGATCAATCTCCAGGTCGATAATACCGGTGCTGTCGTTGATATACAGGGTTTTCTGCCAGTTTTTTCCACCATCGGTACTTTTGTAGACCCCTCTGTCGGCATTGTTGGTATAGAGGGCGCCCATGGCTGCTACCCATACCGTTTGGGGCTGTTGAGGGTGTACCACAATGCGGCTGATGTGCTGGGTGCCCTCCAGGCCCAGGTGCTGCCAGCTGGCGCCGGCATCGGTGCTTTTGTACACCCCGGCGCCGGCATAGCTGCTGCGGCTGCTGTTCTTTTCGCCGGTGCCTACATAGAGTATGCTCTCATCCGAGGGAGCCAGGGCAATATCGCCAATGCCCAGGGCGCCCTGATTATCAAAAATGGGCACAAAGGTATCGCCGGCATTTTCGGTCTTGAATACGCCCCCTGAGGCATAGGCCACATAAAAGGTTTTGGGATTGGCCGCCACGGCCAGATCGGTAATGCGGGCTCCCTGCACCACAGGGCCAATGCTGCGCAGGGCGTAGTTGCGAAGAATGGAGGTTTGCTGCAGGGCGCTCTTTTGCTGCCAGGAGGCGCGGATATCCTGCGGGCTGCTGGGGGCAGAGGGCTGCAGGGGCTGCTGGGCCAGAGCAGTGGCTCCGGCAAGTAGTAGACTCAGGAACAGGAATGATTTTTTCATAGAAAGGCAGATTGGCACCAAAATAACGCCTTTTGCTAAATATTACCTGAGCCGGAAGCTACTTTTCCGGTAGAAAGGCATCCCCAGGGAGGCACAGGAGCGAAGTAAGAGATGGAAAAAAAATGAAAAAACGGCTCCCCTGAATCTCCCTTAAGTATTGCTTTAAGTAGGGGGCATAAGCTCCTGACTGTGGGGCATTATTCAGAACTTATAGACAGACCGTATCCTGGAATAAGACTATACTACCCCCATAACACAGCATAAGCAAGGCCTTTTGGGCAGGTTACCTTTCTATTCTGTGCTGGTATTAAGCTGTATGCAGACGAAATATTTTACAGTATCTTGCACGCATAATCCAAAATATTCGCCTAATATTGCATGTAAGTTTTCTCCAGCGGTAGCAACTAATACCTCTACCGTTCGTATATAAAACTCAACTCTTTAAACCAAAGCCATCATGTTTATTACGCAAATACTTCTGCTGGCCGTTATCCTGATGATCGCTTTTGGCGCTGGCCGCATGCTGTTTTGGGTGCTGTTCATGAAAGATGCCCCCAGTCTTGAGGAGCAGGATAGCCACCTGGGGTACAACAGCCAGCTCTAACCCCTGTAGGGGTACCCTTGCCGGGCATTTTCTTCAGCCATCCCTTTGCCCAGCCTGCCGCAGCAGAAACCCTGTTCCCTGCTGTCCGCTGCCCAACATCCCCCTCAGTTCCATCCCTGTGCTGATCATCACTCGGCAGGGGTTACTTCCTTACTAGTTTTTACAGCCGGAACAGCCAAGCGGTGTACAATGCCCGGGCCAGCCCCCGGATCTCTTCTTTTTTCCATCCGTCTCTGCGTACACTGAAGCAAGCCAGACGCCTCCCGGGGGCGCAGCCCTGTCGGCTATCCCCTCAGCCCTGTCGGGCAATACTCCTTTTACTGATCATCAGCCTCGGGCCTATCCTGGCGGGGCCTATCCTGGCGGGGCACTTCGCGGATCTCATCATCGGCCGGAAAGCCCTGAAGGCGGTTTAGGGCAGCAGGATCGAAGCGGCCCTCCCGCCAGTCCCGGATAAAGGAGCGCCAGCGTTCCGGGTGCAAAAAGTTATTGGGGGCGCCACGCTCGGGCAGCACATACAGTTGCTGGTAGCGCATATAATCATCGATATACTCCTGCATGCGGGTTGGGTCATTGGTGAGGCGCTGCAGCTGCAGGTCAAGGTTGGTGGTGCGCTCGGTCAGCCCGTCGGCAGGATCGAGCTGCAGGAGCGCCTGCTCAAACTGCTGCTGGCTGGGAAAGCTAAAGATGGTAACGGGCTCCATTACGTGCTCCCGCTGCAGCACCTGCACAAAAGCAAAGCTGGAGCCCTGCAGGTTCTGGGGCAGCACATAAAAGGCCGGCTGGTGGGTCATGTGCTGGATAAGCAGCGTATCACCGGGCTGGGCCCGCATCTGAAAAAGCCCCTCTTCATCGGCCTGCAGATCCAGGCCCGAGTTGGTGTTTTTTACAGTTGCGCCGCCAAGGGGCTTGAGGCTATCGGCATCCATGATGGCCCCGTTAATATACAGGGCAGCTCCCTGCTGCTGCTGGGCCAGGGCTGGTGCCGCCACCAGCAGCGCCAGTATATACACAAAAAAAGCTGTTTTTCGAATGAAGGTATCCATGACTAAAAATTGGTGTACCTATATATTCGAAAAACAGCTCCATTAAGTTGTTACCTGCGCAGCGCATACGATCAGCTGCAGCGGCCCAGGCCGGGCTGCTCAGGCTGGGCTCAACGAGAGGATGAGTATGCTCAGCCCCCCGCACTCCTCCTGATCAGCGGTGCGCCCAGTTGTAGGTGTCCAGGGTGCTAAGGGCCGCCTGCAGCAGGTCTATGCAGGCGGCAATGTCTTCCTTATGCGCCATTTCAATTACCTGGTGCAGGTGGCGGGTGGGTACCGAGATGGCCCCGGCTATGGAGCCCCGCTTGCCCATACGCTGCAGGCCGGCTGTATCGGTGCCGCCGGCGGTCAGGATTTCGGGCTGCCACTTGATGTTGCTCTTTTCGGCCGTGGTCTGCAGAAAGTCTACCATGCGCGGATCGCAGATGGTAGAGCCATCCATGATCTTAACGGCAGCGCCCTTGCCCAGCTCGGTGATCTTCTCATGGGTAGGGGCTCCGGGTACATCAAAGGCAATGGTAGTATCCAGACCCAGGCCAAAATCGGGGTCGATCTGGTGGGCAGCCACATTGGCGCCCCGCAGGCCAACCTCTTCCTGTACGGTAAAGGCAGCGTACACATCATAAGGCGGGTTTTTGAGACGGCGCATCACCTCCAGCAGAATAAAGACCGATACACGGTTGTCCAGCGATTTGCCGTTTACACAATCACCTATGTCTATAAGATCCCGCTCCCGGGTGATGGGGTCGCCCACGCGCACCCATTTTTGAACCTCTTCCTTGGACAGGCCCAGGTCGATGAAGTAGTCGGTGGTTTTTGGCAGCTTCTGGCGCTCTTCAGGCGACAGCACATGGATGGGCTTGCTGCCCATGACACCCAGCAGGTCTTTTTTGCCATGGATGATCACCCGCTGGGCGGTAAGCGTTTTGGGATCAAAGCCCCCAAGGGTATGGAAGCGCACAAAGCCGGCATCGTCAATGTGGGTGACCACAAAAGCAATCTCGTCCATGTGGGCGGCCACCATTACTTTTTTACCTTCGGGATTGTTCACACCCTTTTTCATGGCAAGTACGGTGCCCATGTTGTCTATGCGTACTTCGTCGGCCAGGCCCTCCAGTTCGCTCATCACCAGGCGGCGAATGGGGCCCTCATAGCCGGGTGCGCCCGGTGCTTTGCAGATACGGGCCAGTAATTCTGTATTAATGCTCATAAGTAGGATATCTGTAAAAAAGAAGGACCGAAGCGGTGGCTGCTTCGGTCCTTTAAAGGTACAATAATTATTGCTTAAGGATGGCATTTCGGTGCACAACCCCCTGCTGAAAATCGCCCTGATCATTGAAGTAAGTAAAGACGATGTACTGGTGTTTGCTCCAGTTGGTATCGGTTTTATCTTCAAACTCCTGCCGGTAGCCTGCCACTATGTAGGTCTTATCCGGGTTTCCGCCCACAAACACAATGCGCTGGCCCAGCTCAAGATGCGGCTCGGGCTGTTGCTCCTGTGTGGATGAATTACAGGCGGCAACTAGCAACAGGCTTAGAAGGCAATACAGGAAGTATTTCATAATTTCTATAAATGATACCGCAAGGTACACATTGCAGAAATGCTGTCAAATTCTGGCTGGCGGCAAGCCAGCAGGCTGCATGTAATAAATATGGGGCAGACGAGCCAGTTTGTAATGTTAGCAGCACAGATAGGGACTTTGCTGCGTACCCGGAGTGGGTGCAGCCAGCTGCCGGGCTGCCGCTGCGGGGCAGCACAAATAGGGGGAAAGCTATATCGGTCCGGAAACTTGGTATTGGCCCAATTTTTTGGTAAATTTCTGATTAAACCAAAAACTGCGCTTCATGGGCAAAACAACCGGGTTACATCCGGCCATTTTCTGCATCCGGCGGCCGGGAATTTTACAGCAATTAAAATAGTATGGGCAAATCGCAAGAGACGTTTAGTAAGAAAGAAAAAGAAAAGAACCGACAAAAGAAGAAGAAAGAAAAGGAGCTGAAAAAGGAAGAGCGCAAGGCCAATGCCGGCAGCAGCAAAAGCTTTGACGACATGATTGCCTATGTAGATGAAAACGGCAATTTTTCTTCAACTCCCCCCGATCCCACACAGAAAAAGGTTATCAAGCAGGAAAACATTTCCATCAGCACCCCCAAGCAGGAGGCGCCTTCACCTGAAGACCTGATCCGTACCGGTATTGTAACTTTCTTTAACGAATCGAAGAGTTATGGCTTTATTCGGGACCAGCAAACGCAGGAGAGCATCTTTGTACATGCCAATGGCCTGCTGGAACCCATAAAGGAAAACAATAAGGTATCGTTTGAAGTAGAAATGGGGCACAAAGGCCCTGTAGCGGTTAACGTTAAGACGGTCAAATAAGCGCCCGTTCTCTTTCAGGTAACGCTAGTAACAGCCTCTGCTGTGCTGTAGGGGACCAGTAGGCGCCAGTGCGCCTCAGTCCATTTTTTCCCGCAGCCACGCTGGCCTGTTGGTGGTAATAGCACGCACCCCCTTTTCCGCAGCCTGGCGGCTTTGCCCGGATCATCCACTGTATAAACCCACACCTCCAGCCCGGCCTCCTGCATGCGCTGCATAAATGCCTTGGTTGCAAGCTTGTAGTGGACATCCAGCCCTTTCAGCCCTTTCTCCTGTGCAAATGCTACGGCCTCTGCCAGACGATGCTGCCGGTAGTTGTGCAACAACCAATAGGCCGGAATAGCAGGCAGCAGTTCCCTTGCCCCCGCTATGGCCTCCCGGCTAAAACTGATCAGCACCAGGCGGTCCTGTATACCGCTGTGCTGTAGGGTTTCCACCAGGTAGGGCAGGATCTCGGGACCTGTCTTTAGCTCTATGACCAGCTGGCGACCCTCGGGCACTTCGGCCAGCACCTCTTCCAGCAGGGGAATTTTCTCGCCCCTGTACTGCTCGGCTTTCCAGCTTCCTACCTCCAGCTGCTGCAGATTGGCGTAGTCGGTTTCCCGGATCAGGAGTTTCTTCCCCCCTGCCGTGCGGCGGGTGTCGGCATCGTGATGCACCACCAGGCGCCCATCCCGGCTCAGGTGTACATCAATCTCCACAGCATCTGCGCCCAACTCGTACCCCAGCCTGACGGCGGCCAGCGTATTTTCCGGCGCCAGGTAGGAAGCGCCCCTGTGGGCAATGATGAGCTGAGCGGCCAGGGACATAGGCAGTAGTAATAACAGTACAAGCAGCGGGGCTTTTATAGTGCAGGTGGTTATTCTTCATCTCCAGTGCAAAGACAGCAACCCCCCCCATCAGACCATTTCCCTGGGGCATGTGGATCTGCCTTGTAAGGATAAGCACCCTCAGGGGGGCTATGTTTTCCATTGTGCGGGCAAATTACTACTTTAGCAGCCATAGGCAATGGTGTCTGCCTTGAACCGCCTGGATACAGCTCAGGATGATGGCGCCTGCTCCCAGCCCTTGCCGGGCATGCGATGCCCGGCATGCGCCTGCTTAACGCCCTGTATCCATGAAAAAACTTCGCACGTACTTCCGTTCTGTAGAGCAGCTGCCCGCCCTGCTGTTTACCCTTAAATGGCTTGCCATAGCCGGCCTCATTGGCATTACGGTAGGCTCTGCCTCTGCCCTTTTCCTGCTGTTGCTGCAGGGGGTCACCGACTACCGGGAGGCCCAGCCCTGGATCATTGCCCTGCTGCCCCTGGCCGGCCTGCTCATTGGGCTCTCCTACCACTACCTGGGGCAGGAGGTGGTTGGGGGCAATAACCAGATCATCGACGAAATCCTGATCCCCCAGAATATTATCAGCCTGCGCATGACCCCTCTGGTACTGGGGGCACCCTGCTTACCCACCTCTTTGGCGGCTCGGCCGGGCGCGAGGGCACGGCCGTGCAAATGGGCAGCTCCATTGCCGACCAGTTTACCCGCTTGTTTGGCTTTAAGGTGCGGGATCGCCGCATTCTGCTCATCATGGGCATCAGCGCGGGCTTTGCCTCGGTCTTTGGTACTCCCCTGGCCGGAGCGGTCTTTGCCCTGGAAGTACTGGTGCTGGGCCGCATGCGGTACGAGGCCCTGTTGCCCAGCTTTCTGGCTGCCGTGCTGGCCGACTGGATGTGCCATGCCGTATGGGGGTAGGCCATAGTGTGTACCACATCCCGCTGGTTCCGGCCATGACTCCCCTTACGCTACTCTGGGCCCTGATTGCCGGCCTGATCTTTGGGCTGGCCGGCATGTTCTTTGCCAAAGCCACGCACTTCTGGGGCCAGCTGTTTACCCGCCTGATTGCCTGGGCTCCGCTGCGGCCGGTGCTGGGTGGGGCGGTCATTGCCCTGTCCGTCTGGGCGCTGGGCACTACCCGCTATAGTGGGCTGGGCCTTCCCACCATTGCTGCGGCTTTTCAGGAAGAGCTGCCGTTCTACGACTTTGCCGCTAAGATCCTCTATACTTCCTTTACACTGGGAGCCGGCTTTAAAGGGGGCGAGGTAACCCCCCTCTTTTTTACGGGCGCCACCCTGGGCAATGCCCTTTCGGGGGTGATTCCGCTGCCCCTTGCGCTGCTGGCGGGCATGGGCTTTGTAGGCGTTTTCTCCGGCGCCACCAACACCCCCCTGGCCTGTACCTTTATGGGCATTGAACTGTTTGGCCTTGAGCCCGGGCTGTACATAGCAGTTGCCTGCGTAAGCGCCTATCTCTTTTCGGGACATTCGGGCATCTACGGATCACAGGTGGTGGGTACACCCAAGCACCTGCTGTTTGGGCTGGAAAAGGGTAAAAAACTGGTGGATATCGGGCAGCTGCGCAGGAAGAACCGGCAGGGTACCGACAGCCCTCCTAAGCCCATGTAGGCTAGTGCGTTAGGGCTTAAAAATAATTTTGCTTCTTTTGGAATAAGCAGGCTTAAATAGCTGTTACTTTGTAGCATGAGAAGTTTCTCCCGGCTACATGTGCTGCTGCTCTCGCTGCTACTCTCCCTTGCGGGGCTGGGCCGGGATGCGCATGCCCTGCTGGTGGCCCCGGCCGATACGGCTCTGGAAGACAGCCTCTCCGGCGAACTACAGATAAAACGGCTGGCCGATTCCTTTGGCCTGCACCAGCAGAGCGAACAGGCCGTTAGCCCCCTGCAACACCTGCCGGCTCCTGCCTCCAAACTTCAGTCCGCGGGTTTTGGCGGCTGGATGGCCGCCCTGGAGCACCGCCTGCATGCGCTTGGCTCAGCCTACTTGGCCCAGGCGGCAGGCATACGCCCGGGCCTGGACCGCAGTACCCTTATCTTCCCCTTTCACTACTTCTGGTAGATTCTTGGTGTGTGTATGAGGCTCCCCTGAGCCGCTTCTCCCCCTCGTGGCCGATGTGTTCCATCTGCCGGCAGGCATCTGTGTATGTCTGTGGGGAACCTACTACTATCTAAAAAAACAAATACCACCATGGATCTGACAACCACCTTTATAGGATTGGGTCTGGTAGTACTTTCTGCCCTTCCCTTCATCTACTTTTACTATGCCGGACAGGCAAAAACCAAGGCTTTTATAGCCGACTTTATGGCCCTGGCCAGGCAACAATCCGCCACCATCAGCCAGTATGAGGTATGGGGCTATTATACCGCACTGGGCATTGACGCCCGCACCAACCAGCTGTTTTACTACAGAAAGCGAGAGGGCAGGGAGAAGAAAAGCCTGATCAATCTTTCTGAGGTAGAAAAATGCCGGGTAGTGATCAGCAAAAAAGCCCTTAATGAAGACCAGGTCATTGACCGCATTGAGCTGGCCCTGAGCCTGCGCAACGGCCGGCAGGCCGATGAAACCCTGCTTTTCTACAGCCGGGAGGATTCCATGAGCCTGAGCGATGAGCTGATGCTGGTAGAAAAATGGAAAGTGCTCATCAGTGCCCAGCTGGACAGCCGGCGCAAGCTGGCTGCCGCCAGCTAAGCGCCAGCATACCCCCTCAGGCCCTGTGGATACCCTTCCACAGGGCTTTTTTATGCTAAAGCAAGCATTGCTGCTGCCCCTGCAACAGCCAAACGCCCCTTCTCTATTTGCTACACCTGCCGTGCAATTTTCAAAACGAGCCCGCAACCAAATGAGTAACAGGTAGTTTATCCTCTATACCAATTATTCACTAACTGTTTTTTTAAGTATGAAAAAGACCACACTCCATACCCCCCGGAAGCCCGTAACGCTCGGCAGCCTGCTGGCAGCGGGCCTGTTACTTTTTGGCCTTGCTGCCTGCAATCAGGAGGGCGAAACGCGTGATACAACCACAACCGATCCGGGCTATACGCAGGATCAGGGAACTACTACCCTGCCGGACAACCAGCCGGTTACCAATACCGATGCAGAAACCTTTAGCCAGTATGACCGCAATACCGACCAGCAGTGGGACAGAGAGGAGTTTAATACCCAAATGAGCGAATCTGCAGCCTTTGATGAATGGGATACCGACAGAAACGGCAGCCTCAATGAGGAGGAGTATACCTCGGGCGTACGCAGCTGGCAAGACCGTACTGCAGGCAGCCAGGGCAGCTCCAGCAACACGGACAACACATCTGGCACTACCAGCCGCCCTGCCGGCACAGCGGCTTCTCCATCTGCCAGCATGGGGACCTTTAGCGACTGGGACCGAGACCGCAACGGCACCATTGACCGGGACGAGTTTAACCAGGGCACCTTTGATGCCTGGGATACCAACCGCAACGGCAGCCTGGACAATGATGAGTACAGCAGAGGAATGGGCAGAGGAATCCGGAGCGGTACCGGAGTAGAAACTGGCACAGGCACGGGTAGCGGCACTTCTGGCAACGGAAGCGATGCAGGCACCCGCACTGGCACTTCCGGCACCGGAAGCGGCGCTTCCGGTACAGGCAGCGGCGCAGGTACAGGCTCAGATGATGGTGGTATACAATAAGAAGACCCCCTACCCCAAAAAGACCTCCGGGAGCCCCCCCGCCATCGGAGGTCTTTTGCCGCGCATTTAGCGGGTGATGGCCAGGCGTCAGGGAAAACGCATAGGGGTACCCCCCCTGGCCTATATCCCAATTTTTACTGAAACATTATTTTTACCAATACACACTACCTATGAGCACATTAGGGATATCTAAAGACACCCAATACAAAGCACTGGATAAGTTAACCACAATAGGCGTAGCCGTAGGCACCCGCAGTTTACTAAAGAAAGGATGGGAGACCCTCTATCATGATGCACCGCCGGAAAATCCCAATGATCCGGGAGTAATCTGGAGAGAAGCCTTTATGTGGGGCGCTGCCGTAGGCCTTGGCGTAGGACTCAGCAAGGTGATGATGAAAATTGTGCTGGATAAATCCTGGCACAAATACGTTGGCGCCAAGCCGGCTGATGAATAAGCCCAAGGTGCCAGCCCACTACTGTGCGCCCGGAGCACTTCAGCAAAATGCCTGTCCTATTGCAATTTGATCCACTAGCATACGTCAGCAACAGCCTTGGAAGCCAATCTAAGGCTGTTTTTTTGCTTGTCTGGACGTGCACCTACTCTAAAGAATACCTGCTGCTGCTGCTGGCGTATACCTTGCGTGCTTTGTTATAGGGGCAGCTGGCTTTTCCTGTAATGCTGACAAAAGCCGGGATGGTGACAATTTCTTAAAACTGGCGTTACATACACATCTTATTGCAGGCCTACATTTAATGATAGAAGCTCCCATTGGCTTTATCAACGAAGGGGTATGCAATTTCTTCCGACGCTTAGCAGGCAGTCTACGTCTACCATCCATCCCCAGTACTACTGGCAGGCTGTATATAGGAACGGTCAGCAGCTTTTCAGGCTGTACCAGGAAGAGCAGCCGGTAGCCAGCCTTAGCCTGCCTGAACCCGGGCAGGATGAGGCAGCGCTGGTAACGCTTGGAAAGAGCCGCCTTGTTTTTAAAGATAACAGCTCCTTTTTTGGCGGCCAGTTGCTGTTGCTGAACAAGGCTTCCGGAGAACGCCTGGCCCGAATCGAAAAGAGGGGCTACCGGCCCGGCGAAGGCACCATCCGGCTGCAGGAACATACCCTTGGCTGGAAGCTTACCCATCACCTGAACCAACGGCTGCAGTGCCTCGACCAAAGCCGCACGGGCCTTTTCAGTTACCAGTACTCTCACAGCATGGTGCGCCTGCTGATTACCAAATCGGGCCGGGCGCACCCCCAGCTACCCCTGCTGCTCTGCATTGGGCTGTACCTGCTGCCCCTCTGGCACCAGCAGGAGCCACGGCAGCCAGCCTGAGCCGGAATAGCCAGAAGGGGGCAGGCCTCAGAGCGGTTCTGCTGCAAACCGCTTTGCCACCTGCAGCACCTGCGCTATCACATTTCGGATAACCGAGCTGCTATCTTCCTTTCGCCAGACGGCATAGAGGCTCACCTGCTGGGGCAGCTTAATGAAGCGCAGCTGGGGCCAGATGCCATAGGCGTAGGAACTGGGAAGCACCGTAACCCCCAGCCCCCTGGCTACCAGACTCAGGATCATGGAGCCGAAGTCACTCTCTATGTACACATTTGGCGAAAAGTGCGCCTCCTGAAAAAGCTGCCGCAGGCTACTGACATAAAAGGTGGTATGGTGCAGGCCCGATAAAATAAAGCGCTCGTCTTTGACATCCTGCAGCCCCCTGAACGCTTCTTCGGTCAGCCAGTGACCCTGGGGCACCACCAACGAAAAGGGCTCGGAATAGAGGCAGATGGACTGCAGGGCTGGATTAATGGCCGGATCCCGCCGAAAGGCAAGATCCATCTGGTAGCTAAGCAGCAGCTGCTCAAAGCTGATATCGGTGGGCTCTACCAGCTCTACCCGAAGCTCTGGCAGTGCCTGCGCAATGCTGCTGATGAGCTCCGGCAGAAACCCCCAGGCAATAGAACCCGGGTAGCCAATGGTAAGCGAGCCCTGCTCCCCCTGGTGTATTTTGCGGGCCTGCCGGTGCAGGCGGCTGATCTCATCCAACAGCGGCAGCCAGCGGTCCCGCAAAAAGAGGCCGGCTTCCGTAAGCTGTACCTTGCGCTTGCTACGCTCAAAGAGCTGTACCCCCAGCTCCTCTTCCAGTGCTTTGATCTGCCGGCTCAGGGCCGATTGGGTGATGAACATTTTCTCGGCCGTATGCCAGAAATGCAGCTCCTCTGCCAGTGCCAGAAAATAGGATATTTGCTTAAGCTCCATGCACACTAATCTGTTTTTCGCATTAGTTAAGCTAATATTAGCATTTTTTAGCCCATTTTCATCAACGTACTTTGCATTCCTATACCCCTTAGAGAGAGAAATGGACCGTATGAGAACCTATATCTGGGAAGGCATTGGCTGGATAGGCGCCCTTTTTTCACTACTGGCTTTTAGCCTCAATAGTCTGAATGTGATCGGCAGCCAGTCTGTCCAGTACCTGGGCATGAACATCATTGGCTGCTTTTGTCTGATACTATATGCTGTTTTTAAAAAGGCCCATGCCAGCTGGGTGCTCAACAGTATTTTTTTGCTCATGGCCGTAGTAGCCCTGCTCAAGGCGAATGGTTACTTCTGAGCTCTTTCAACGGCTTGTTTTAACATGAGTTATCCCGAATTTTTAAAATGGCTAAAACGGTTTCAGATTGATGTTTTATTAGCCTGAAAGCACAAAAAATCGCCGTCATACTAAGTTAGCGGAGAGATCTTGGAGAAGACAGTTCATAAAAAGTTAACTTACCAAGATTCCTCTCTTTGGCGGGGCGCGCTGCCTCGGGATGACCGCCACCTTACT
>NZ_AODQ01000005.1 GCF_000348925.1 Cesiribacter andamanensis AMV16 | reverse complement strand
AACTTCGTTCATTGCCCACCTGAATATCGGCACTGGTGCTGGTATAGCCCAGGGTGCCCTCAAGGGCTACATTACTGGCAACAAAGTGGGCATAGCCTACGCCCAGTCCCCATACAAAGGAGAATACGGCATCTTCATCGCTGCCCCTTAGTGAGCTGCCGCCAAGCCCCACGAGGGCTTCGCCAAACCAGCGTCCGCTGGAGCGGGACCCTTCCGGGATATAATAACGGCCAAAGGGGGTGATGCCCCAGCTAAAGAGTTCGCCGCCATCATAAAAGGTGAGGCCCAGCTGGGTCTGCGCACCAAGCAAGGCATTGTCGCTTACAAAATAGCCAGCCCGGGGCATGATCTCAAACTGGAAGGTCTCAGACTTGAAATTATAACCAAGGTTGCCAACGCTGGTACCAATCAGCCAGTTTCTGGCTTGAATGGCTTCAATGGCTCCATCGGATGAAAGCTGCGGTCGGGTAGAGGGTTGTGCAAGGGCACAAATTGTACTAAATACTAAAAAAACAAGGGGTAACAGTAAACGTTTCATATCAATCTTTTTAAGTGAAAAAAATGCTTTTCCCTACTATAGGCTACGGCTCAGAGGGGCTGGGGTTATGCAAAAAGAGATAGAGCAGAGAATGCTCATTTTTTGTACAAAAGCAATGTTGAAGCATTCGTTCAACAACTCCTCTACTGGTTGAACAGGAAGCGCGTGCTGGAAAAATCCTGCTTGAGACGTGCACTAAATTTATGAAGGCTGACGTTGTCAGCTGGCCCAACAAGGAACAAATACCCCTGTTTTTAGGGTTGTCAGAGAGGAATTTTCAAGCAAAAGGAGATGGTTTGCCCATTTGTATCTCTCCAAAGGCTGTGTAAGCAGCCTTGCTGTTCTATATTTGCATCTCCAAAATACTTTTATATATAGCTATACTCATGTCCGTAATCCAAACCGATATATGTGTGATTGGCGCAGGCCCTGTAGGCCTGTTTGCCGTGTTTGAAGCAGGGCTTCTAAAAATGCGCTGCCATGTGGTAGATGCGCTTCCGGCAGTGGGAGGGCAGCTTACCGAGATCTATCCCAAGAAACCCATCTATGATATCCCCGGATTTCCGCATATTCTGGCGGGCGATCTGGTAAAAAACCTGGAGCAGCAGATTGCGCCCTTTCACCCGGGCTTTACCCTGGGCGAGCGGGTAGATGAGCTGCAGCGGCAGGAGGATGGTTCTTTTATTGTAAGTACCTCAGAAGGTACCCGCATAGCCTGCAAGGCCGTAGCCATAGCCGGTGGGCTGGGCTCCTTTGAGCCCCGCAAGCCGGTCATTCCCCAGCTGGAGGCCTTTGAAGGCCGGGGAATCGACTATATGGTGAAAGACCCCGAGAAATACAGGGGCAAACGCCTGGTGCTGGCCGGTGGCGGCGACTCCGCCCTGGACTGGACCATTTTTCTGGCCGAAGTAGCCAGTGAACTCAGCCTGGTGCACCGGGGCAGCTCCTTCCGCGGCGCGCCCGAATCGGCCGATAAGGTGGCCAGCCTGGCAGCTGAGGGCAAGATCAACCTGGTTCTGAACGCCAATGTGGTGGAGGTACATGGCCGGGAGGCTCTGGAGGCAGTGATCGTGCAGCCTGATAAGGGCGAGTCGCAGGCACAGGCGGCCGACTATTTTATCCCGCTCTTCGGGCTGGTGCCCAAGCTGGGGCCCATTGACCAATGGGGGCTGGAGCTGGAGAAGAATGCTCTGGTGGTGAATACCTTTGATTACAGTACCAATATTCCTGGCGTTTATGCCATTGGAGATATCAATACCTATCCCGGCAAGCTTAAACTGATCCTTTGCGGCTTCCATGAGGCGGCCCTGATGGCTCAGAGCGCCTATAAACTGGTGTATCCCGATAAAAAATTCACCCTAAAATATACCACCGTAAACGGCATACAGGAGCTCTAAGATGGAAAACAGCATACGATTGATTGTACGCCAGGAGGGAGGGCAGCAGCTGGAGCTGGATGCCCCTACAGATATGGGCTTAACGGTTATGGAAGTGCTGAAGGCACATGAGCTGGAGGTACAGGCCATGTGTGGCGGCATGGCCATTTGTGCCACCTGCCATGTAGAGGTACTGGAAAGCCCCCAGCTGCCCGAACCGGGCGATGATGAAGTGTACATGCTGGAGTCGCTGCCGCATGCCACTGCCGCCAGCCGGCTCTCCTGCCAGCTGCGTGTAACACCGGACCTGGATGGCCTGGTGGTACGCATTATGCCCGAAGCCTGAGCATTGAGGATTCGCTTATTTAGCAGACTAGGTACTTGATGCCGTGCGATAAGCTCAGGAATTTGATACCACCTAAAAAAAACAGCCCGGAAGCTTATTTCCGGGCTGTTTTGGTGATAGAGGAACAGTACTACAGGCAGACCCTACGGCCTGCCATCAGCACTTACCTGCTTCATCGTCTGAAGCTGGTGAGCCTGCGGGTCTGGGCGGGTTTGCTGGTAGAGCCTGTTGGCTCAGAGGGTTTGCGGTACAGATCAAGATTATAGAAGAGCGAAACGTTGAGCGTGGGATTTTGCTCATACTGGATGCCGTTTGGCTTGCGGATCAGCTGGCTCATATAGCCGGCCTGCACATTTGCCATGGGGCTGAACTGGTAGCCCAGGCCCAGGTAAATCCGGTTCTGCTGCAGGTTGCGTACCAGAAAATCGGTGTCCAGGTTCAGAAACACCTCATCCCAGAAGGCAGCAAAGAGTTGTTGCTGAGGCCGGGCGGCGGGAGTAAACAGGGGCAGGCGGGCAAAGATCCGGTAGCGAAACCGCTGGGCATAGTCGGTGCCGCTGATGTCCCAGCCGCCCTCGGAATTGGGCACCGTGCTGCCGATCCAGCGCTGCTCCAGGCGGTAGCGATGGGTTAGTCCTGCCTTGCCAAGGCCATGGCGCAGCAGCAGGTGTTGCCACAGCTGGTTTTCGGGAATGATGGTACGCACCGGCTGATCGCCATAGGGGTAGGTTTTCATGTGGCTGTAGCCAAGGGCCACATCCAGGTTGGGGTGCAGGCGGTAGTTAAGCGCAGGCCGCAGAATGTACTGCTGCCAGTCTTTGACCAGATCGGCCCGGCGCAGGTGCAGCTCGGTGCTCAGGTACCATTTGGGCGAAAAGCGGTACTCATTCATGATCAGCAACCAGCCATTGGTGCTGTGGGCTACTTCTTTTGGGCTTTGCTGGGCACTGGCACTGGCGCCCCAAAGGAGGAGCAGGCCCAGCAGCCCACAAATTCTCTTCCGAATCATGTATACGTGGGTAAGGGGTATAGCGCAAAAAGGCCTTACAGCCATCAGGCCGTCAGGGGTGGCTGCCTGCTGCACAGCGATTTAAGGAGGTGTCAGCCGCTGACAGGAGCCGCTGCAAAGGTAGGGGGATAGCAGCAAAATCTCTGGGGCAGGCAAGATATTCCGCCAGAATGTATGAAAATCAGGCCGGGAAGTACACACAGAAGCGGCTGCCTTGCCCTTCCTGGCTCTGGGCTTCTACCCGACCGCCGGCATTTTCGATGATGCGTTTCACCAGGTAGAGGCCGATGCCCGAGCCCCGTACATGGCTGTGAAATCGCTTGAACATGGAGAAGAGCTTTTTCTGATTGGCCGCATTGATGCCCAGGCCATTGTCTTCCACACTCAGCACAATGTGGTTCTCGTGCCGGTAGGTCTGGATGCGAATCACCAGGGGTACATCAGGCTTGCGGTACTTGATGGCATTGCTGAGCAGGTTGTAGAGAATGCTGCGCAAATTGTGCGGGGCAAACTCCAGGCTGGGCACCTGCAGCTCGGTTTCCAGCCTGGCGCCGGATTCCTCCAGCAGGCCGGCCACATCCTGTTTCACTTCCTGCAGGATCTGGTCAATGGACAGCAGCTCCCGCTGCTCATCCTCCTTCTGAATACGGGTAATGTCGGTTAGGCCGTCGATGGTTCGTTTCAGGCGGCTGATGGAGGTGGTCATCATGTTCAGCAGCTGGCCGTTTTGGGCCTCCAACTGCTGGGCCAGGTTGCGCTGCAGCATGCTGATGAGGCCCTCCAGGTTTACAATGGGCGAGCGCAGGTCATGGGAGGCGGTGTAGATAAAGTTATCCAGATCAGTATTGGTGCGCTGCAGCTCCTGGTGGCTTTGCTGCAGCTCTTCTTCGGCCCGCTTGCGCTCGCTGATGTCGGTCATGATGCCCACAATGCGGATGGGTTCTTTTTGCTCATTGTAGTAGACCTTGCCCATGATGGCGGCCCAGCTGCTGTTCCCATCCCGCTGCAGGATGCGCGCTTCAAAGGCCATACTGCCCTTTTTGAGGCCTTTGGCAAATTCCTTTTCTACCAGGGAGCGGTGCTCGGGATGAATGTGGTTGAGATAGTCGGCAAAAGACCAGGCCAGGCTGGGGCTGTCATAGCCATAAAGCTGATGAAAGAGCAGCGAGTTGGTTGAGGTATCGGTCTTGGGGTCATAATCCCAGATCCCCATCTGGCCGGCCTCCAGCGCCATGGAGAGTTTTTCTTCGCTCTGCTCGGTCTGCCGGCGGGCCTCTACCTGTTCGGTTACATCCACCCCATACAGAATTACGCCCTCTGTTTCGCCGGAGGGGTTCATGTAGGGGCTGTAGGTAAAGTTAAAATAGGCCTGATGCAGCTGTCCGTTGTTGTGGCGGTCGATTTGGCCGGGAAATTCCCGTAGGCTAATGGTTTTGCCGCTGCTGAGTACTTCATCCAGGATCTCAAAATACCCCTGGCCTTCCAACTCGGGCCAGGCCTCGCGCATGGGCAGGCCCAGCACCTGGCGGCCACCCCACAGGCGGGAAAATGCCTCGTTGTACAGCACCACCGACCCCTCTTTGCCGGATACTATGCCAATAAGGCCCGGCACCTGCATAAAGAGTTTGTAGAGCCACTGGCGCTGGTACTCCAGCTGCTCGGTGCGCTGGTGCACCCGTTCTTCCAGCCGGGCATTCAGCTCCTGCAGCTGCCTGCGTGTTTTTTCCAGTTCCTCATTGCTGGCCCGCAGCTCTTCTACCGTGGCGGTAAGCTCGTCTTTTTGCTGCTGCAGCTCCTGTTGCTTCAGCCGGAGGGCATCTTCCTGCTCCTTGCGCAGGCTGATATCATGCACCACCGACAGCCCCCCCTGTAACTCGCCCCGGCTGCTGAACAGGGGGATCGTATGCACATCGTAAAAGCCTTTTTTTCGCCGGAAGGGGCGGTTCTGCAGGTAGATCTGCTCGCCCTTCAGCACCTTTAAAAAAGACTTGCCTTCTTCAGATTCTTCATAGCCCGGAAAAACCTCAAAGATCTTTTTGCCCACCACATCGGCTTCCTTAACGCCATTGTGCTCTTCCAGCACCTTGTTAAGGGCCAGAATGCGCAAATCTTTGTCAAAGGCAATGATGCCATCCACACTATTGCTGATCACCGACTCAAAGAGGTTCCGCTCCCGGCGCAGCACTTCTTGCTGTACTTCTTGGTAAACTTCAAACGTACGCTGGTTAAGCAGCGTCAGAAAACCATCATAATCCTCCATGATGCGGATCCCCTCCTGCAAATCAGTGGTATAAAGATGCAGGTGCTGGCGGTAGAGCTTTCGCCGGGCACTGATGGTGAGTACTATATCGGACGTAACGATGCTTTCCCGCCTGAAATGCTGATGCTGGTTCTGGCGCCATTGGTCCAGCACCTGTTGGGCTCCTTCCAGGGCGGTATTCTGCTGCACACGCTGCAGAAAATCTTCTATAGATGCACGGGCAATAGCGATCTGCTGCTCTTCACTCAGGTGGGCTACTGCACTCAGCAGGGGGGCATTTGCTTTACACAGGAGCTGGTAATAGTACCGGGCCAGGGCCGGAAGATGATTGTTTAACAAATACCGGGCAAAGTCCTTGAAATAGGTAAACGTATAGGTGGTTTGCATGCCGAATGTAGAAGAAAATGCACTCGCATACCCAAATACGTAAAATGTAGGAGAAATGCCCATGGAAAATGCGATTTTCCCGCAATATTAATCCGTTAAGGCTGGCCGGAACCCTGAATCACCCCCTTATTCCCTCATGCCTTACCCCCAGGTCTGCCCCCCTACAGGCCAGTCTACAGCAGATTGTGCCCTAACGTTGTGAACAAGTAAGAGGGGGCGGAGTTTCTTCAGAACAAGTGCGCAGCAAAAGGGGGCAGCAGCCGGCTACTTTGCTGTATGATACAGGCAATGCCCCCCATGCAGGCATCCCCATGGCTAATCTTTCCCATCATGAATGACTATCTCCCAATTGAAGATTATGGCCTGATTGGCAACCTGCATACCACGGCGCTGGTCTCCAAAACGGGTTCCATCGATTTTCTGCCCTTTACCCGCTTTGATTCGCCCACCATTTTTGCTGCCCTGCTGGACCGGCAAAAAGGCGGACACTGGCAGATCAGTCCCAATGGCGAGCCGTACGACAGCAAGCAAATGTACCTGCCCGAAACCGGCATTCTGCTTACCCGCTTTTATACCCGGGGGGGCATTGCCGAGCTTACCGATTTTCTGCCCATCAAGCAGAAAGAAAAACGCTTTTCCCTTGTCCGAACCCTTAAGATCATTAAAGGCGAGCTGCGCATTAAAATGGAGTGCCTGCCCCGCTTCGATTATGCCCGCAGCCTGCCCATTATGGAGCAGCAGCCCGATAGCATACATGTGCAGTGTGTGGATAAAAAAGGACTCAGGTTTCGGCTACTGAGCAATCGGGAACTGCAGTTGCAGCACCACAGCATTACTGGCGAATGGGTGCTGCAGCAGGGAGAGCTGCTGTCGTTTGTACTGGAATCGCGCACCAAAAAAGCCAGGTTGTATGAAAAAGAAGAGCTGGATGCCTATACCCAGCGGGCCTTTCTGGAAACGGTGCATTACTGGCGCAACTGGGTGGAACAATCAACTTATACCGGCCGCTGGCGGGAAATGGTGCTGCGCTCCGCCATTACCTTAAAAATGCTCACCTCCTATACCTACGGGTCTACCGTAGCGGCAGCTACCTTTGGCCTGCCCGAATATGTGGGCTACTCCCGCAACTGGGATTATCGCTTTACCTGGATCCGCGATTCGGCCTTTACCATGTACGCCTTCCTGAGCCTGGGCTTTACCCAGGAGGCCCGGCAGTACATTCGCTGGGTGATGGACCGCATTGAGCACATGGCAGATGCCTCTGAGCTGCAGCTGATGTATGCCGTAGACGGCGCCTGTAAGCTGGAGGAAGTGGAGCTTGACCACCTGGAGGGCTACAAGGGATCGCGCCCGGTGCGGGTGGGCAATGCGGCCTACAAGCAGTTTCAGCTGGATATTTATGGGGAACTGATTGATACCATTTACCTCTATAACATGCATGGCGGGCCCATTACCTATGAGTTCTGGAAGTATGTGGCCATGCTCATAGACCATGTGACCACCATCTGGCAAACCGACGACCATGGCATCTGGGAGGTGCGCAATGAGGAGCGTGATTTTCTCTCCTCCAAGGTCATGGCCTGGGTAGCGCTGGAGAGGGGAATTCAGATTGCCGATTACCGCTCGTTTCCGGCCCCGCTGGACAAATGGCGCAAGGTGCGGGACGAGATTTACCTCCATATCTATACTGAGTACTGGAATGAAGAGGTGCAGGCCTTTGTGCAGTACAAAGGGGCCAGCCTGGTAGATGCCTCGGCCCTGCTGATGCCGCTAATGCGCATGTTTAGCCCGGCGGAGCCCCGTTGGGTAGCTACCCTGGCGGCCATAGAGCGGGAGCTGGTAACCGATTCACTGGTGTACCGCTATAGCCTTGAAAATGGCGCCAGCGATGGGCTGGACGGACCCGAGGGCACCTTTAGTATCTGTTCGTTCTGGTACATTGAGTGCCTCTCCAAAGCCGGTAGGGTAGAAGAAGCCCGCCTGCTGTTTGAAAAGCTGCTGAGCTATGCCAACCACCTGGGCCTCTACTCCGAGCAGATTGGCCTGCAGGGCCAGCAGCTGGGCAACTTTCCGCAGGCCTTTACCCACCTTTCCCTGATCAGCGCCGCCCTGCAGCTGAACCGGGACCTTTCCGCAAAGCCGGGCGATTACACCACAAATGATCAATATGTATGAAACCAGCCATCCCTGAACTACTAACGGGCCAGACCGCTCTGATCACAGGAGCCTCCTCCGGCATTGGGCAGGCCATTGCCATTGCCATGGCCCAGGCCGGTGCCAGGGTGGTCATCAATTTCCACTCCGATGAAGAAGGAGCGGAGAAGACCCGTCAGGTGGTAGAAAAAGCAGGCCGGAAAGCCCTGGTCATACAGGCCGATGTAGGCAGCGAAGAGGAGGTGAAAAAGATGGTTGCAGACGCTATAGATGCCTTCGGCTCCCTGGATATACTGGTAAATAATGCCGGCATCCAGAAAGATGCCCCCCTATCCGACATGAGCCTGAAAGAGTGGCAACAGGTGTTGGATACCAACCTGACCGGCGCTTTTCTCTGTGCCCGGGAAGCCGCCATACACTTCAAAAAGCAGGGACTGCGGGAGGAGCACTCGCTTGCGGCCGGCAAGATCCTGTTCATCAGCTCGGTGCATGATATCATTCCCTGGGCGGGCAGGGCCAATTACACCGCCGCCAAAGGGGGACTGATGATGCTGATGAAATCCCTGGCGCAGGAGCTTGCCCGGGACCGCATTCGGGTAAACAGCATCTCGCCCGGCGCCATCAAAACGGCCATCAATGAGCAGGAGTGGAGCCAGGAGGAGGGCAAAAAGAAAATGCTGGAGCAGATTCCCTACGGCCGCATCGGCGATCCCGAAGACATTGCCCGGGCTGCCATCTGGCTGGTATCTGACCAGGCCGACTACATTACAGGCGCCACCCTGTATGTAGACGGCGGCATGACGCTGTACCCCTCTTTTTTGGGTGATTAGGGGACTGAAAAGGGGTTCACATCTTCAGGTATTTGCTGAAGGCCGCAATGTTTTCCTGCTGGCCAAAAACGTAGAGCACATCATCCTGCTCTACCGTTTGGGCAGGGGTGATCTGGGTTTCAAAATGATTGCCCCGTTTGATGGCCAGTAGGGTGATGCCAAAGTTTTTGCGCAGCTCCGAGTCTGCCACCGTTTTGCCCACGATCTTGTTGGTTCCCTGTTTCACCTCCAGCACGCTGATGCTTACATTGGGCAGGTTAAGGGTGAGGTGCTCAGGCAGGCCGTTGAGGGCATGCTGAGCCCGCAGCATTTCATAATTTTGGGAACGCACATGCGTGGCAAAGGCATGGATCTGCTCATTGGGTACCAGATACTTATTAAGCACCCGGGTGAAGATCTCAATAGAGGTCTCAAACTCTTCCGGTATGATCTCATTAGCTCCAAGGCGCAGGTTTTCCTCTATCTCGCTCACAAAGCGGGTGCGCACAATGATGTAAATGGAGGGATTGAACTGGCGAATATGTACCACAATGTTTTTGGTAGCCAGGGGGTCTGAAATGGCAACCACCACCACCCGCGCTTCATGTACATGGGCATGGTGCAGGATCACCTCCTGAGCTGCATCGCCATAGATAATGGGCTCCCCCTCGTTTTTTACAGCTTTTACCGTATCGGGATTAAGCTCTACGATCACATAGGGAATTTTTGCGCTGCGGGCCGCCCGGGCAACATTTTTCCCATTTACCCCATACCCCACAATCACAATATGATCGTGCAGGCTATCGGCCCCTGAAAGGGCTGTTTCCTGCTTGCTGCGCCGCTCCAGCCGCTGGCGCACGCGCGCCGACAAGGTACGCTTCAGCAAAAAGCTGGTAATAGCGCCCCCCTTGGCAATAACAAAGGGGGTAGCTGCCATGCTCAGAATAGATATGGCCAGAAAATACTGGTAATTGGTATCTGCCAGCAGTCCGTGCTGCAGGCCTACGGTTGATAAAAGAAAGGCAAATTCACCCACCTGAAAAAGGGTAAGCGCCGTTAGCAGCACAATGCGGGGCGGGTAGCGCAGGACCAGCACCGATAGGGAAACTACCAGGATCTTGAGCACAATCACCCCCAGGCTCAGCAGCAGTACCATGGGCAGGTGCGCCAGCAGAAAGCTCAGGTCCATCAGCATGCCGATGGATACAAAAAAGAAGCTGATAAAGATTTCCCGGAAGGGGAGAATATTGGCCGTAGCCTGGTGGCTGTAGTCGGACTCTGAGATGATCAGCCCCGCAAAGAAAGCCCCCAGCGCCAGCGACAGGCCAACCGAAGAGGTAAGCCAGGCTGTTGCAAAACACAGCACTATGATGGTGAGAATAAACAACTCCTGGCTGCGGGTCTTCACCACCAGGTTCAGGATCACCGGCACCACATAGCGGGCAAAGGCAATGATAAGACTCACTACCCCTATTACCTTAGCCAGCAGAATGAGCAGCGTAGTAGAAACATTTTCGGTTTGCCCGGCCATGATGGGGGTAAGCAGCATCATGGGCACTACAATTAGATCCTGGTAGATCAGAATGGCCACCGCAATGCGGCCATGAGGGGCGGTGATCTCTCCTTTGGCCTGCAGCAGTTTCAGCACTATGGCCGTGCTGCTGAGCGAGAGTAAAAAGCCCATAAAAACCGCCTGCCCCCAGTCCATTCCCATGAGTTTGGTGAGCAAAGCCGTTGCCAGAATGGTGCCCAAAACCTGCAGGCTTCCGCCCCAGAATACGGTTTTCTTGATAGTGGAGAGCCCTTTGAGGGAAAACTCAATGCCAATGACAAACAGCAGAAAAATAACCCCTATCTCGGCCAGCATCTCTACCTCGTGGCGGGCGCGGATCAGGCTCAGGCCATGGGGGCCGGCAATTAGGCCGGTCAGCAGAAACCCCAGAATGGAGGGCATCTTCAGTTTCTGAAAGATGAGGATGATCAGGACGGCAAGCCCCAGAATGATTACAATGTCCTGTAAAATCGGAAACTCCATGAAAAAATGCGTCTTGGATGTAGCGCTTTAAAAATAGGAAAAGCTCTCTTACCATTCCTACCTGGCTGGTGATACCGGCAGTATTTTTTAGAGGCTGACCACCGCTGTTGCCTGCCGCACCAGATAGGGGCAGTGCATAACCCTCTATAAAGATAGCGCCTTTCCCTTCACTTTGTATGTGGCAGGGGCCATTCGGCAGCTGTCAATTTGGGCATGCCCTGGCAATACATGGGTACGTTTGCCGATACAGGCCGCCAGCTACCCCTGCCGTTTTTACAACCATTCCGGGCCTACGCTGTTAGAGTAGGCAGGTACCGGCTGTAGCAGGTTCTGCATCGGATGAGCAGGAGCATGCAGCTGCGGCCTGAATTTTTTAAACCTGAGCAAATGCTCAAAACACCTATGGAAATAACTACGAAGCAAGCAAAAAAAGGAGTGGTGGTGATTACCGGCGCCTCTGCCGGAGTAGGGCGTGCAACGGCGCGCCTGTTTGGCAGAAAGGGCTATGATGTGGCCCTGTTAGCCAGAGGAGAGGAAGCCCTGGAGGCCGCCAAAAAAGAAATTGAAGCCCTGGGCCAGAAGGCCCGCTGGTACAAGGTAGATGTGGCCGACGCCCAGGCAGTAGAAGAAGCTGCTGAAAAGATCGAGCAGGAACTGGGCCCCATAGAAGTATGGGTCAACAATGCCATGAATTCCGTTTTCAGCCCGGTTAAGGACATGAAGCCTGAGGAGTACAAACGCGTAACCGACGTTACCTACCTGGGTCAGGTGTATGGCACGCTCTCCGCCCTTAAGCGCATGCGCAGCCGCAACAGGGGCTCTATTGTATTTGTAGGCTCGGCCCTGGCCTATAGGGGTATCCCGCTGCAGTCGGCCTATTGCGGCGCCAAGCATGCCATTCAGGGCTTCTTCGATTCGCTGCGCACCGAACTGCTACACGATGATAGCCCCATTTCCATTAGCATGGTGGAGCTGCCCGCCCTCAATACTACTCAGTTTGGTTTTGTAAAAAACCGCCTGCCCAACCGGCCTCGCCCCATGGGTAAGATCTACCAGCCGGAGGTTGCCGCCGATGCCATACTGTTTGCCGCCGAGCACAAACGGCGGGAAGTGCTGGTGGGCTTTCCCACCGTGCAGGCCATTGTTGGCAATAAGCTGGCGCCCTGGTTTGCCGATTGGGTACTTTCCCGTACCGGCATAAAAGGACAGCAGACACAGCAGCCCAAAGATCCCAACCAAAAGCACAACCTCTGGGAGCCGGTACCGGGTGTCCATGGCGCCCATGGCGAATTTGGCGAAAAGGCCCACGAGCACAGCACCCAGTTGTGGATCTCCAAGCATAAGCCTGAGCTGCTGGCCGGGCTCCTGCTGCTGGGCGGGCTGCTTACCGGCGGCCTGCTCATGACCAGGCGCTAACCCAATCCCCCATGGCCATGAACCCGGTACAGCATATCCGAAACGCAAGTGGCTCTGCAGCCCGGCATCGCAGAACCATTGCCCTGCTCAGCGCCCTTGGGGTGCTGGATTTTATTCCTATTTCGCTCTACCAGCTGGGGGTGATCCGCCACCTGCCCGATCCCCCTTCCGCCCTCTTCGATTCCGATGCAGTCAATGCCTCTGAGGAGGCCCGGATCCTGGGATTGCCCGATGGCCCCATCAGCCTGGCATTATATGCTGCCTCTATAGGCCTGGCCGGGGCCGCACTTGCCCGCAACACATCTCGCTCCAGGCTCGATGTTCTGCTGGGGGGGCTATTGCTGGGCCAGGCTGCAGGGGGAGTCTTTTACCTCTACAACATGGCCACAGTGCAGAAAAAAGTATGCCTGTACTGTGTAGCTGGAGCCTTTATCAATGTTGCCTCCCTGATTCCCCTTTCCAGACTGCTGCGCCAAAGGGGTACATAAGCAAGTGAACTGAACCTACATCAAATACCGCAGATATGAGAACCATAAAAAAAATTGGAGCAGCCGGCGATAGCCTGGCCCTTCACCTGGGAAGAGGCCTGCTGGCCGGGCTGCTGGGTACGGTAGCCATAACCGCCGCCCAGCTGCTGGAAATGAAAATCACCGGCAGGGAAAGCAGTGATGCCCCTGCCGAAGCTGCTGAAAAAGTGCTGGACATTGAACCACAGAGCAAGGCCTCAAAAGAAAGCATGAACAACCTGGTGCATGTTGCCTATGGTACTGGCTGGGGCCTCTTCAGAGGCGGTTTAGATGCGCTGGGCATCCGTGGCCTGCCCGCAACCACCCTGCACTGGCTGGCCATCTGGGGAGCCGCTGCCTATATGCTGCCCAAGCTTGGCCTGGCAAAGCCCATCACCAGGTGGAGTGGGGAGGAGATCCTGACCGATGGCCTCAACCATGCGGTGTATGCTGCCGCTGCCGGCTCAGCTTATGACGGGCTCCGCAAGGCAGGTTGATTCATCTCATTTCCTACAGATGCACCTGCCAGAAAGGATTTTCAGAGCCGATGGCGAACTTTCCGCCTGCCTGTGTTATTTTTAGGGAAATGAATAAACTAGTTCTCACCCATAGCCTGATCATTGCGCTTGTGCTGGGCCTGGCATCCTGCAGACCGGAAGAGACCGGCGAGAAAATGTATGCCCAGCCTGTGTATACCGCTGACTATCACCAGACGGCCCTCAAGGCCATTGGCCAGACCATAGAGCAGTATCCGTCCAATCCCGACGGCTACTACCAAAAGGCACGGATTCTGGAAGCCATGGGCAACAGCAACAATGCCATTCTAAACCTGAAGCGTGCCGTAAAGCTGGATTCTTCCAATGCCCTCTACCATAAGGAGCTGGCGCGCCTGTTTCTGGCTACCGGCAAGCACCGCCGTGCCGAAGAGTCCATCCAGTTTGCCTGGCAGCTGGGTGATCGGACGGCCAGCGCCTATACCATTATGGCCCAGGTAAATGCCCAGCAGGGTTTTTATCCCCAGGCCATGAATTATCTTAACAAAGCCCTGGAGGCAGAGCCCCGCAACAGCCAGCTGATCTTTGAAAAAGGGAAGCTCTATATGACCCAGGGCGATACTGCCCGGGCAAAAACCCATCTGGAAGACAACCTGGGGCTGCTGGAGGGTCAGCCAGAGCTCTATACCATCCTTTCGGCCATTTACCGCTCAGAGAAAAACTACCGGCAGGCGCTGCGGTACCTGAGCAAAAGCATGGCACTGCAGCCCGAAGATGAAGCGCTGCCGCTACAGGCGGTGGCCCTGCTTATGGAGGCACGCATGCCCGACAGTGCCCAGGTGGTACTGCATCAGATCCAGCAACAAAGGGGAGAGAAACCCGACATCGCGCTGATGATCGCCCGCCTGCACCTGGACCAAAACCGTACCGATTCGGCCGAATATTATTTTAACCGTACCCTGGCACTTGACAGCCGTTCGAAAGAGGCTTACTTTTGGCTCGGCAAGCTGTATGATCGCAAACGGCAGTACTATACCGCCCGGGAGCAGTACCGCAATGCCCTTCTGATCGACACTACCTATCTGGAGGCCCGTCAGGCCCTGGTGGTGGTAGACAAAACCCTGGAGAACATAGCCCGCTGGAAAGCCCGGCAGGCCGAGATAAACAGTTTGCCGGAAGCAAATACGGTAAAACCCAAAACAGTAGACGAGTAGGCCGAATGGAACAAATCAACATAACACTGCCTGATGGTAGTGTACGCCAGTACCCCAAAGGGAGCTCTGGCCTGGATGTCGCCTTAAGCATCAGTGAGGGCCTGGCCCGCAATGTGCTGGCCGCCAAGGTAAACGGCCAGGTATGGGACGCCACCCGCCCCATAGAGGAAGATGCCCAGCTGCAGCTACTCACCTGGAACGATACCGAGGGCAAAGGCGCCTTCTGGCACTCCAGCGCTCACCTGCTGGCCGAAGCCCTGGAAGCCCTCTATCCGGGCGTGAAGTTTGGCATTGGCCCCAACATTGAACAGGGATTTTACTATGATGTGGACCTGGGCGAGCAAACCCTGGGCGAAACCGATCTGGCCACTATAGAGCAGAAAATGGCCGAACTGGCCAAACAAAAAAGCGAGTATAGCCGCCGGGCCATGAGCAAGGCTGAGGCAGTTCAGTATTTTCAGGAGAAGAACGACGAGTACAAGCTTGAGCTCCTGGAAGGCCTGGAAGACGGTACCATCACCTTCTATCAGCAGGGTAATTTTACCGACCTTTGCCGCGGGCCGCACATTCCCCATACCGGTTTTATCAAAGCCATCAAGCTGCTGAACGTAGCCGGAGCCTACTGGCGCGGTGACGAAAAGCGCAAGCAGCTTACCCGCATCTACGGCATTAGCTTCCCCAAGGCGGGTGAATTGCAGGAGTACCTGAAGATGATCGAAGAGGCCAAAAAGCGGGATCACCGCAAGCTGGGCCGGGAACTGGAGCTGTTTACCTTCAGCGAAAAGGTAGGCATGGGCCTGCCCCTCTGGCTGCCCAAAGGTACCATGCTGCGGGAGCGCCTGGAGCAGTTCATGCGCAAAGCCCAGCGCCGGGCGGGTTACGATCAGGTGGTCACCCCCCATATTGGCAACAAAGAGCTCTATGTGACCAGCGGCCACTACGAGAAGTACGGGGCAGACTCCTTTCAGTCTATCAAGACCCCCAATGAAGGGGAGGAGTTTTTCCTCAAACCCATGAACTGCCCGCACCACTGTGAGATCTACAAAGCCAAGCCCCGCAGCTACAAAGACCTGCCGGTGCGCCTTGCCGAGTTTGGCACCGTGTACCGTTATGAGCAGAGCGGCGAGCTGCATGGCTTAACGCGGGTGCGGGGCTTTACCCAGGACGATGCCCACATCTTCTGCCGGCCCGATCAGGTAAAGGATGAATTCAAGAAGGTGATCGATCTGGTGCTCTATACCTTTAGTGCGCTGGGCTTTGAGAACTATACCGCCCAGATAAGCCTGCGCGACCCCAATAACAAGCAAAAGTACATTGGTAAGGACGAGCAGTGGGAGCGGGCGCAGCTGGATATTATAGAAGCCGCTCAGGAAAAGGGACTCAACACCGTGCAGGTAGAAGGCGAAGCCGCCTTTTATGGTCCCAAGCTGGACTTTATGGTGCGCGATGCCCTGAACCGCAGCTGGCAGCTGGGAACCATACAGGTAGACTATAACCTGCCCGAGCGCTTTCAGCTGGAGTACGCCGGCGCCGATAACCAGAAGCACCGCCCGGTGATGATCCACCGGGCGCCTTTTGGCTCTATGGAGCGCTTTGTGGCCGTACTTATCGAGCACTGTGGCGGCAACTTCCCGCTCTGGCTCTCGCCCGATCAGGTAGCCGTACTGCCCATCAGCGAAAATATGCCGATTACGCCAATGAAGTGCTGCAGCTGCTGCAGGAGCACGAGATCCGCGGCTCGGTAGACCACCGTGATGAGAAGATCGGCCGCAAGATCCGCGATGCAGAGGTGCAGAAAGTACCCTTTATGCTGATAGTGGGCGAAAAAGAGCAGGAGCAGCGCCAGGTGGCCGTACGCCGCCATGGCCAGGGCGACCAGGGCAGTGTTTCGCTGCAGGCCTTCGTTGATCAGTTTAAGGAAGAAATATCAGAATATTTAGGCTGATCCTAAACAAAATCCGGAGCAGGCCTATTAGTACATACTGAAAATTAACGTATATTTGCGCTTCAAATCCGGTATTTGTAGCGTATAATACCGTTTATGGTTTTTGTTTTACCATAAAAACAGGAGGTACACATCAGAAGACCCATGCGCAGTAACTTTAGGGTGCGCGAAGAAGAGCCCTATAAAGTTAACAACAAGATCAAAGCACCCCAGGTGCGGGTAGTAGGAGAGAACATCGAACCAGGTGTTTATCCCGTTCAGCAGGCCATTAAGATGGCCGAAGAGCAGGGCTTGGACCTGGTAGAGATCTCAGGCAAAGCAGATCCCCCTGTTTGCCGTATCATTGACTATTCAAAGTTCAAGTACGAGCAAAAGAAAAAGCAGAAGGAGATCAAGGCCAATGCCGCCAAGACCGTAGTGAAGGAGATTCGCTTCGGCCCTAATACCGACGACCATGATTTCGAGTTCAAGCTCAAGCACGCCAAGACCTTTATGGAAGAAGGTGCCAAGGTAAAAGCCTATGTGCACTTTGTGGGACGAAGCATTGTGTTTAAGGAACGTGGTGAGATCTTGCTTCTCAAGTTTGCCCAGGCCCTGGAGGATCTGGCCAAAGTAGAGCAGCTTCCAAAACTGGAAGGTAAGCGGATGTTTCTGATGTTATCGCCCAAGGCGCCGCCCAAGAAAAAGTAACCGATACTGTTAAATAATAGAAGAATGCCTAAAGTAAAAACGAACGCGGGAGCGAAGAAGCGTTTTAAGCTTACAGGTACTGGTAAAGTTAAGCGCAAGCATGCGTTTAAAAACCACATCCTGACCAAGAAATCGACCAAGCGCAAGCGTGGTCTGGTGAAAATGGCTCTTGTGAGCAAATCAGACATGAACCGCGTAAGCGATCTGCTGAATATCTAAATCAATTAAAGGTTAACCCCTGTTTACCGGGCTCAAGGTTGTTACAACACGCAAGGCTTCATCACCGAAGCGCCCATAGCCAAAAACAACACGTACTATGCCAAGATCAGTAAATCACGTAGCATCAAAAGCTAGAAGGAAGAAAATCCTTAAGGCCGCCAGAGGATACTTTGGCCGCCGTAAAAACGTTTGGACCGTAGCCAAAAACACCGTAGAGCGTGGCTGGGCCTTTGCCTACCGCGACCGTAAGGTGAAAAAACGCGAGTTCCGTCAGCTGTGGATCCAGCGTATCAACGCCGGCGCCCGCGAAAACGGCCTCTCGTATTCTCAGCTGATGGGTAGCCTGAAGGCCGCCAACATCACCCTGAACCGCAAGGTACTGGCCGACCTGGCCATGAACCATCCGGAAGCGTTTACCGCTATTGTGTCCAAAGTAAAATAAATCACCTGTAGGTATCGGTTATTTAAAACTCCGCAGCGCAAGTTGCGGAGTTTTTGTGTTTATGAGAAATAAACAATGGACGATGGACAATAGATGATAGAGGCAAGTCTAACGTCTTAGCCTGAGGCCTGTTCGCTATGCACTGGCCCCTTTAAGCTCCTACCTTTAAGTCCATATCCATTGTCTAGTGTCCATAGTCTTTCGTCCAATGTCCATTATCCAAAGGCCATTTTCCATGACCACACTCCACATTAAAAACATGGTTTGTAACCGCTGCATCAAAGTAGTGCGGGAGGTTGCCGAGCAGCTGGGCTTTACCGTAGACCAGATCGGCCTGGGCGAGCTGCAGGTAAAGGAAGTACTGCAGGACGCCCAAAAAGAGCAACTGGCTGCCCTGCTGCTGGCCGATGGCTTTGAGCTGTTGGATGATCGCAAAGCCACCCTGGTGGAGAAAATCAAGGGGGTGATCATACGGGAAGTGCACCACAACCAACAGCGCCGGCACCAGAACCTCTCAGTCCTTATTGCTGATGAACTCCATATGGACTATAGCTATCTGAGTAACCTGTTTTCTTCGCTGGAGGGCACCACCATTGAAAAATATACCATTCTGCAGCGCATCGAAAAGGTAAAGGAACTGCTGGTCTATGATGAGCTAACCCTTAGTGAAATAGCCTGGCAGCTGGGCTACAGCAGCGTGCACCACCTGTCGGCCCAATTCAAAAAGGTGACCGGCCTTACCCCCAGCCATTTCAAAAAGATTGGCGAAAACCGCCGCAAGCCGTTGG
This sequence comes from Cesiribacter andamanensis AMV16, assembly GCF_000348925.1. GTDB lineage: Bacteria > Bacteroidota > Bacteroidia > Cytophagales > Cyclobacteriaceae > Cesiribacter > Cesiribacter andamanensis. The sequence continues at coordinate 56,516 of NZ_AODQ01000005.1, read as the reverse complement.
ATGGACTGCAGTAAAGAATCCTGTACACCCTTTCCAGAATTGTGTACAGCGGCAGGGGGCTCAACTGCGTATTTTTGTATATAGATTTTTTTGGTACAAGACCCTAAAACACATGGAAACGCTCACACCACATACACGGGTTAAAAAGCTGCTGCCCGTCACAGGCATGACCTGCGCCGGCTGTGCGGCCAGTGTGGAATCTACGCTGCAGACACAGGCAGGGGTGGCTGCTGCCACCGTCAACTACGCAACCCAGCAGGTGGCTGTGGAGTTTGATCCGCAACAGGTCAGTCTGCAGGAGCTTCAGCTGGCGGTACAGGATGTGGGCTATGATATGATCATCGCCGAAGATAAGGGAGAGGAACTGCAGGAAGAGGCGCATGCACACCACCTGCGGGACCTTCGCCGCAAGACCCTCTGGGCCATTGGCCTCTCGGTACCGGTGGTCATCATCGGGATGTTCCTGATGGACATGCCCTATGCCAACTGGATCATGCTGCTGCTGACAGCGCCGGTACTCTTCCTGTTTGGCCGCAACTTTTTTACCGGCGCCTACAAACAGGCCCGACACGGGCGTGCCAATATGGATACGCTGGTAGCCCTTAGTACAGGCATCGCTTTTCTTTTCAGCACCTTTAATACCCTGTTCCCCGAAGTGCTGCACCGGCAGGGGCTGCATCCGCATGTGTATTTTGAAGCCGCGGCAGTGATCGTAGCCTTTATTTTGCTGGGCAAGCTGCTGGAAGAGCGGGCCAAGGCGCATACCTCTACGGCTATCAAAAAACTCATGGGCCTTCAGCCCAAAACCGTGCGCCTGCTGGTGGATGGCCAGGAACGGGAGGTGCCCCTGGAAGATGTAGCCGTAGGGGATGCCATTCTGGTACGCCCGGGCGATAAGATCCCCGTTGATGGCCGGGTACAGGAGGGAAGCTCTTATGTAGATGAAAGCATGATCTCCGGAGAGCCCCTGCCGGTAGAAAAACGGGAAGAGGAACCCGTATTCGCCGGCACCCTTAATGGGAAAGGAAGCTTTGTGTTCCGGGCCGAAAAAGTGGGTGCCGATACCATGCTGGCGCAAATCGTGCGCATGGTGCAGCAGGCGCAGGGCAGTAAAGCCCCCGTGCAAAAGCTTGCCGACCGCATTGCCGGCATTTTTGTGCCAGTAGTGATTGGTATTGCCGTGCTGGCATTTGCCACCTGGCTGCTGGCAGGGGGTACGCTGGTGCAGGCGCTGCTGGCGCTGGTTACGGTGCTGGTGATTGCCTGTCCGTGCGCACTGGGACTTGCTACCCCTACCGCGCTGATGGTGGGCATGGGCCGCGGCGCCGAGGGGGGTATCCTCATCAAGGATGCCGAAAGTCTGGAAACCGCCTATAAAGTGAACGCCGTAGTGCTGGACAAGACCGGCACCATTACTCAGGGCAAGCCGCAGGTAACGGATGCGTATTGGCTGCGGTCGCAGGAGGCTCCCGTGCTGAAAGAGATCCTGATGGGATTAGAGCAGCGCTCCGAACACCCCCTGGCAGAGGCCATTGTCAGAAGCCTGCGGGAGGAAGGGGTAGAGGCCCTGCTGGTATCCGCCTTCGAGAGCATTACTGGCCGGGGTGCCACGGCCCGTCATGGCAGCGAACGCTACCTGGCCGGGAACCGGAAATTAATGATGGAAGAGGGGGTGTCGCTGGATGTCCAGCTGGAAGCCCATGCCAAAAAGCTGCGGGAAGAAGCCAAAACGGTGATTTATTTTGCCAATAGCCGCGAAGTGCTGGGGGTATTGGCCATTGCGGATGCCATAAAGGAAACCTCTGCTTCAGCCATTCAAAAGCTGCAAAATGAAGGCATAGAGGTGCACATGCTCACCGGCGACAATGCGCATACCGCTGCGGCCGTAGCCAGCAAGGTAGGGCTCAGTCATGTAAAGGCCGAGGTACTTCCCTCCGACAAGGCTGCTTATGTTGCCGAGCTGCAGCAACAGGGCAGGGTAGTGGCCATGGTAGGCGATGGCATCAACGATTCACAGGCGCTGGCCCAGGCCGATGTGAGCATTGCCATGGGCAAGGGATCGGATATTGCCATGGATGTGGCCAAAATGACCCTGATTTCTTCCGACCTCAACCACATCCCCAGGGCCCTGCGCCTATCCCGTCAGACCGTAAAAACCATCCGGCAAAACCTGTTCTGGGCCTTCATCTACAACCTGATCGGGATTCCCATTGCAGCGGGCCTATTGTACCCCTTTACCGGCTTCCTGCTCAACCCCATGCTGGCGGGTGCGGCCATGGCCCTGAGTTCCGTATCGGTGGTGCTCAACAGTCTGCGGCTAAAAAGCGTAAGGATTTAGAAGTTAGAAGTTAGAAGTTAGAAGTTAGAAGTTAGAAGTTAGACAATGGACAATAAATTTTAAACGGAAAAGTAAGGTTGCGGCCGGGAACCATTGGTAATAACCATTTTCCTCGCCGTCTCGATACTTACTACTCACTACTCAATACGAATACAATGAAAAAGATCCAATTCAAGACCAATATCAACTGCGGCAGCTGTGTTGCCAAGGTGACCCCCTTTATGCAGAAAGCCGAATCGGTAGAACAATGGAAAGTGGACACCGCCACTCGGGAAAAGATCCTGACTGTAGAGGGAGATGCTGTAAATGAAAAAGAAGTAGTCAAGGCCGTACAGGATGCCGGCTTTAAGATCGAGCGCCAGTAAAAGCCTGCCACACCTAAAACAAAAAAGACTGACAGCAGCTGTCAGTCTTTTTTGTGGGGAGAGAAGGATTCGAACCTTCGAAGTCGTAAGACAACGGATTTACAGTCCGTCCCATTTGGCCGCTCTGGAATCTCCCCATGGAGTACCCGGCATGGAGTGCCCGGCATGGAATGCCTTGAAGCGGTTGCAAAAGTAGCCTTTTTCACCAAAGTGCCAAAGCAGGGGAAGGGCTTTTTTAGTGGAAGTGAGCTAAGGGGCTAAAACACAAATGCTTACCTTAGTTAACTTTTTTTCCGGCCACTACGGTATGCAGCACCCGGGCATCACGCGTTTCCCGCTCGGCAACTTCCATAATGTCTTTTTCAAGCACCACAAAATCGGCCCATTTGCCAGCTTCCAGACTGCCTTTTTCTTCCTCCTCAAAGTTGGCATAAGCCGCCCAGATGGTCATGCCCCGCAGGGCCTGCTCCCGGCTCAGCTTGTTCTCAGGCTGAAAACCGCCTTCGGGCCAGCTTTTTTCATCCTGCCGGGCAATGGCGGCATAGAATCCCCACAGGGGGTTGATGTCTTCTACCGGAAAATCGCTACCCAGGGCTACAACACCGGTTTGCTTCAGCAAATCCTGGTAGGCGTAAGCTGTTTTTACGCGCTGCTGGCCCAGCCGGTCGGCAGCCCAGTACATATCCGAGGTGGCATGGGTGGGCTGAATGGAGGGGATCACCCGGTAGCGCTGGTATTTCTGCAGATCTTCTTTAGTCACCACCTGCGAGTGTTCGATGCGCCAGCGCCGGTCGTTGTCTTCTCCAAGTACCTGGGCATAGGTATCCAGCACCAGGCGGTTGGCCGAGTCGCCAATGCAGTGGGTGTTCATCTGAAAGCCATTGGCATGGAGTTTTTTGGCCATGTCGGCAAAATAGAAGGGCTGGCTTAGCAGCAGGCCGTGGTTATCCTGATCGTCAGAATAGGGGGCCAGCAGCAGGGCTCCGCGGCTGCCCAGGGCGCCATCGCTGTAGATCTTAAAGGACGTAACCGTAAGCCGTTCTTTTTTCAGCGGACCGCTCTCAAAATAGTGCAGCATATTCTCTTCTGTAGGATTGAGCATGGCATATACCCTGATCTGCAGGGCGCCCTCTTCCTGAAGGGAATCGATCAGGTGGATGGTGGAGCGGTCCAGGCCTGCATCGGCCACGCTGGTAAGGCCCACGGCAAACACGTTACGCTCGGCCTGCCGGAGCGCAGCGATCTGCTCCTGACGGTCCGGCTCCGGAATCTTGCTACTAACCAGGTCTACGGCATTATCGATCAGGAGGCCTGAGGGTTGACCGCCCTCCAGGCCAATCTTGCCGCCTTCTATGCGGCTGGCAGCTGTAATGCCTGCAAGCTGCAGTGCCCGGCCGTTGGCAATGGCGGCATGGCCATCTACCCGGGTGATGAATACCGGGATGTCGGGAAACAGCCTGTCCAGCTCGGCCCGAGTGGGAAATTCCTTCACCGGCCAGTCGTTCTGGTCCCAACCCCGCCCAAGCAGCCAGTCGGCCTGGGGGAACTGGCGCCGCTGCTCCTGCAGGCGTTGCAGCACTTCCTGCCAGGAGGATGCCCCTACCAGATCGGCTGTTTGCAGACCCAGACCGTAGCGGTAAAAATGGCAATGCGCATCGATAAAACCCGGATAGACCGCTTTCCCCTGCAGATTTACCAGACTATCAGATGTAAATCGTTTTTGGATGTCATCGGAGCTGCCGGTTGCCACAATACGGCCTTCGCGCACGGCCATGGCCTGGTGAACCGTAAAGCTGCTGTCTACGGTGTAAATGCGGCCATTGGTCAGGATATAGTCGACCGCCTGGGTCTGTTGTTCACTTTCGGGCAGTGAGGTGCAGCCCGCCAGCAGGGCAGCTGCCAGAATAGGCAGCGAAAAAAAACGCTTTTTCATGGATGGGAGTTGATCTTGCGGGAAAGATAAGACAGATTTAAGCAATGCACCAACTTTTCGTATACGGCACCCTGCGCAAAGGGGGTATTTCGCATCACCTGCTTAAGGGAGGAAAGGTGATGGCAGAAGGGGTTTGGCTGGAGGGCTTCAGGCTCTACAGCGCCGGCTGGTATCCGGTCGCCGTTCTGGCAGCAGGGGGGAGGATTCTGGGAGATTTGGTAAACGTCCCTGAAGTGCTTTGGCCAGCCCTTGATGCCTATGAAGGGGAGGAGTATGAGCGGGTGTATTTACAGAAGGAAGCGTACTGGATCTACCAGTATAAAGGTAACATTAACAACATGCCGCTGGTAGAGGGGGGTGATTGGCTGAAGTGGAAGAGATGAGCATAAAAAAAGCCCCTGCAAAGCAGAGGCTTAAAGTGTAGCGAGGACGAGAACGGTCCGCCGCGCGGTTGAACTCGTGACCTCAGGGTTATGAATCCTGCGCTCTAATCGACTGAGCGGCACCTTTCATAGATCTGTTACTCTTCCTAGTAACATAATAAAAAAAGCCCCTGCAAAGCAGAGGCTTAAAGTGTAGCGAGGACGAGAGTTGAACTCGTGACCTCAGGGTTATGAATCCTGCGCTCTAACCGACTGAGCTACCTCGCCAAAGGTTTTTTCGGTTGCCCAAAAGGTGCCAAGGACTAAGTGCCCTGGCCACTGGGAGAAGGGTAGAGCTGAAACTTGAACAGCGTATTAAACCCGTTTCCCTCAAATGGGAGTGCAAATATATAAAGACTCAAACGGTTTTTCCATACTCACAGGCTAAAAAAATTTGTTGCAGGGCTACACAAATCTTCCTATATTGATGGGCAGCCAATTCTTTCCCCTTTTTCCTATGGCTAAAAATTGCTTTGAGCACGAATATGAGATCAATGCCTCCCAGCGGATCTTGTACCCCTACCTAAATACCGCCGGTGGCTTGTCCCAGTGGTTTGCCGAAAATGTGACCATCGATTATGACAAGAACTTCAATTTTCATGTAGACGGCGAGGTGCACCGGGCCCGTATAGCCGCCACCCGCCGGGACCAGTTCATTCGCTTTGAGTACCTGCCGGAGAACGGCCATAAGACCGAAGGAGGGGACCTTGATTTTCTGGAGTTTCATCTGGAGAAAAACGATTTCACCGATTCTACCTTTCTGCGCATAAAAGAATGCTCCTCTGATGAAATGGATCCGGAAGAGCTGCGCGAGATCTGGGATGGCCTGGTGGGGCTTTTGCGGGAAATGGTCGGAGGCTAGGCAAAAAACCGGCAGCAGATAGATTTTTCTGCACCATTTTTGCGTTTCTTTGCCGAAGCCCTATGAAGAAACTCGATAAACTGATCATAAAGGCATTTCTGGGCCCGTTTGTTCTCACTTTTCTGGTGGTGGTTTTCATTCTGCTGATGCAGTATCTGCTGAAGTATTTTGATGAGATCATCGGAAAAGGATTGGGGCCCCTGGTCTATGCCGAGCTGCTTTTTTTCTTTAGCGTTACCATGACCACCCTGGCGCTGCCGCTGGCGGTGCTGCTGTCCAGCCTCATGACCTTTGGTAACCTGGGAGAACACTTTGAGCTGACGGCCATCAAGAGCTCAGGCATCTCCCTGGTGCGCACCTTGCTGCCCATCTTTGTGTTTACCCTTTTTCTTACCGCCTTTGCCTTCTATAACAATGATCGCATTGTGCCAAAGGTAAACCTGAAGGCCTATAGCCTGCTGTATGACATCCGCCAGACCAAGCCCTCCCTTTCGCTCAAGGAAGGGTCATTTTACAATGGTATCCCCAACTACAGCATTAAGGTTACCAAGAAATATCCCGATGATGTCTCCTTAAAGGGGGTGATCATCTATGACCACACCAAGGGTAAGGGCAATACGGATGTGATCCTGGCCGACAGCGGGCGTATGTATTCTTTTGGCAATGATAAGTACCTGATGCTGGAGATGTATAAAGGGTATAGCTATTCAGAGCCCAAAGCCGACCAGCCCGGCTCTTTTGCTAACAACAAGCCGGCGGAATTCATGCGCAATGAGTTTCACAGCACCAAACTCATCTTTAGCCTGGAATCCTTTGGCATGAACTCCACCCCGCAGGAGTATTTTGCCAGCAACAAGATCATGAAGAACATTGGCCAGCTGCGGTTCGATATTGACTCCATGGAGAACAAGATCGTAGAAGCCCGCTATGCCATTTACCAGAATGCCCGCACCTACAACCCCTATGTAAACAATACCAAAGTGCCTTTTCCGGCCGGCCTGGAGCAGCAGTACAAGGTGGTAGATTCCCTGAACCGGGAGCGTCTGCGGGCACTGGAGGCCCAGCGCGATAGCCTGCCCCCCTCGGCGGGTTATGCGGGCATTTCACCCACCGAGCAACTGTTGCCCCCCAGTCAGCTATCGGCGCTGGAAAGTAACGGCACCCAGCAGATAGAAGACTATAGCAAGCGGCGTGTGGTGAAGGAAACGGTTTATGCCTATTCCCTGGCTGATACCGCCCTGCTGCGAAAATCCGAAGCCCAGTTTGCCAAAAAACAGCCCATGCTGGATGTTTACCGCTCGGCCGTTGGGCAGGTACGCTATGTAAAGAACAATTATGAGGTATACGGCGGCAGGGCCAATGACCTGCAGCGGCAGATCTTTCAGTGGCACATTGAGATCCATAAGAAATGGGCCCAGGCCGTTGCCTGCCTGGTGATGTTCCTGATCGGGGCTCCGCTGGGGGCCATCATCAAGCGGGGCGGGCTGGGGGTGCCGGTGATTGTGTCCATTGCCTTCTTTATCATCTACTATGTGCTGACCATGTTTGGCGAGAAGTGGGCCCGGGAGGGCATAGTAAGCCCGGAGCTGGGCATCTGGTCGGCCAACCTGATCCTGCTGCCCTTTGGCTTGTTCTTTCTGCGGCAGGCCCGCAACGATGCCCGCCTGTTTGAGTCCGACTTTTACAATGTGATGATTGCCAAGTTCCGCTCGGCCATTGGCGAGAAAGTGCGCCGGCCCGAAGTGCTCAGCAAAGCCTTTGGCTGGCGCAGGCGCTAGGGGGGTGGAGGAGTTGCAAATTCCGGGCAATTCTATTACCTTTGCATCTGGTTTTTTAACAATTTACTAATTCGACTAAGCATGTATTTAACGAAAGAGAAAAGCAAGAGCTATTCGAGAATCATGGTCGGTCGAAGGCAAAGCAGGATACCGGTTCAGCAGAATCGCAGATCTCCTTGTTTACCTTCCGCATCAACCACCTGACCGAGCACCTCAAGGCACACAAGCAAGACCACAGCACACGCCTGGGCCTGCTGAAACTGGTAGGTAAGCGCAGAAGACTGCTGAACTATCTGCACGACCGTGACATGAGCGTTACAGAGCAGTTCTGGCAGACCTGAACCTCCGTAAATAAGTTCATACCGAAAAGAGGGGGCCCCGTGCTTCCCTCTTTTCTTTATTTTTAATCCCTCCTTTTTTCTTAAACAAAAACGTTCCGTGCGTTTTTTAATTTAGAGTCCACTTTGTCTATTTCTATGCAACCTAATGTAATTACCAAGTCTTTCCGGCTCGAGGATGGGCGCGAGATAACAATCGAAACCGGAAAGCTTGCCCGGCAGGCCGATGGCGCTGTAGTGGTACGTATGGGCAATACCATGCTGCTGGCTACTGTTGTTTCCGCACTCGAGGCCAAGCCTGATGTTGATTTTCTGCCCCTTTCTGTAGATTATCAGGAGAAATTTGCCTCTGCCGGCCGTATTCCCGGCGGTTTTCTGAAGCGTGAAGGTCGCCTGTCCGACCACGAGATCCTCATCAGCCGTCTGGTAGACCGGGCCATCCGCCCCATGTTCTCCGATGACTATCATGCCGATACTCAGATTAACATTAACCTGATTTCAGCCGATAAAAACGCACTGCCCGATGCCCTGGCCGCCCTGGCCGCTTCTGCAGCACTGGCCGTATCGGATATTCCCTTTAACGGACCCATTTCTGAAGTACGGGTGATCAAGCTGGAGGGTCAGTACCTGATCAACCCTACCTCTACACAGCGCGAAGCCGCCGTTCTGGACCTGATTGTAGCCGGTACCCTGGATAACATCCTGATGGTAGAGGGCGAGTCCAAAGAAGTTTCGGAAGATGATATGCTGGAGGCCATTGCCGCCGCACATGCCGCCATCAAACAGCAGTGCCAGGTGCAGCTGGAACTGATGGAAGCCGCCGGTAAAACCCAGAAGCGCACCTACAACCACGAGGATAACGACCCTGCCCTTAAGCAGCACCTCTACGATACGTACTACAAGCGCATTTACGATGCCATTGCCGATATCTCTGACAACAAGAATATCCGCAAAGAAAAATACAAGGCCATTAAAGACGAGTTCTTTAACAGCCTGCCCGAAGACAGCACCGTGCACAAGCCCATGGCCAACCGCTATTTCAGCGAAATGCACTGGAAAGCCTCGCGTGATTTTACCCTGGACGCCGGCAAGCGTGTGGATGGCCGCCGCTACGACGAGATCCGCCAGATCTGGAGCGAGGTAGACTACCTGCCTGCCGCCCACGGATCGGCCCTCTTTACCCGTGGCGAAACCCAGTCACTTACCACCGTAACCCTGGGTACCAAACTGGATGAGCAGCTCATCGACAGCGCCATGCAGGTGGGTTCGCACAAATTCATTCTGCACTATAACTTCCCTGGTTTCTCTACCGGTGAGGTGAAGCCCAACCGTGGCCCCGGCCGCCGGGAAGTAGGCCATGGCAACCTGGCCCTGCGTGCCCTTAAGGCCGTAATTCCGGCCCATGACGAGAACCCCTATACTATCCGGATTGTGTCTGACATTCTGGAAAGCAACGGTTCTTCTTCCATGGCCACCGTATGCGCCGGCGCACTGGCGCTGATGGATGCCGGTGTCAAGATCAAGTCTCCCGTATCGGGCATTGCCATGGGCATGATCTCCGATGCCGAGACTGGCCGCTATGCCATTTTGAGCGATATTCTGGGTGATGAGGATCATCTGGGCGATATGGACTTTAAAGTAACCGGAACGGCCGAGGGCATTACTGCCTGCCAGATGGACATTAAAGTGGATGGACTTTCGTTTGACATTCTGCGCCAGGCGCTGCTGCAGGCCCGCGAAGGCCGCCTGCACATTCTGGGCAAGATGCAGGAAACCCTGGCCGAGGCCCGTGCCGAGTTCAAGCCGCATGCACCACGCTTTGTGGTACTGACCATACCGAAAGATATGATTGGCGCAGTGATCGGACCAGGTGGTAAAGTGATCCAGGAGATCCAGCGCGAAACCGGTGCCACCATCATCATCGAAGAAAAAGGCGATGTAGGGGTAGTGAGCATCTTTGGCGCCGAGGGCGAGGCTACTGAAGCCGCCCGTGTACGCATTGCCAACATTGCCGCTGTGCCCGAAGTAGGTGAGGTGTACGAAGGTAAAGTGAAATCGATCATGCCCTTTGGCGCCTTTGTAGAGTTCATGCCAGGCAAAGACGGTCTGCTGCACATCTCCGAGATCAAGTGGGAGCGTCTGGAAACCATGGAAGGCGTGCTTGAACAAGGGGAGGACATTACGGTGAAGCTGATTGAAATTGATCGCAAAACCGGTAAATATCGCCTTTCCAGAAAAGTGTTACTGCCTAAGCCTGAGCGCAAAGAGTCGGGAAATGGGGCTGCAGAAGGCCGCCCACCCCGTAACAATCGCCAGGAGTCTTAATAACTTTATTACAGGATAACAAACAGGGGCCGGAACTTTAGCTTTGGCCCCTGCTGTTACGAAAACGTGCCGCTAGAGAGTAATAAACGAACCGCTTATAACTAGACTTTACTGAATGAGACAGCTTAAGATCAGCAAACAGATTACCAACCGCGAGAGCCAGTCGCTGGATAAGTATCTGCAGGAGATTGGTAAGGTAGACTTGCTGACACCCGATGAAGAAGTGGAATTGGCCAAGCGCATCCGCCAGGGAGACCAAATGGCACTGGAGAAGCTGACCAAAGCCAACCTTCGTTTTGTGGTATCGGTAGCCAAGCAGTACCAAAACCAGGGCTTATCGCTGGGAGACCTCATCAATGAGGGTAATCTGGGATTGATCAAGGCAGCCCAACGCTTCGACGAAACCCGCGGCTTCAAATTCATTTCGTATGCGGTATGGTGGATCCGTCAGTCCATTCTGCAGGCCCTGGCCGAGCAGTCCCGTATTGTACGCCTTCCCCTTAACCGTGTAGGCTCCCTCAACAAGATCTCCAAGACCTTCTCGGAACTTGAGCAAAAATACGAGCGCGAGCCTTCTCCCGAAGAACTGGCCGAAAGTCTGGAGGTTTCAACCAACGAGGTGGTAGACACCATGCGCATCTCGGGCCGCCATGTATCCATGGATGCACCTTTTGTGCAGGGCGAGGAAAACAGCCTGCTGGATGTGCTGGAGAACGACTCCGAAGAAACTCCCGATGCCGAGCTGATGAACGACTCGCTGCGTCGCGAAGTACAACGGGCGCTTTCTACCCTTACCCAGCGCGAGGCCGACGTAATAGCCCTTTATTTTGGGCTCAACGGTGAGCATAGCATGACCCTGGAAGAGATCGGCGAAAAGTTCAACCTTACCCGGGAACGTGTGCGCCAGATCAAGGAAAAGGCAATACGCCGCCTGCGCCACACCAGCCGCAGCAAAGCACTGAAACCCTATCTGGGGTAATTAAGAAAGGCTTAAAATTTTTAAAAAGGTCTCGCAGGAGGCCTTTTTTTATGTAATTACCTATAATTTTACAGCCTGTTGGGAGTTTAAGCATAAGAATCAGCCATGACACAGGAACATATTAAAGTACTCATCCTGGGCTCCGGCCCTGCAGGCTATACAGCAGCCATATATGCAGCCCGTGCGGGCATGAAACCCGTCATGTACATGGGCGATCAGCCTGGCGGACAGCTGACCATTACCAACGATGTAGAGAACTTTCCGGGTTACCCGCAGGGCATCAACGGCCCGCAGATGATGATTGATCTGCAGCAGCAGGCCGAACGCTTTGGCACCGATGTACGCACCGGCCTGGCCACTAAAGTAGACTTTAGCAGCTACCCGCACAAAGTGATCATCGATGATGAAAAAGAGCTGATTGCCGAGTCGGTGATCATCTGCACAGGCGCCTCGGCCAAATGGCTGGGCCTGCCGGGCGAGCAGCGGCTCAACGGCATGGGTGTATCGGCCTGTGCCGTATGCGATGGCTACTTCTACCGGGGCATGGATGTGATGGTAGTAGGCGGCGGCGATACCGCAGCCGAAGAAGCCACCTACCTGAGCAAGCTGTGCAACAAAGTCTATATGCTGGTGCGCCGGGATGAGATGCGGGCCTCCCGCATCATGCAGCAGCGGGTGCTTAATACCAAAAACATAGAAGTACTCTGGCATACCGAAACCGTAGAGATCCTGGGCGAGCAGGAGGTAGAGGCCGTTCGGGTCATCAACAATCAGACCCGTCTTACGCAGGACATTCCGGTGAAGGGCTTTTTTGTAGCCATTGGCCATAAGCCCAATACCGATATCTTTAAGGATTTTCTGAGCCTGAATGAAGCAGGCTATATCCTGACCGTTCCCGGAACAACCAAGACCAATGTAGAGGGGGTATTTGCGGCAGGCGATGCCCAGGACTTCACCTACCGGCAGGCAGTGACGGCAGCCGGCACCGGATGTATGGCGGCTCTGGATGCAGAACGCTTTTTAGCCAGCAAAGAAATAGAAATAGCATAGTGAAACAACTAGGGGTACTACTCCTCGTCCTGTTCATTCATCTGATAGGGGGGCTAGAGGCAGAAGCGCAAAAGCGCAAGAAGGGGGGATTCAGGGATATTTTCAGGGTACGGGAACCAGAAATGGTGATCGTGGAGCCGGATACGCTTCCGGCTCAAGTACAGGATAGTAGTGCGGTGCTGCCACCGGCCAGGCCGGAAAAAGCGCAGACCCCTCCGGCAGATTTCAAGCAGAAAGACCTCAAAAAGGAGCTTTCCATTGTGGCGGAAGATACCACAGCTGTAGGCCCCGACCCAGCCAACCTGGTGGAGGTATCAGAGCAGCTGCTCATCAACAAAGAGTGGATTACCCTGCATGAGTATTATGCTGTCTGGGACAGCCGCAACATCAACCCCTATAATATTGATGTAAAAAGCTTTTCCGATACGGTATCGCTGCTGCTGTACGAAAAACCGCATGAATTATGGTCGCCACCGCTGGATCATATGCATGTTACATCCGATTTTGGCTTCCGCACTCCTCGCTGGCATTATGGTACCGATGTGCGCCTGAATATAGGGGACTCTGTCCGCACCGTGTTTGATGGCATCATCCGCATTCGCAAATACGACCCCAGCGGCTATGGAAACTACATTGTAGTGCGCCACAAAAACGGCCTGGAAACTCTCTATGGCCACCTGAGCAAGCAATTGGTAGAGGTGGGCGATGAAGTAAAAGCAGGCAATGTAATAGGGTTGGGGGGCAATACCGGCCGTAGCTCGGGGCCTCACCTGCACTTTGAAACCCGCTACCTGGGCTCAGCCCTGAATCCTGCTGAGATCTACGATTTTTCGGCAAACAACCTGCGGGCCGAATCCATTGTGGTATCATCGGCTAGCTTTTCCTATCTGAAGGAAGCCAAAAAGATCGTTTATCACCGGGTACGCTCAGGCGATACACTCTCAGGGATCAGCCGCCGGTATGGCGTACCGGTCAATACCCTGATGCGGCTTAACGGGCTCCGGAAAAATTCAGTACTAAAGGTCGGTCAGCGACTGCGCGTTCACTAAGGCATGATACAAAAACTAGACATCCTCGTACTTTCTGCCCACCCGGATGATGCCGAGCTGTGCTGCAGCGGTACAGTTGCTGCTATGGTAGCGGCGGGTAAAAAAGTAGGCTTTGTAGACTTTACCCAGGGCGAGCTTGGCACCCGTGGCACTGCCGAATTACGCCTTCAGGAAGCCGAAGCCTCTGCCAGGGTGCTGGGGCTGAGCGTGCGGGATAACCTGGGCATGCGCGATGGATTTTTCAAGGTAGATGAGGAGCATATCCTGCAGCTTGTGGCCAAGATCCGCCAGTACCAGCCCGATATTGTGCTGGCCAATGCCGTAGATGACCGCCACCCCGACCATGGCCGGGCTGCGCAACTGGTGAAGGAAGCCTTTTTTCTTTCCGGCCTGCGCCGGGTTGAGACCCGTCTTGAGGGTACCCTGCAGCAGGAGTGGCGCCCACGCCAGCTGTTCCACTACATCCAGAGCAATTACATACAGCCCGATGTGGTGGTGGACATTACCGATCACTGGGAGACCAAGATGGCCTCCATCCGGGCCTTTGGGTCCCAGTTCCACGATCCCAACAGCAAGGAGCCTGAGACCTTTATCTCGTCCGACCGCTTTATGAAATTCATTGAGTCCAGGGCCAGGGAATGGGGACAGTCCATAGGCGTTACCTATGGCGAAGGCTTTACGGTAAGCAAACAGATAGGCGTAAAAAGCCTAAGCGACCTGCTGTAACCTTAGGGCGCAAGCCGCTTACGCTCCCAGCCGCCTGTAGCGCTTTTTTCATACACGATCCGATCGTGCAGGCGGCTGGCCCGGCCCTGCCAGAACTCAATACGCAGCGGTTTTACCAGATAGCCCCCCCAGTGCTCGGGGCGGGGCACCTCAGCCTGGGCAAAGCGTTCCTCAAAATCGCGCTGGCGTGTTTCCAGTATACCCCTATTGGGGATCTCCTGACTCTGGGGGGAGGTCCAGGCCCCAATCTGGCTGCCGCGGGGCCGGCTGCCAAAATAGGCATCGCTGCTGGCGGCATCTACCTTTTCCACATCGCCTTCAATGCGCACCTGCCGCTCCAGCTCAGACCAGTAAAAGGTGAGGGCAGCAAAGGGGTGCTTATCCAGGTCCTTCCCCTTGCGGCTGGTGTAATTGGTAAAAAAGGTAAATCCATCCTCCTGTACATCTTTGATCAGCACAATTCGGGCATCGGGACGGCCCTCGGCGCTGATGGTGCTAAGCGTCATGGCATTGGGCTCCAGGGCGCCGGCCTGCTGTGCCTCGGAAAACCACTTTTTGAATTGGCTGATGGGGTCGGGCAGGGTATTGGAGATTTCCAGGGATGCCTGGGTATAGTCCCTGCGAAGAGCGGCGAAATCTTGGTTCATACTCGGTTAGAAATGGGTGCGTACACTCAGGTAAAGGTTGCGGCCCGGGGCGCTGATGCCACTGGAATAGGGCCTGTAATGGGTATCGAGCAGGTTTTCCAGCCCTGCCTGCAGCTCCAGCTGCTTCAGGGGGTGCCAGGCCCCTTTCAGGCTGGCGATCCACCAGGGGCGGCTGCCTTCTGCCGTATAAAGGTACGCTTTGTCCTGTTCTTCCGGTGCCAGATCTGCAAATTTTATCCCGCCATTGTAGCTGAACTGAAGCTCCACGGATGATTTTTTTCGCTGATAGCGCAGCTGGGTCTGACCAAAGAGGGGCGGATTGTGCCGAAGGGCATTTCCGCTCTGCAATTCTTGACCCCAGCTATAGGTAAGGGTGCTGCTGAGCAGCAGCTGGGGCAGAGGGCTGTAGCGCACACTAAGGCTGCTGCCGGCCAGCAGGGCCCCTCCGCCATTGACAAGCGCCTGCACCTGCCTGCGCTCACCCTGGTGCAGCACACTGTCCTGCCCCGCCAGCTGAAATGGCCTGCGAACGATGGCCCCGTCCAGCAGGCTGAGGTAGGTAGTAAGGCTTAGGCGAAAGCTGCGTTTCTCCAGCCCAAGGGTGGCTTCAGCATTGTAACTATACTCAGGCCCAAGGCGGGGATTGGGAACGGTAAGAATGCCGGGGGCCGTATCAAATACTTTGGCCATATCATCCACATTGGGTGCCCGAAAACCCGTAGATGCCAGCAGACTAAGCCTGAACGGATTGGGGGTGTAGGTCCAGCCCAGGTTACCAATAAGGGCGGTGGTCTGTAGGCCAATTTCCTGAAAAGGAAAGTCCCGGAAGCGGGTGCTGAAACGGCTCTCCAGCTGGTACCAGTTCAGGCGGGCTCCGGCAGTAAGCCGGCTTCTTTCACCAAGGGGGTAGTGCAGGCTGGCATAGGAGGCCAGAGCCAGGCTGTGATTGCCCAGGTCGCCATAGCGGCTGGGTGCAGGGCTGCTGATACCCCTATCTATATCGGTCTGGCTGCCGGTAGAGCGTACCCAGTTCAGGGCGGCTTCGGCTCCGTAAAAGAGTGTTGGGCCGGCGGCAAAGGGCCGGTTAAAATCGGCATTGAGGGTAAGCACATCCACCGATTCGCTCTGTGATTCCAGAAGCGTGCTGCCGGTGCTGCGGCTGTGCCTGCTTTCCTGCACCCGCTGGTAGCCGGCCGTAAGGCGCGCTTCCTCAAATACCCCCTTATCCCGCTGCAGACGGCTTTGCAGGCTATGGAGCATCCAGCGCTGGGGACCGTAATACCACTCGGCAAAGCGCAGCTCGCCAGCCCGGCCCTGCTGCTGGCTACGCTGTACCAGGCGATCATAGCGGGGAATATCTGAGCTGTTGCTGTAGTGGAAGCTATAGGTCAGATCCCACTGCCGTGAGGGAACCCAGCGCAGCTTCTGCAGCAGGTTAAGCTGGCTGTACCCACTGCCCAGCTGGTGATGGGGGCTGGGGTTGGAAAGGATGCTGTCCCGCTGCCAGATGCGCTGCTGGTAGCTGGTGCGTAGCAGGTAATCTGGAAAATGGGATAGCCCCCTGCGGCCGGCCCGCAGATCACCCCAGTCGCTCAGGCTGATGCTGCTCAGGGAGGCCAGTGTGCGGCTGCCCAGCGCCAGATCCACATGAGCCGTTTTTTCCTGGCTGGCAGACGCCCAGCGCAGCAAGGCGCTGCCTTCCGTACGCAGACTGGCGTCCGTGGCGAGCCCCGGGGATTTGGTATGGAAGTCCAGCACCCCTCCCAGGGCATCACTGCCATAGAGTACAGTGCCCGGGCCAAAGATCACTTCGGCGCCTTCCAGCACATGGGCATCCAGGCTGATAACATTTTGCAGGTTGCCACTGCGGTATATGGCATTGTTCATGCGAATGCCATCGACCACCAGCAGCACCGAGTTGGCCGCAAAGCCCCTGAGCATGGGGCTGCCTCCACCCAGCTGGCTTTTCTGTACAAACACTTCGCCCGTCTGTTGCAGCAGATCGGCAGGGGTGGCGGGGTTTTGAAAGGCAATCTCGCGCCCGCTAATGGCGGTGATCTGCTGGGGCACTTCTTCCTGCTTTTGCTCCCAGCGATTGGCAGAGATCACCACCTCGGGAATCTGGACTATATTCTCCCGCAGGGCCACCACGTAGTCCATCTCTTTAAGCTGCTGCAGGCTAAAGCTGGCTGAGTAGTAGGCCGGGTGCCGGAAGTGGAGCTGGGCCAGCGAGCGAAAGGGGGTAATATCGGCCCGGCCTTCACTATCGGTAACCACCCCTTTGGTGCCGGCGGTATTCAGGATGCTGACTCCTGGGATGGGCTGTCGGCTATCCTGATCGATCAGCTGCAGCTGCTGGCCCCGGGCCAGCAGGGCAAAACAAATGAGCATCAGGCCTAAAAAATGGCAGAATATGGCACGCATTGCAACAAAAATACACCCATTTGCTGTTAGCTAAAAATGCTTTGCCCTATTTTCGCTGCCCATGCCCTTATTGCCTGCAACCCCCTATTCACCCCCTTTTTACCTCTTTAACCGCCACCTGGAAACCATAGTGCCCAGCACCCTGCGTAAGGTGGCCCTGCCCCCCTATGAGCGGGAGCGCTTTGTGACCCCGGACGATGATTTTCTGGACCTGGACTGGCTCCGGCAGGGGTCCGGGCAGCTGGTGATCATCTCCCATGGCCTGGAGGGAAGCTCAGACCGCCCTTATGTGAAGGGCATGGCCAAGGTGTTTTGGGAGCGGGGCTGGGATGTGCTGGCCTGGAACTGCCGCAGCTGCAGTGGCGAAATGAACCGGGCCGAGCGCATGTACCACCATGGCGCCACCGACGATCTGGCCGCTGTCGTAGAGCATGTACGTTCCGCCTATAGCAAAATTGCCCTCACCGGCTTTAGCATGGGCGGCAGCATGACCCTGAAATACCTGGGCGAAATGGGAGCGGGAGTTCCCAAGGAGATTTACCGGGCAGCTGTGTTTTCGGTACCCTGCGATCTGGGCAGCAGTGCCCGGGCGCTTTCGTCCTGGGATAATACCCTCTATCGCAAACGCTTTATGCGCAAGCTCTATAAAAAATTGCAGCAGAAGCTTCAGTTGCAGCCCCATCTGCCCATTGACTTGGACCGTTTTAAGGAGATTAAGGGATTTCCTGATTTCGATACCTGTTATACGGCACCGCTGCATGGGTTTAAGGACTCGGCCGATTTTTACGCCCAGGCCAGTTCGGGGCAGTTTATTCCCCATATTCAGGTACCAACGCTCCTGGCCAATGCGCTGAATGACCCTATGTTACCCCTAAGCTGTTTTCCGGTAGAGATGGCCCTTACCCATCCCTATCTGTACCTGGAAATGCCCAGGCGAGGGGGGCATGTAGGCTTTTCGCAAGGTAAAAATAAACCTACCTGGGCCGAGGTGCGGGCGCTGGCTTTCATTACAGAGAAGCTGTCATAGCAAAGAACTGGTTTGGCTTAATTAAGCTGCTTCTCGGCCAGCTCGGCTACGGTAAGGCCGATGGACAGGGATGAGGTTGCCGCAGGGGAGGGGGCGTTGCATACATTGACCACGCCCGGGCTTTCCAGGATCAGAAAATCATCTACCAGTCCGCCGTGGCGGTCGCAGGCCTGGGCCCGTACGCCGGCACCTCCCGGCAGGAGGTCCTGCTGGCGGATTTCGGGCAGCAGCTTTTGCAGAGCTTTGGTAAAAGCCGCTTTGGAGAAGGAGCGATAATATTCACCCATGCCCGTGCGCCAGTACTTGGCAGCCACCTTCTGAAAGCCCGGCCAGCGCAGCGTTTCCAGAAACTCCCGCGGATCAATGGCCGATTTGGTATAGCCCTCGCGCCGAAACGCCAGCACAGCATTGGGGCCAGCCTCTATGCCTCCGCCAATCATGCGCGTAAAGTGTACGCCCAGAAAGGGGAAATTGGGATCAGGTACGGGATAGACCAGGTTGTTGATCAGGTGCTGCTTCTCGGGCCGTACCTCATAATATTCGCCCCGGAAGGGGATGATCTGCAGGTCAAGCTCCTGGCCCGTCATGCGCGCTACCTTATCGGAGTAAAGGCCGGCGCAGTTGATGAGGAGGTCGGTTTTCAGTTCCTGGTCACCGGTCTGCACATGCAGCTTTTTGCCAATGCGCATGATGCCCGTAACTTTCTGGTTAAGGAGAATTTCTCCTCCCAACTCGCCAATGCGGCGGGCATAGGCCTGGGCTACCAGTGTATAATCAACAATGCCGGCCTGGGGGACCAGCACGGCGGCGATACCGGCTACATGGGGCTCGTGCTCCCGTAACTCCGACTGGGTTAATTTCTTTAGACCCTGCAACCCATTTTGTACGCCCCGCTGGTGGATCATGTCCAGCTGCGGCAGCTCAGCTTTGTCGGTGGCTACAATTACTTTGCCGCAGAGCTCAAACGGCAGAGCTTCCTGCCGGCAAAATTCTACCAGCAGCTGGTAGCCTCTAATGCAGTTTTGGGCTTTGAGGCTACCGGGCTTGTAATATATGCCTGAGTGAATAACGCCGCTGTTGTGCCCGGTCTGGTGTGCTGCCAGCCGGTCTTCCTTCTCCAGGAGCCGCAGGGATAGACCGGGGTTGCGCCTCAGAAGCTGCAATGCCGTTGCCAATCCTACAATCCCGCCACCAATAATCGTAACCTGCCCTTTCATAGGGGGCAAAATTAGCCTTTTTGGGCATTAGTTGGATGCCGTATTTACGGGAATGATTTCTTAAAAAGTTGTACTATTCTCTAGACGTAAGAAAAATTAAGACAAAGGGCACTACCAGCGATGGTAATTTTTACGCATAGGGCAGCCAAAGGGGCCAACCGGCAGCAGCCTTACTTCTTCTCAAACGCCAGCGAAACGGAATTGATGCAGTACCGCAGCCCGGTAGGCTTGGGGCCATCCGGAAAAACATGGCCCAGATGCCCGCCGCAATGGTTGCAGAGTACTTCGGTACGGGTCATGCCATAGGTACGGTCTGTTTCTTTCAGCAGGGCATCCTCATCAATGGGCTGGTAAAAGCTGGGCCAGCCGGTGCCGCTGTCAAACTTGGTCTCGGAGCTGAAGAGCTCATTGTTGCAGGCGGCGCAGCGGTAAATCCCTTTTTCTTTATGGTCGTTATATTTGCCGGTAAAGGCCCGTTCGGTACCTTTTTCCCGCAACACCTTATATTGCTCGGGACTGAGCTCCTGGCGCCACTGGGCATCTGTTTTTTCTACCTTCAGTTTCATAGGGGGATGGGATTGGGCCTGTTTCTTTTCAGCTTGCTGGCAGGCGCCCAGGCTACTGAGAAAGAGCAGGGCCAGCAGAAGCAGGGACATGGGGTAGTTCATGCGAAGTTCGTTGCTTTAATATATAATCAGAAGGAGGGGCAGATGGTTCGCCAGCCGGAATACTTCCCGGCAATTGGCGATGCCACGCTTTTTTCCTTTCTTTAAGCTACGAAATAACCTGCCATGCCGGATTCCTCCCAACCCCAAAATAATCAGTACCCCTGGTGGAAGCTCTACAGCCTGCTGCTGGGCTTTTTGCTGCTTCAGATTGTTTTCTACTACTGGCTAACCATCCGCTGGCACTAATCCTATGACAGCAAGCGGTTTGGACCTTCTGGACTGGGGTGTGCTCTTTGGTACCCTGCTTACTATTGTGGCCGTAGGCATTTACAAGACCCGGGGCAGCCGCACCATGGAGGCTTACCTGAAGGGGGATAACAGCCTTAAATGGTGGACCATTGGCCTGTCGGTAATGGCTACCCAGGCTAGCGCCATTACCTTTCTGTCTACGCCCGGGCAGGCCTATGAGAGCGGCATGGGCTTTATCCAGTTCTATTTTGGCCTGCCCCTGGCCATGATTGTGCTCTGCGTATGGGTGCTGCCCATTTACTACCGCCTGCGGGTGTATACGGCCTATGAGTTTCTGGAAAACCGCTTTGATCTGAAAACCCGACTGCTGGCTGCCTTTCTGTTTCTGGTGCAGCGGGGCCTGGCTGCCGGCATTACCATTTATGCCCCCTCCATTATCCTGAGCACCATTCTGGGCTGGAGCCTGAACCTGACCATCCTGATCATTGGCGTACTGGTGATCCTGTATACGGTTTCGGGAGGTACCCGGGCCGTTAGCCAAACGCAAAAGCAGCAGATGGCTGTAATGATGGGGGGGATGATCGTGGCCCTGCTGGTACTGCTCTATAAATTGCCCGAAGGGGTAGGGGTTGGGGATGCGGTGGCCGTAGCAGGTCATATGGGCAAGCTTAACCTGATTGATACCGAGTTTGACCTGAGCAATCGGTATACGCTCTGGAGCGGCCTTTTGGGCGGATTTTTTCTGGCCATGAGCTACTTTGGCACCGATCAGAGCCAGGTGCAGCGCTACCTGGGCGGCCGATCGGTAACCGAAAGCCGGCTGGGCCTGCTCATGAATGGCCTGGTAAAGGTGCCCATGCAGTTCCTGATCCTGTTCATAGGGGCCATGGTGTTTGTGTTTTACCAGTTCTATCAACCCCCCGTTTACTATAACCAGCCGCAGCTGCAGCAGATCACCCAGCCCGAGCTACAGGAGCAGCTACAGGGCTACCAGCTGGAGTTTGATCAGCTATTCGTACAAAAGCGACAGGCCGTAGAAGCCGCCCTGAGTAAACAAGGGGAGTGGCAAACAGTAAAAAGACCTACAGGCACAGGAGCTTTCCCTGCGCCAGGAGGTAAAGGAGCTGGTAGGCTCCGTACAGCCCGATAGCGTAAAGGATTCGGATTATGTCTTTATCACCTTTGTGCTCAATTACCTGCCGCATGGGCTTATAGGTCTGCTGCTGGCGGTTATCTTTTCGGCGGCCATGTCTTCTACCGCCGGTGAGCTCAATGCCCTGGCCTCCACCTCCATGGTCGATTTTTATAAACGGCTTATCCGGCAGGAGGGGAGCGATGCCCACAATGTACTGGCCTCCAAAGGCTTTACCCTGGCCTGGGGGCTACTGGCCCTGCTGTTTGCCCTTACGGCCCGGCAGTTCGAAAATCTCATTGAGTACATCAACATCATCGGCTCGCTTTTTTACGGCACCATTCTGGGCATATTCCTGGTGGCCTTCTTTCTTAAACGCATCCGGGGAAATGCGGTCTTTTACGCAGCCCTCATTGCCGAGGCGGTGGTGATTGCCATTCATCTCTGGGGAACTATTGAATATCTCTGGTACAATTTCATCGGCTGCGGGCTTGTGGTGCTGATCAGCGCCCTCTTTGAACTGCTGAGCGGAACTGGCAAAGAAGCGAAGCTGTAAACAAAAACCTGCATTTCATGGTACTACCTAGAGTACGATACAGTGTTTGGAATGAACTTACGAACTTCTTTTGGCTGGCTACCCCTTCTTGTTTTAAGTATTTTGACGGCTTGTGATACCAACCGCCGCTCTGCCGATGATGCCCCTCCGGCTGATTCCGTCCGCCAGGAAACCGCCCCACCCAACATGCTGGAAAATGATCCCACTGTACAGGACTCAGACAGTGAGCAGCTGGAAATACGGGTACAAAACCTGCAGTTCAGCCCGGCTGAATTGCGCGTGAAAAAGGGACAGCGCGTGCAGATCATGCTTATCAATGAAGGCGAGGTAGAAAGCAGCCTGCGGATTGAGCTGCCGGGCAATGCTCAGGAGTTGCGGGAGCCGGTGCCACCTGCTCAGCGGGCGGGTATTGTCTTCACAGCCCCCGAAAAGGCCGGTACCTATCCCTTCTACAGCCCCCTGCGCAACCAGCGCGACAGAGGCCTTAGCGGACAATTGATCGTGGAATAATAGAGGCGGGTGACTGCCTACTCTGCCTGGGGCTTGGATTGGGGCAAGGCGTTATGTCCAATCATCAAATTCTTCCAAGGTGTTAAAAACCCAGCAGGATTCCCTTCTCCTACACTACTTAAACAGCCGCTCGTTGAAATTAAAAGGCAGCACCTCCAGTGCCTTTACCGCTGAAAATTGCTCATGCAGGGGGTTGATCAGGTAGTTGTGCTCATCCTGCACCAGGGCCGAGGGGGCTTTTATCAGCAGGTGCTTTCCGGCTTTTAGCAGCGCATCGCCCAGGGCCTTGGTAGCTGCGCCATGGGGATAGCGGTTCCAGTCGGGCGGCAGGCTTTCTTTGGAAATGGTGTGGATCAGGGCAGGAGTATCGGGGGCTTCAATGATGTTGAGTACATAGCCTTCGGGGATCAGGCCGGGAGGGGTATAGGCAATGATCTCGGTCATGGCCAGCGCCCGGCTTTCGGAGCAGTAGATCACCGGCACCCCCTTGCTGTTCCAGCGACCGCCAAAACGCTCGGCACCACGGCCGGAGAGGTCACCGCCCCATTCCTTACGGCTAAAGCGGTAGAGGATCATGCAAAGATGCCAAACTCGATCTGTCCCAGGGTAGTATCTACCAGTTCCAGCCCAAAGCTGGTATCCAGCAGCGATTTTGGCGCCACACCGCCCACTGCCATGATGCGGGCCCCCAGCCAGTGGCAAAATTTATCTTCATCCCGAAACACATCCACCCCCTTCTGGTACAGCTGGGCAATGCGGATCACCTTGTCAGAGGCAGAGGTTCCCAGAGATTTGTTCTCCTTCCGTACCCGAATGAGCGTACGTTCTGATACGCCCAGAAACTGGGCCCACTCCTGCAGGCTAAAGGGGAGGCGGGCCACAATCTCCTCAAACGTAGCGGCATCCAGACCCTCGCGGCTCAGATGGATCAGTTCATCCAATGGTCGGTTTTTGAAAAGCGGTAGTCCCATCGCTGACAATTTTCCTAAATTTACGGACATTTTACAGGATAACAAGCCTAAGCCTGACAGAGTTTACTTCTTGCCCTAAAAAAGCCGATCTGTTTTGGTAGTGATTACAATACAGGAAACAGTACCGCACAGCTATCAGCTCATCAGCCTCCACCCAGAAGGGATAATCTCCCAATAACACCAAATTAACGTATAAAGTCGGGTAAGTTTCCAGGGGCTGTGGTGCGGCCGGCCAGGCTCACATACCCTGGAAAACGATAAGTTAATCTGGTATAACAGGTCTTGCATTTCTGAAACAGAACATCCCATAAATGAAAACCCCCTGCGCCGGAAAGGGGCAGGGGGTTTACTAAAATGTAATAGAAGCGCTTACTTTTTGCGATTCGACTGATTCTTGTTCAGCCGGGCAATCAGCTCGTCGTTCATCTTCACATACTCTGGGTTCTTTTCCTTCTGGGCGCCGGCCTTCGATTTTTCGGCGGCCTGGATGGCTTCTTTCGGGCGGTTCAGGTCGGTGAGGATCAGCGCTTTCAGGTATTGGTAGAAGTAGCGGTCATCCTTGGCAATGGCCTGGTCGATCCACTGCAGGGCCTGGTTTTTGTCTTTGCCGTTGCGGTAGTAGTAGTTGGCGGCGGTGTAGTAGGGGCCTGACTTTTCCTGTGGGCTGGCCATTACCTTTTGGATCTGGGCCATTACCTTTTTATCTACCTCGGTCTCAATGGGTACGCTCACCTTGGTAAAGTCCCACATGATGTTCATGTTGGCCCCATTGGTGGTATAATTGGCAAAATCAATGGTGAAGGTTTCGGCCGGCTCGGTCAGGTTGCCGGGCTTGATCTTTACCCGCAGGGCATCGTCATTGGCGCTGTAGCCCATAGATCCCCAAAGGTCGGTATTGCGGCTGAATACCACCGTCCACTCGCCCTTTTCGGGTATGGTATACAGGGCATAGGTGCCACCGGGCAGCCATTGGTCCTTGATCTTTACACTATCACCAAAGGTTACCTTGGTAGCGGCATTGGCACCGGTGCGCCATACTTCGCCATAGGGCACCAGGCCACCGAAGATCTTGCGGTCCCGGCCCTTTACACCCGGGCGGGAGTACTCCAGCACCACATCGGTAAGACCTACCGTGGTAGTAACTTTAATGGCCGGGCTTGCCTGAGGGGTCTGGATCTGCCCAAAGCTCATTGAAGCGCTCAGCAGAAAGCCCATGAGCAGGCCGGAGCGCAAAATTGGGTTTTTCATCTTTTTAAAAAGTTTGAGGGATTGATGGTTCTTCATTGCCAAATTACGTCCAATTTCTGTTAATTTAATGGTTCAACCCCAAAATTCCTGCCAGAATGTTCGATGTTTCCAATTACCGCAGCCTTCTTGAAAAAATAATACCCTTCCATCAGGTACTGGGCTTGCGGCTGATTGAAATGCGGGAAGGGTATGCGGCCATCCGTATCCCATTCAGGCAGGAGCTGGTGGGGGATCCGCGCAGCAACCGCATCCATGGGGGGGTGATCAGCACGGCCATGGATGCCGCAGGAGGTGCCGCCGGCATCACCACCCTGTCGGGCACCGAAGACCTGATTTCTACCGTTGATATGCACGTGGATTACCTCTATCCCGGCCGGCCGGAAGATATCATTGTGGAGGGGCATATTGTGCGCAACGGGGGCATGCTGGTCTTTACACGGATGACGGCCCAGCACGAGGGCGACGATCAGATCATAGCCCAGGCCAGGGCCGTGTACCGGGTAAAACGAAAGGGGCGCCCATGAAGCTGCCTGAAGATTTTTACCGCAGGCCCGACCCGGTACAGATAAGCCGGGAACTGCTGGGCAAGTACCTGATCACCCATATAGGGGGGGTGCGCACCGCGGGCATCATTGTGGAAACAGAAGCTTATAATGGGCGCACCGATAAGGCCTGCCATGCGCACCTGGGGCGTCGCACCAAACGAACCGAGATCATGTACCACAGGGGAGGGCTTGCTTATGTATACCTTACCTATGGGCTGCATCATCTGTTCAATATTGTCACCAATGAAGCGGGCTTTGCCGATGCGGTCCTCATCCGCGCCCTGGAGCCCACCGAAGGACTGGAAGAAATGCAGCTGAGGAGAGGCCTGGCGAGGCCCGGCCTGGCGAGGCCTAGCCTGATGAGGCCGGGCCTCGCTAGGCCCGACTACAGGCTTACGGCAGGGCCAGGGGTTATGAGCCAGGCCCTGGGGATCACCAGGGAACACTGGGGCGAAAACCTGCAGGGCGATAAAATATGGGTGGAAGATCGAAACTACACCCTTGCCGATCAAGATATACTACAGAGACCCCGGGTGGGGATTGCCTATGCGCAGGAAGATGCCCTGCTGCCCTGGCGGTTCAGCATTCGCAACAACCCCTGGGTAAGCAGAGCAAAAGCAACGTATGAGTCTGGTAATAATAGCGCCCAGTAAAAAAAATACCCGTTTCTGGCAGCAAAGCCTGAGCGAATCCCTTGCACAACTGGGCCTTAGGGTAAACGTTGAGATCTGGCCGGAAGTAGAAAAGCCTGAAGAGGTGCTGATGGCCGTAACCTGGAAGCATCCCGGCGAAAGCCTGTATGCCTATCCGCACCTGCGGGTAGTTTCCTCCATGGGGGCAGGGGTAGATCACATCCTCAAAGACGAGCACCTGCCGCTGCACTGGCAGGTGGTGCGCATTGTAGACCAGGAGCTCACTACCAGCATGAGCAATTACCTGCTGGCGGCTGTGCTCAATTACCACAAGCAGATGTACCGCTACCTGCAGCTGCAGCAACACCAGCAATGGGGCTATACCGAAACACCGGAGATCCCCCTGAAGCCCGGCATACTGGGCCTGGGCGAGCTGGGGCAGGATATTGCCCGCAAACTGCAGGCACTGGGTTTTGACGTAGCCGGCTACAGCCGCAGCCCCAAGGAGCTGGAAGGAATCCACACCTATGCCGGAGAAGGGGAGCTGGATGCCTTTCTGCAGCGGGTAAACCTGCTGATCTGCCTGCTGCCTCTAACCCGGCAGACCCGGGGATTTCTGAACCGGGCGCTATTTGCCCGCTGCCAGCCTGGTACCTACCTGATCAATGTAGCCCGGGGCGAGCACCTGGTAGAAGAAGACCTGCTGGAAGCGCTGCAGCAGGGGCAACTGGCCGGTGCTACGCTGGATGTGTTCCGGCAGGAACCCCTGCCGGCCGATCACCCCTTCTGGAAGCAGCCAGACATAGTGATTACCCCCCACATTGCCAGTGTAACCAAGCCCGAGGCGGCCATTCCGCAGGTGGCTGAAAATTACCGGCGCATGATCCGGAACGAACCCCTTCTTAACAAAATAGACCGCTTAGCCGGTTATTAAGCCATGGAAAAGATACTGTGCCCGGTAGACCTACAGCCCGATACCCTCAATGCCCTGGAGGCCGCCGCCCATTTGGCCAATAGCCACAGGGCGCCCCTTATTCTCATGCATGTCTTTACCCAGGACGCCTACGACAGGGCGCTTTCCGAAGCCGATGGCGACATGGCACGGGTAGAGCAGGTGCAGGCCCAGCGGCAACAGGCCCTGGACCGGCTGTGCGCCACCCTGCGGCAGGATCTGCCCGGCCTGCAGTGCTCCAGCCTTCTGCGGCAGGGGCCTTCCGCCGCCACCATTCTGGAAGAGGCCAGAGCCCAGAAATGCAGCCTGATTGTGATGGGCTCCCATGGGGTGCATACCATAGGGGAGGCCCTGGAGGGCAACCATCCGGTGAAAGTGATCGAGCGCTCTCCCTGCCCGGTGCTATGTGTGCCCCCCGGCGCCGTGCTGGAATTTCCGGCCAAGGTGGTCTATGGCAGCCGCATGAAGCCCCAGGACCCTGACTGCATCCAGCGCCTGTTAACGCTGCTGCACCCCTTTGGCAGCCGGCTGGAGGTTGTATATGTTGGGGAAGAAGAAGATCTGGAAGGCTGGCAGGCCCATGAGCAACTGATTCGCAGCTATGTTTCATATGAAGCGCTTCGGTTTCATTTTGTGCTGGCCCAGGAGGAGTCTTATCAGGAGCTGGATGGTTTTATGAGCCAGAGCAGTGCCGATCTGCTGGTCTTGCTCACACACCAGCGCAATTATCTGCAGCGCATCTTTCAGAAAAGTGTATTTAAACAGATCACCTATTTTAGTGACTATCCTGTGCTGGTATACCTGGAAGATCATCTGGCCAGAGCATCAAAGGGTTGAGCTGCTTTTTGCCACCTATTACCCGAACCGTTTGCTTATAAGCATAGGCTTTTGTTAAGCAGAAAGCTACGATTTTTAAAAAGGATAAAACAAATTGGTTTGCAGGCCGTATAGGCACAAGGAAGCGTCCACCATGAAGCTCAGCATCATTATTCCTACCTGCAACGAACGAGCATTTCTGCATAAAACCATCAATGCAGCGCTTAACCATGCCTCAGGCAATCATTCTGTCGAGATTCTGGTGATTGATTGCGGCTCTACCGATGGTACTACCGAAAACATCCGCCAGAAATCGGTGGTGGTGGTGACCAATCCCAGCCTTGCCGGCAAAAAGTGGGCCTCCCTGCGGCTGGGCGCCCGTCTGGCTCAGGGGGACGTTTTTCTGTTTCTGGATGCCGATACCCTCCTTCCGCCCGACTATGATGATGCCATTGACGCTGCCCTTACAGATAAAGCGGTAGTAGGGGGCGCCTTTGAGTTTGATTTTGCCGAGCAGTCGCCGGCACTCTCCCTGGTTGTGTTCATCAACCGCATCCGCTACCGCATTCGCAACCGCTTTTATGGGGATCAGGGCATCTTTGTGCGCCGGCAGGCCTATTTCAAGAGTGGTGGCTGGCCAGAACGTCAGTTGATGGAGGCGGCTTATCTGTGTGATGCCCTGCGCAAGCAGGGAAAGCTTAAGCTGCTGAACACTTCAGTCCGCACGTCTGCCCGGCGCTTTCTCAAGGGGGGTGTTTTTCGGGTGTTGCTGCACGATATGCAGATCTGGTTCAGAGATCTGCTGGGCCTTGATGTGCAGCAGTATGGCAAACGGTACTGGGCGTATAACCAACATTCTCAGCAACAATCACTAAAGCATCAGCCAGCCCGGGAGAGTTCATCCCCTGCATTTGATTAAACCCGGGCAGGGCTCAAGTACCCCCTTATAGGGCACCGGCCAGATAGCGGGCTTTTCAGCTTTGCCTGCCGGGCAGCTGTGTTCTGTAGAGGCGGGGGGAAGCACAAGGGATGATCATCCAGAGGGCAGGCTTAAAAAAGTAAAGTAGGGACTGGGACCGGTTTTGGTACCGAAAAAGAAGTCTCACCTAACATATCCTACCATTTATCCCGAACTATTCCCCACTCATGGAAAAAGAGAAGCGCATGGGGGATTCATCCTGTAAAATACTGGTAATAAGTCTTTAAAAAGTTCAATAAAATGAGTAAGATTGTAGGTCTATTTCAAGTTACATGGGTCGAGATTCCCTTCGCTGCCTGCCTGCCAAAGCCACACAACTTTCTCAGGCGTTCGTCATAGTGCTTCTGGTGCTGGGGTTCTCTACTGCCACTGCCCAGCAAACGCGCGTACCGCAAGCCCTTGATACGGCAAAAGCGCTTAGTCAGTTTATTCAGGATAGCTGGCGTATTGAGGATGGGCTGCTCATCAATTCCATCCTGGACCAGGTAAAAACCCCCGATGGCTACCACTGGCTGGCGACCTATGACGGCCTGATCCGTTTTGATGGCTGGAGCTTTAAGGTTTACAGCCAGCGTACACACCCCCAGTTTCCAACCAACAGTATTTACAATCTGCTGGGCGATAGGGCCGGCAATTTATGGATTGCAACTAACGGGGGCGGAGTTTTGAAAAAAAGCGGTGAGGATATAACCCTGGTGGAAACCAACCAGTACATGCCTAACAATTCGGTAACTACGCTGATTGAAGATGAAAATGGTGCTATCTGGGTAGGTACAAGGGGGGGGCTGGGAATGATCCTGAATAACACCTATGCTTTTTATCCGGAATTCGACCGCCTCAAAGACCTGCATGTTTTCAAGCTCTACATCGACTCAAAGGGGGCCCTCTGGATTGGTACCCTGGGTGAGGGCTTGTGGCAGCTACAGAATGGCCTGCTGCGCCAGTATACGACTAAAAATGGCCTGAGCAACAACTCCATCCGCTCCCTGTTTGAGGATGCCAAAGGACGACTATGGATTGGAACGGAAGAAGGGATCAGCCTGATGGAAAATGACCGTATCCGTTCGGTCTCCGTTTTCGACGGAAATTATCATGCCTTTATCAATGACATTATCCAGGATGCCTATGGCACCTTGTGGTTTGCTACGGATGCCGGCCTGCTGCGCCATCACAACGATCGTTTTGACCTCTATTTTACCGACCCTGAGGGTGGGGCCAATGAACTGCTGAACCTGCATGCCGACGAACAGGGAAGTCTCTGGATCGGTACCTATCACAAAGGTCTGATTCGCCTGCGTGATGGCAAGTTCAAGAATTACTCCCTGGAGGAAGGCCTGCCCAATGAAGTGGCCAATGTGGTGTGGCCCGAGAAGGAGGGAGGCGCCTGGGTGGGCACCAATGGAGGCATTGCCTTTGTCCACAACGAGGTGCAGCGGGTCTACCAGCTGGCCGATAACCAGTCGGCCAACCGCATACGGGATATTTACCGCGATTCAAAAGGAATACTCTGGGCGGCTACCTACAACGGGCTGTTCCGCTTCAACGGAAAGGGATTTGTGCGGGCCATGTACAAAGGGGCCGGCCTCTCGTCTGATAAGGTACGCCGCATTATGGAAGACCGGCAGGGCCGGCTCTGGATTGGTACCCGCAACGGGCTCTTTGTGCAAAACACACCCGGGGTTGAGCGGGTGAGCATAGTAGATGAGCTCTCGGGTGTATTTGTGCTATCTATTTTTGTAGACAGCAAGGGGCTGGTGTGGGTTTCTACCAACGGAAAGGGCCTCTACTGCTTTAAGGATTCCCAGCTGATCCAGTACACCACACAAAATGGCTTGTCAAGCGATATAATCTTTGATCTGTGGGAAGACAAGCAGGGCAACCTCTGGGCCTGCAGCAATGCCGGCATCAGCATGCTGAAGGATGGGATCTGGCACAACCTGGGCGAAAAAGAAGGACTCTTTGGCAATACCTTTTTCCAGATTCTGGCCGATGAGCAGGGCTACCTCTGGATCACTTCCAACAGGGGTATTTTTATGGTGAGCCAGCAGGAGCTGCAGGACATGATGCTGCGCAAGACCGACCGGGTGCCTGCCTACAAGCACTTTACCGTATCGGACGGCATGCGAAGCGGGGTGATCTCATCAGTTTCGACCAGCCGCATTGATGCCGAAGGCCGTATGTGGTTTACTACGCTGGATGGCATCAGCATTATTCACCCGGAGCGGATCTCTACCAATACTACCCCTCCGCATGTGGTGCTGGAATCGGTGGTGGTGGATAATGTAGCGTATGCGGCCAACGCTCCGGTAAAATTTGAGGCAGGCATGCGGCAATATGCCTTTAGCTACACCGGCTTTAATTATTCGGCACCTAAGGCCACTACCTTTGCCTATAAGCTGGAGGGGTTTGACCGGGACTGGCAGCTGGCCGGCACCCGGCGCACAGCCTACTATACCAACCTGCCCGCCGGCAGCTATACGTTTAAAGTGCGGGCCGCCAATGAAGATGGCATCTGGTCTGAAGAAGATGCCACCTTTACGTTTGAACAGAAGGCCCACTTCTGGGACACGCTTTGGTTTAAGCTCCTGATGGTGGCCGGATCGGTACTGCTGGGCTTTATCATTTACCTGGGCCGGGCACATCAACTGAAGGTGCAAAACCAGAAACTGGCCTCTCTGGTCAGCGAACGTACCGAGCACATCAATACACAGAAGCAGGCCATCGAGAAACAGAAAGAAGAACTTACCCAGCTTAACCAGCTCAAAGATCAGCTGCTATCGGTACTGTCTCATGATCTGCGACAGCCGTTTAGCTCCATCTCCGGCCTGCTGTCCCTGCTGCGCGAAAAACAGATCGATCAGCATGAATTTCAGGATTTCTCCAAGGAGCTGAACCAGCAGGTAAAATGGCAGGTGCACATGCTGGACAATGTGCTGCTCTGGACCCGCAACCAGCTCAAAGGCCTTGAGGTGAATCCTGTGCAGGTACCCATGCATGAGTTTGTGGAAGATATTTGCCAGCTATACCGCTCGCAGGCCCTGCAAAAGAATATCCGTATAATAAACCAGGTGGAGCACAGCATGCAGGTAATGGCCGATGTAGATATTTTGCACCTGCTGTTGCGCAACCTGTTGGGCAATGCCATAAAATTTACCAGGTCCAACGGCATCATCTCCATCTCAGCCCATTTTTACAATGACTTCTGCCAGGTAGAAGTAGCCGACGACGGTATTGGCATTGAGCGGGAGCGGCTGGCTTCGCTCTTTGATGCGCAGGTGAAAAAATCGAAGCCTGGCACCTCAAACGAAAAAGGAACCGGTCTTGGCCTGGTGCTGTGCCGGGAGTTTATTGAGGCCTGCGGCGGACGCATTTGGGCGGAGAGCCAGCCCGGCCGGGGCAGCCGCTTTATCTTCTGGCTCCCTCAGGGGGTAGGCGCTGCCGGCATACAGGACATGAAAAACAAGCAACCGCTTACGTCTTAAGCTTTTGCTGCAGCTGCCGTACCGACTGCACAATTTTCTTTCGCACATCCTCGTTTTGAGCCCACTGCTGGTTTAGCTCCAGTTCTATGCCTGCATATTGCTGTGGGTGCAGCAGGCGCAGATGGCTGGTAAAGCCATCATCGATGCCCAGGTAGGGGTAATTATTGCGAATGCGAAAGTGGGGCAGGGACGTCTGCAAAAGCGCTTGCCAGTGAGCACAAAGCGCTACCTCCAGAGGCCGGTCAGGATCAAAGAGCAGGCCGATATCCGCATCTCGCACCTCACCACCCAGTACAGGAGTAAAGCTGTGAATGCTCAGGTGATAAACGCGCTCTCCTTGCTGCATAAGCTGCAATGGCTGCTTCTACCGCCTGGCGGTAGGGTAGATAATAGTCCGAATGATGTGCGCTTTTTCAGGGGAAGGCAGCGGGTGGGTATAGGCCGAGAACAAGTGAGGATGATGCAGCGAACGGTTTAGCTCTATCAGGAGCCTGCTGGTAGTGCTGCTTTTGGCAAAATCAGCCAGGGGCTTCAACTGCTCAAAGAGGGGCAGGGTGCCCGGGTCCCAGCCCCGATGAGAGGCCAGTACATCGGCAGCATCCCTGAACAAAGGGGCGTAGGCCGGGGGGATCTCATTCCCCCCATGCTCGCAACTGATCACCCAGCGGTTGTTCATACATACAGCCTGTTTTCCTGAAGGCATTGGCTTAACAAGAAGTATTGCTCCCGTATGGCCGGAGGGCTAACATCTCCCCTTAACCGGCGCAGAATGCGGCTGCTTAGGGTTCCCTCTTTCAGGATCTGGCCGATGGTGCCGGCATAGGGCTCGGGTAGCGCGGGGCTAAGGCGTTCGAAAAGATGCTGCCATAGCTCCCCGGCGGTTAGGCTGGGATCCTGGCAAGCAAGAAGTGCCAGGTAGGCCTTATTCCGGATGGGGGTGTCTTCGCCATCGCGGATCACGTCCAGAAAAATCTCGGCCAGCTCCTGCTCGCCCCAACGGCTCTGGGCTTCGGTATCGGCCCAGTCCTGGCTCACCAGTTTTTGCAGGCAGCTGCTGATCAGCAGCAGGATACTGATATCTGCCAGGGGGCATTCCTGTATATCAATGATGCGGATCTCGATGGCGCCTCTGTCAAAGCGGGCAATGGCGCCCCGGGAATTCAGGAAATGCTGGTCCAGGATATTCTCGGTATCAAAGGGGGCAATGGCAGTGCGGATTGGGTGGAAGATATGCTCGTGGTAGGCCTGCTGGCTAAAGACCGGCTCGGGGATTACACTGCCGGCAATAATGGGGATGCGCTTTTGGTTAAAGCGGTAGGTTTCCAGCCGCATGTCCCGAAAGCCGCTGTCCTTGCCATCCAGAATGGGGGTGCTGGCACTTAGGGCCGGTATAATGGGCAGCAGCAGCCGAATGGCGGCATGCAGCTGCCGGAATTCGGCATCGCCCGAAAAGGGCAGGTTTATGTGCGTGCTTTGCAGGTTAGACCAGCCATGGCCCCGGCAATCGAAGATGCGGTTGTAGAGGTTGTAGATTTCTTTGTGCTCGTGCGGCCAGAGGCGGGTTTCGGTAAAGGGGTCCATCAGCGGATGGGCGCCGGTAGGCAGCAGCATGGCATCAAAGGCCTGCAGCTGCTGATTGATCTGCTGCACATTGGCATGAAAAGGCTTCTCAAGCCCCAGCAGCGATGGCTCCGGCCGGTGGGTCTTGATCTCCACCACATGGTTTACCAGCTCATTTGACCAGTCGATGGTCCCATTCTCCACATCGGAGACCCAGTCGCCCGCCATGGAGCGGAGCAGTTCGTCGGCGATTGGTTTAACGGCAAGGGTAGAGCGGTCTACGATCATGTATTCCATCTCCACCCCATATACGTTGAATAAGGAGTAGGCCATAGAAAATTAAGTGATGGAGCGTTCGATGCGTTTTTTAAAGGATTTTATGATGCGGTCATAGAGACCGTCTTTCAGGATCTTGTCTTCCACACCCGACTCCAGGCTGGGATTATCATTGATCTCAATGAGGTACACCTTACCGCCCGACTCTTTGATGTCTACCCCATACAGCCCATTGCCGATAAGCTTGGTGGATTTAAGGGCCATGTCCAGCACATTTTTGGGCACCTGATCCAGGGGCAGGGTTTCATAACGGCCGGTGGTTTCCTTCTTGTCTTCCCAGTTATAGATCTGCCAGTGGCCCTTGGCCATGTAGTATTTGCAGGCATAGAGTACCTGCTCGTCCAGCACGCCTACCCGCCAGTCGAAATCAGTGGGCAGAAACTCCTGGGCAATCACCAGGTCGGACTGGTTGAGCATGTTGTTGAGCTTCAGGGCCAGCTCTTTTTCATCAGACGCCTTGGTAACCCCCTGCGAGAAGGAGGAGTCCGGCAGCTTGAGCACACAGGGAAACCCAAGCTTTTTGGCAATCTCCTTTTTGTTCTCGCTGTGCACTATAAGTGTTTTGGGCACCGGTATCTTGTTGATCTCCATGAGCTCGGCCAGGTACACCTTGTTGGTGCATTTGAGGATGGAGTTGGGGTCGTCAATCACCACCAGCCCCTCGCTCTGGGCCCGGCTGGCAAAGCGGTAGGTGTGGTGATTGACTGTGGTGGTTTCCCGGATAAAGAGGGCATCAAATTCCGCCAGGCGATCGTAATCGTCCTTGGTGATGAGCTCGGAGTAGAAGCCATTTTTATCGGCGGCTTCCATAAACTTCTGGAGCGCCTTTTTATCAGAAGGGGGTGCTTTTTCTTCCGGATTGTAGAGAATGGCCAGATCATACTGGTAGCGGGTACTGCGCACATTCTCGTAGCGCTTTTTGCTAAAGTAGTTCAGGGCAAATTCCTGCACAAAGGGCAGATGGTCTTCGGGAATCTCAGAGAGCGAAATGGGCTTTATGCTCTGCATCAGCCACTTTTTGTTGTGCACAAAGCGGGCCCGCAAAAAGGGCGCCTGAAACTGGCGGTGCAGCTCCCGGCACAGCTTTTCGTACTGCTTGGCCACATTGTGCCCAAAGTAGATGCTGAGGGTAAACTCATCGGACTTCAGGTTCTTAAGCGCTTTCTGCAAGATATCGTCCAGCTCTTCAGATACGATCTTCACAATGGCCGGCGCCTTTAGGTCCTGTATGCTCTTAACGCTGGGAATGGGCTTGTGGCCCCGGGCTTCGGCCAGCAGGGAAACGTAATAGCCCTTGGACTGGTAGCGGTAATCGTTGCAGAGGTTGAAGACCCGGGCGCTGCTGAGCTTGTTGAGTTCGGTTTTGGTGAGGTAGGCTTTGGGGGTGAGTACTTCTATCTCCTCCAGATTCATCTGAAAAAGGTTAGGCGTATTCGTTACAATTATTTTCTTCATAAAAGGTTCTTCGGCGCTACAATAAGGATATTAGCATCGTACGTAAGAATGCCCAAATGGATGGCGTTGATCACCCGATTGGTTTCTATTTTGTAGTAGTTGGTGCTGGAGATAGGGTTTTCCTTATAGGGGTCTGCCACCCATACAAATTCACCCTCCAGGCGGGTAAGCACCACAAAGTGGCCCATGGGTTCGCCCTTGAGATCATCAAAGATGGAGCGGCCCTGCTCATCGGCAAATTCCCGTTTGGTCTGGTAAAGGTAAGTAGCACTTAGCCCGGCCAGTATGGGTATGTTCTTGGAGAGGTAGGAGCGCAGCAGCTCCTCGTCCAGCATTTCCTGGAGTATCTCACCCCCTTTGAGCAGAAACTGCTTGTAGGCGGCGGCAGCCAGGCTAAACTTGCGGCCTTTTTTATACTTGAGCTGCTGGTCCAGTTTTTTAAGCAGCTCTTCCTTGGGCAGCTCCCGCCAGCTGGGGTCAAACATGGTGAGGTTGGAGGTGTACATGCGGGCACTAAACCCCTTGCTGATGGCATCCAGACCCAAAAAAACGGCCAGCGTACCCCCATCTTCCAGGTAATTGACCCCCCGGATCACCTCCTCCAACGGAAGCTCGTACTTAAAAAAATTATATACGGCATGCAGACTGGTTGGCCCGCAGGTAGAGTCGTCGGGTTGGGCGAGTATCGATAACTTTTTCAACCTATAGTTTTAACGTTTAGTAGATAACAGCCAGGCCGCCCCCCTTTGTTTTGGGAGATGGATAGAGAGCCCTACTGCCTGTATAGTTACACAAAAGGGCCCTGAAGAGATTGCAATCCCGATAAATTTTTTTATATTATTTTTCTGCAGGTCTGTGCCTGCAGCTTCAGCCACCCTTTACCAACTTTTTTATGCAGAAAGCCGACATCCTGGTCATCGGTGCTACGGGCACCATCGGCCGCTACCTACTGGAGAAGCTCCGCCTCAGAGGAGCCACCTTTAAGGCCCTGGTCCGCAATGTGGATAAGGCGCTTGCCTTGCAGCAGAGCGGTGTAGCCGTAGCCATGGGCGATTTGAGTGATCCTGAATCATTGCGCAGGGCCATGCAGGGGGTGCGCAAGCTGTTTCTGCTGAGCAGCCCCTCCGACAGGCAGGTAGAGCTGCAGCACAATGCCATTGAAGCGGCCCGAGCGGCTGGTGTGGCCCATATAGTCAAAGTCTCCGCCCTGGGCAGCCTGCCGGACTCACCCATACAACTGGCCCGCATGCATGCCCAGACCGAGGACGAGATTCGCCAGAGTGGCATGGCCTGGACGTTCTTGCACCCCCATACCCTTATGCAGAACTGGTTCTGGCATGTGCAACAGGTGCGGGAGCAGGGTATCCTGTATTCCTTTACCCAGCAGGGGCGCTACTCGCCGATAGATGCCCGCGACATCGCCGAGGTAGCAGCCCGCATTCTTACCGAAGCCGGGCATGAAGGCCAGACCTATTATTTAACGGGGCCAGAGGCCGTAAGTATGAAAGATGTGGCCAATGCCCTGGAGCTGGCCCTTGACAAAGACATTAAGCTCATTGCCGTGCCGGCTGAAATGAGCTATCAGCCCCTGCTGCAGGCTGGCCTGCCCGACTGGCTGGCCAAAGACCTGGCCGAACTAAATAAAACGTATGCCCAAAGCCTGGGAGATGATACCAGCCCGGATTTTGAGCGGATCACCGGCCGCCGGGCCACCTCTGTAAAACAGTTTGCGGCAGATCATGCCCGGGTATTTCGCTAAGGGGGTGAGGCCATTCCAAACAGAAAAAGCAGTCTCAAGCCTGCTTTTTCTGTATAAGGGGGGTAATATCTTCAACCCAGGTATTACTCAAAGAGGTCTTCTTCGCGCTCCAGCATCAGGATGTTGGCCTGCTGGATGATCACATATTTTTCGCCCCCGATCACTACTTCATAGGCACCCTTCTGCAGATAGACGGCCAGATCGCCTTCGCGGGCCTGCAGGGGTATATAGTTAATCTTCTCATCGGCTTCTTTCCAGGGCTCATCGCTTCCCTCGGCCGGATAGGGTAGAGCATAGCCGGGGCCGGTCTTCATGACCCAGCCGGTGCGTATCTGCTCCCGTTCCTGCACGCCGGGGGGCAGGAACAGCCCGCTTCCGGTACGCTCATCGTCCTGCTTAGGGCGGATCAGCACCCGGTCGCCAATAATGATGATTTTTTTTAGCTTGTTGTCGTGCGTCAGCATGGTGCCAGACTTCATGGGTGTAGTTCTTTTGCAGTATGCAAAAATACGAAAAGGGAGAAAATGAGTAAACAGGCAGCGGCAGGCTATTCTGTATTCCTCAGCGCAGCGCCTTTACCGCCTGCTCCAGCCCCTTCAGGCTAAGGGGGTACATGTGCTCCTCAAATAGGGCCTTTATCTGCCCAATGGTTTCGGTGTAGGACCACTCGGACTGAGGCACAGGGTTTAGCCAGATGGTATGGGGGAAGTGCTGGCGCAGGCGCTGCAGCCAAAGAGCGCCGGGCTCCTCATTCAGGTGCTCAACACTACCCCCTTTATACAGCAGTTCGTAAGGCGACATGCTGGCGTCTCCCACCACTATTACCCGGTAATCAGAACGGTAGCGCTGAAACAGGCTCTCGGTTGACATGTATTCACTGCGACGCCTGCGGCTGTCTTTCCACACTTTTTCGTACAGACAGTTGTGAAAATAGAAGTGCTCCAGCTGCTGAAACTCGTGCCGGGCCGCCGAAAAAAGCTGCTCACACAGGCGAACGTGCTCGTCCATAGACCCCCCTACATCCAGAAACAGCAGCAGGCGAAGGCCATTGCTGCGCTGGGGCCGGTATACCTCCCGCAGCACCCCTGCATTTTGACAGGTTTTGCGGATGGTTTCTTCTACATCAAATACCTCCGGTGCGCCGCTGTGGCTTAACAGGCGCAGGCGGCGCAGCGCCAGCTGAAACTGGCGCGTATCCAGCTGGCGGCTATCGTCCAGATCGGCAAACTCCCGTTGGTCCCACACCTTTACAGCTCGTTTGTGCCGGCTCTCGGTCTGGCCAAGGCGGTAGCCCTGCTGGTTGTAGCCCCATGCCCCAAAAGGGGAGCGGCCGCCGGTCCCAATCCATTTGTTTCCACCCTCGTGCCGCTCCTGCTGGTCCTTCAGGAGCTGCTGAAAACGCTCCTGCAGCTGCCGGAAAAGCTCCTGCAGATAGGGTTGCTGTTCTTCTTCGGGCAGGCCTTCCAGCTGCTTATTTTTGGCCAGCCAGTCCTCGGGAATCTCGGCCAGGGGATCGAAGGGGAGGGTGCTAAGGTCCGCAAAAGCTGCGGCAAAGGCCCGGTCAAATTTGTCTAGCGCCTGTTCCTGCTTTACAAACAGGCTACGGCAGAGGTAATAGAAATCATCCGTGCTTGTACCGACCACCCCCCTGGCAAGGGCTTCCTGCAAATAGAGCAGCTCCCGTGTACCTACTGGCAGGCCTGCTTCCCGCAGCTGAAGTATAAAACCGATGAACATCTCAGGAGTAGTAACTTCGGTGGGTGCTGCCATACAGCAGGGCATTGAGGTCCTGCTCATTTTTTAGCAGGGCGCCAGCATAGGGGGGCAGCTCTCCCTGCAGCTGAAGGCTCTCCAGCTCCTCGGGACGGGTACCGCCCGCCAGCAACAGCTTAATCCAGTCCAGCAGCTCACTGGTAGAAGGGCGCTTTTTTAACTGCCGCTTTTCCCGCACTTCTAAAAAGAGGTGTATGGCATTTTGCAGCAGGGCCTGCTGCAGACCGGGGTAGTGCACCGCTACAATCTGCTGCAGCGTATCGGCATCCGGAAAGCGGATGTAATGAAAGAAGCAACGGCGCAGAAAGGCATCGGGCAGCTCCTTTTCGTTGTTGGAGGTGATGATGACAATGGGGCGCTGCCGGGCACTGATGGTCTCATCCAGCTCGTAGCAGTAGAACTCCATACGGTCCAGCTCCTGCAGCAGGTCATTGGGAAATTCCAGGTCGGCCTTGTCGATCTCGTCGATTAGCAGCACCGGCACGGCCTCGGCTTCAAAGGCTTCCCATAGCTTACCCTTGCGAATATAGTTCCGGATATTGCTTACCTTGTCGCTATTGAGCTGTGCATCGCGCAGGCGGCTGATGGCATCGTACTCATAGAGCCCCTGTTGGGCAGAGGTGGTGGATTTAATATTCCAGCTGATGAGCTTCTTGCCCAGCGATCGGGCAATTTCATAGGCCAGCAAGGTTTTGCCGGTGCCGGGCTCGCCTTTGATCAGCAGGGGCTTCTCCAGGGTAATGGCGGCCTCTACGGCTATTTGCAGGTCGCGGGTTGCGATATAGGAAGGGGTTCCGGTAAATTTCATACAAGCAGTCAAACAAAAGGATACCAAAGGTCGTGAATCAGCCCTCGGCAAACAACGCTATTTTTTCTGGAACGGGATTTGCAGCCGCTTACAATAAAGCGAACTATTCTTCATTTATAGAAAGGAAATGCTACGGATCCCGATGATCTTTTTAATTTTGTGCTCATACCTTACATAACCATGAAGTGCTCATTTTCAAAACATACCAGCTTTTGTCTGGCTGCTCTTGCAGCGGGCCTGCTGTCGCTACCTGGCCTGGCGCAGTCCCGAAAAACCCCCATCCTGTCGGCCGACACCAGCCTGAACACCCGCTACAATGAATACAAGCCTGTGGTATCGCCCGATGGACAGAAGCTGTTCTTTGGGCGCAGCAACCATCCCAGCAGTGCCGGTGGCCGGGGCGACCGGGCCGATGCCTGGGTAGCCGTAGCTACCACGGGTGATCTGTTTGGCAATGTGCAGCGCCTGACCAGCCTGATCAACTCCCCACAGGCCGATGTGGTGGTAGGCTTTACGGAGGATGGCCGCCAGCTGTACCTGATGCGCAACGACCTGCAAAGCACCAGCAAAGCCGATGCCGGCCTGTACCTGATGCCTGCCGATGGCAGCGGCTCCCCTAAACCCGTTTCCATTACCTATTTCTTCAACAAGGCCAAGCACCAGGACATTACCATTGCCCCCGATGGGCAGACCATGCTCATTGCCATGGAATCCTACATTACCCATGGCCTGGAAGATCTGTATGTGAGCTTTCGCCAGCAGGACGGGCGCTGGAGCGAACCCATGAACCTGGGTCAGGACATCAACACCCCCATGCAGGAGATGAGTGCGTTTCTGGCCGCCGACGGGCGCACCCTGTACTTTAGCAGCAACCGGCCCGGCGGACAGGGCAGCATGGACATCTGGGTAAGCACCCGGCTGGACAACAGCTGGAAACGCTGGAGCAACCCCCAAAACCTGGGCGCGGGCATTAACACCCCCGGCGCAGAAAATTACTACTTCGCTCCCGAAACCGGTCAGTGGTCGTACTACACCACTACCCAGAATAGTGAAGGCTTTGGCGACATTCGTCGGGTGCGCAAGCCCGAGACCCCCAAAGCCCCCGAGCTGGAAGAAACGCCTGAAGTGATTGTTGCCCAGGTCCCCACTGAACCCCAGTCCGCCCCGATCGAACAACCCACCAGCCCTGAACCTGTGCAGGAAGCTGCCCCCCTTGAACCTGCCGTAACCCTCAGGGGGCAGGTGCGTGGCAAAGATGGCAAACAGGCCTTTGGCAAGGTGCTGGTCCGGAGCATCGAACATAGCTTTCAGGACTCAGTATCGGCCAGCAGCAGCTATTCCATAGCCTTACCGGAAGCCGGGCAGTACCGCCTGGTAGCTAAGGCAAAGGGGTATTTACCGGTTGATACCCTGGTACAGCTTCCCAATGCCGTAACCCAGATCAACTTTGATCTTCGGCCCCTTACCGTTGGGTCTACCGTACGGATGGAGAATGTGATGTTTCAGCAAAGTACCGCGGTGCTGCTGGAACAAAGCTCTACAGCCCTGGACCAAGTGGTACAGCTGCTGCGGGAAAACCCCGGCATGGAAATCATGATCACCGGCCATACCGACAACCAGGGCAGCAGCAAGGCCAACCTGAAACTTTCGCAGGATCGGGTAGAGGCGGTGAGAAGCTACCTGCTGAGCCGCGGTATTGATGCCAAGCGCATACAGGGAAAAGGCTTCGGTGGCACCCGGCCGGTAGCCAGCAATGCCAATCCCGAAACCCGCCAGCTAAACCGTCGGGTAGAATTTACCATCCTGAAGCAATAGCATAGCACTGCATTGTACTGAGAAGGGGGTGCCTGTTTATGGCACCCCTTTTTTTTCCTTATTCGATCCTGGATCTTCTATACTCTGTGGCAAACATTATTTAACTTGAATTATGGATTAAGCTCTTTACCTACAGAAGGATAACGTACGAAATCCCCCTTGGCGAAGGGCGGCCCGCGTAGGGGGCAGGGGGATTGGTGACATTGTATTCGAGGCTTATTAATATCATAATGAACCTGACCAGTAAAATTTAGTAAAGGCAGCTTTTGAAACTATGACTATTTCAATCCCCCTGCCCCCTTCGCCAAGGGGGATTCGTTTGACATGTAACTTTCCATGAAAAGGGATCCATAATTCACGTTATTTAACCAACCTCAGCAATTTGCATTTTCCACCGCTAAGGGGGTAATAGAAAAAGGGATGCTATCTGCTGGCATCCCTTTTTTGGCTAATTATGAACAATCAGTACGAAACAACCAGCGGTTAATCGGCGGATTGTCGCTGGTCGCCGATGGTATCCTCAAACAGCTTCAGAATGCGGCGGTATTCGTCCGTCCAGCTGCTGGGCTCTACAAAGGCATGGTCTTCCAGGGGGTAAACGGCCATTTCCCAGTTTTCCTTG
Source organism: Cesiribacter andamanensis AMV16 (assembly GCF_000348925.1). Classification (GTDB taxonomy): domain Bacteria; phylum Bacteroidota; class Bacteroidia; order Cytophagales; family Cyclobacteriaceae; genus Cesiribacter; species Cesiribacter andamanensis. The sequence continues at coordinate 14,168 of NZ_AODQ01000005.1, read as the reverse complement.
CCCAGCTCTATCAGGCGCTGCGCCAGGCGCACTACATCCTGAAAATGTACATTGGTATCGATCATGCCATGGGCAATCAGCAGATGTCCCTGCAGGCCTTCGGCAAAGTAAATGGGAGAGGAGCGGGCATACGCAAGGCTGTCGGCCGTGGGCTCATTCAGAATGTTGCTGGTGTAGGGGTGGTTGTAGTGGGCCCAGTCAGTTACTGAGCGCAGAGCGGCTCCGGCTGCAAAAGTACCCGGCTCATTGAACATGGCCATCAGGGTAATAAACCCACCATACGACCCCCCATAGATGCCCATGCGGCTGCTGTCTATCCCGTGCTCCTCTACCAGCCAGCGGGCGCCATCAATGTGATCGCTCAGGTCTTTGCCCCCCATGTGGCGGTAAATGCCCGTGCGCCAGTCCCGGCCATAGCCGGCGCTGCCGCGGTAATCAATGTCCAGCACAGTATAGCCCAGGTCTGTAAGCAGGTTGTGAAACATGTATTCCCTAAAGTAGGAGCTCCACCACTTATGGGCATTTTGCAGGTAGCCCGCCCCATGCACAAAAATAACGGCAGGACCACCCCGGCTGCCCCGCTGCGGCCGGTAAAGACGGGCAGGCACCTTTGCGCCATCGCTGGCGGTAAAGCTTACATACTCCGGCATGCGCCAGGGGTAGGCTTTCCACTGCTCGGTAAGGCTTTCGGTGAGCTTTTTAGGGCTTGCGCCTGACTTGTTTTGCTGCAGGTATAACTCGGGCGGACGGTTGCCGGTAGAGTACAGCTGAGCCATCCATTTTTCATCGGGAGAAAGGGTTACGTCCCAGCGGCCTTCGCCCCGGGTGAGCTGCTCGGCTTTGCCCCCCTGCACCGGCATGCGGTAAAAGTGGCGCTCGCCCGGATGCTGCTGGTTGCTGTGAAAATACCACCACTTGCCATCCTGGCTGAGGCGGGGTTCATACACCTCAAAGGTACCGCTGGTAAGCTGTTTTTTTGGGCCAGTGGTGACATCCAGCAGATAGAGATGGGAATAGCCACTCGCCTCAGACTGGAACCATACCTGCCGGCCATTGGGCAGCCAGCCCATATCACTGGCCCCCCAGAGCCAACCCATGCCCGGGCCACCAATCCAGGCTTCATCCCGCTGGTGATCCAGCACGCTCAACTGGCCGCTGCTGAGCTCCAGCAGGGCTATCCAGCGGTCTTTGTTGTCCTGGCTACGCACCTCTATCAGCGCTGCCTTGCTGCCGCCTGGGGCAAACCAGGGGCCATGCACCACTACTTCTTTGCTGCGGGTATAGGACTTGCCTGGATAGTCCTTCACAAAATCGGGTTGCCGGTCCAGGCCTGGTAGTTTTTCGGTTTGCAGGTAGTAGACGGTATCCAATTTTGTATCGTAAATACCCATGCGTACGGTAGCCTGCTTGCCGCCCACTTTGGCGCGGGCCTTTAGCATTTCGGCATAGCTGCTTTCGGTCACATAGGTGGGCACCTCTGTCTGCCCATTCTGAGGATTGGTGGTGAGGCGAAAGGTAATATAGCGGCCGTCGGGACTAGGCGTTTGCCCGTTTACTGTTGCATTGTCGGTGTAGATGGGGAGGGGGCGGGAGGGAAGCGATCTGTTTCGGGCCGCTTCTGTCTTCTCCTGCTTTTCTTTACGTTCCCGCACCACCTGTGATAGCCGGAGCTGATCCTGCTGCAGCCAGCGGTTCTGCTCAGAGGGGGTACTTTCCGGGTTTTCTTTTCCTTTTCTAAAGTCGGTAAGCTGCTGCAGCAGGCCGGTGCTGCGCTGCAGCAGGTAGAGGTTGTTGTTGAGGGTAAAGTACACATCCTCGCCATTGGCAGCGTACTGAATGTTGCCCAGTCCACTCAGGTTATGGGTCAGTTGCTGCACCTTGCGGCTGCGCTGGTCTTCTTCATACATATCACCTCCGCGCAGATACAGCTTCTTGGTGCGCTGGATGTTGAAGTAGGGTGAGCGATCCGGCAGGCCCAGGCCTTGCTCTTCTGCCCGGCTGATGACCCCTGTTTTGATGTTGACCTGGTAGAGCGAATCCCCCGGATGCTGCTCCGGATTCCACTTAAAGTAGATAAACTGGCTGTTGCCTGCCCATTGAAGTGAATGAGGGGAAGTGCCGATCCAGCGGGCAGGATCCTGCATGATCTGCTGCACACTCAGCGGACTGTGTTGCTGAGCCGGAAGTTCGTGTAGTAAGACCGTTAGAAGAAAAACGGCGATAATGTGTCTTTTCATGCGACAGCGTAGGATAGGAATGGTATGAATAGAACAATATTAACAAATAAAAAACAGCTTAAAATGCTGTTAATCAAAAATTTAGATTTGATAATGACTTAAAAACAATAGGTAATTTAAGCAGAAGTGTACTGCACCAACAGGGGCGGATAAGGCAATTTATACAAAGACAGCTGCTTAGCACAAGCCTGTACTGGGAATATTTCAATTGGAACTGAATTTTTTTTCAGAATGTAGCTACTAACAATTGGGCTTTTTTCTATAAATTACATCCAAAATGGAAATCTTCCATTTTTAGTCTGTAGCGCCTCCACTGGGTGTAGTTTACTACTTTTCTGATATGGCAAACTGGCTGTCTTCGAGCGACGCTGTAATTATTTTTACAGGAAGCACCGTGCAAGCATGTAACGAGGCTGCGCTCCGCCTGTTTGGCTATACCAGTCAACCCGAAATTCTCTCCCGATCCCCCCTTGATCTTTTGATGACCCAGCAGCCGGACAACCTGCCGGCCAGTGATCGCCTGCTGCTTCTTACGGCAGAGGCGCAGGAGCAGGGGGTCTGCAAAACCAGTGTAATGGCCCGACGGGCCAACGGTGAGCCCTTTGGCATTCAGCTACTGCTGATTGCCGAGCGGAATGCAGCCGAAGATTCCCCTTATTACTGTACCAAATGGCTGCCTTTGCCACAGCAGCAGCCCCTTCTCCCTGACTCGGAAGCGGAGCTGCTTGCCGACACCCCAGCCGGGGGTATACGGCAGCATAGCAAACCGGCCATTATGCAGCTGCTTTTGGAGCCGGATGTGGCCCTGGCGTCTGATACTGATGGCTTACAACTGGAGATGGCCCGGCTTAAGGGAGAAAACCAGAGCCTGAAACGCCTCCAGCGGGTTATTCGTAAAAGCCTGGAGCGTTTTCGGGTTCTGGCCGAGTACAGCCCGGATGTGATCATGCAGTTTGACCGTAAGTACCGGCACCTGTTTGTAAATTCCCAGGTAGAAAAACAGTTTCAGCTGAAGGCCGCCGATCTCATCGGCAAATCCTACCAGCAGCTGGGCTTTCCCGACTACTTCACTCTGTGTTGTGAGCAGGCGCTGGACTATGTCTTTCGTACCGGCACACAAAAACGCCTCGATTTGCAACTGCCCAATGGCCGGTGGGTAGATTGGTTCCTGATTCCCGAAAGCAATGATGCCGGGGAGGTAGTATCGGTAATTGCTACCGCCCGCGATATCTCTGAGCAGAAGAAAACCGAGGAAGCCCTGCAAACCAGCCAGCACAAACTGCGGGAAGCCTGCGAGGTGACCAAGCTCAGCAGCTGGGAATATGAAGTGGCCGAAGACCGCCTGCTGCTAAACCAGCAATTGCGGGATCTGCTGGGCATAGAGCAGGCAAAGGAATGGGTGCAGGGCAGCCGCTTTCTGCATGAGTTTATACTTCCAGAAGAGCTCGGTAAGATCCGCTACATTATCCGCATGGCCAAAGAGGCGCCCGTAGAGTCCTTTAAAGAGGTGGTAGATTACCGCCTGCGCCGGGTCAATGGCACTATTATCCATGTGCTCAGCAGTGTGCGCATAGAGCTTGATGAACAGGGCGAACTGATTCGGGCGTTTGGTACCGCACAGGATATTACCCAGCTACGCCTAACCGAGCAGGAGCTCGAAGAGTACCGCACCAGCCTGGAGCGGCTGGTAGAAACCCGCACTCAGGAGCTGCGCAAGAGTGAAGAAAAACTGGCCGATGCCCTTCGCCTGGCCAACCTGGGTACCTGGGAGTTTGATCCTGTGGCCGAGTGCTTTCTGGTGAGTGATGAAGTGCTGGAGATCTTTGGCACCACCCGGGAGATAGAAGGGGGCAGTATGTTGCCGGTAAGCCGCATGCAGGAGAGCATTTATGCCGAAGATCTGCCCGTGTACCAGAGAGCAGTTGAGCGTGCCGGCAAATCGGAGGATGAGTTTTATACTGATCGGGTGGAGTTGCGCATTGTGCGCAGCGATGGGGAGATCCGACACCTCTACGTAAGCATTAAGATCGGTAAAACCCGAAATTTCATCAAGTACTACGGTACGCTGCAGGATATCTCCAGCATTCGCAAGACCGAGCATGAAAAAGACCGCCTGACGGCCATTATCGAAACCACCTCCGATATGGTTGGAATTGCTGCGGTAGATGGTCAGATCCTGTACCTGAACAAGGCTGGCAAAGAGTTCTTTGGCATTACCAGTGAAGAAAGCCTGCAGCAAAAAACCTTCTCCAATTTTCAGAGCCAGAAATTCAGCCGGCTGCTCAGCCGCAAAGAATTACGCCATGCCGATAAATATGGCACCTGGAGCGGGCAAAACCGCTACCTGAGCCATGATGGCCGGGAGGTGCATGTATCGCAGGTAATTGTATCGCATAAGGATGCCGATGGGCAGGTGCAGTGCTACTCCACCATTTTGCGGGATATGTCGGAGCAAAAGAAGATCGAGCAGGACCTCATCTTCAAGAACAATGAGCTGGATACCTTCATTTACCGTGCGTCTCATGACCTGCGTGGCCCCATAGCGACCCTGCTGGGGCTGAACCAGATTGTGCGCTACGAGGTGACCGACAGCACCGCCACCAACTATTTTGATCTGTACCATAGCCAGATCATGCGCCTGCACAACATTACAGTTTCGCTCATAGAATTGACCAAGATCAAGGACCGCAGTTGTGAAATAGCCGAAGTAGATTTCAAGGAGTGCTGGCAGCGGGTTAAGAAAGACATCTGGAAGCTCCCAGAAAGTGCCGAGGTGCTGCTGCACGAAAGCATAGAACCGGTGCAGGGCTTCTGCAGCGATGCCCACCTGCTGCAGATCATCTTCTATAATCTGGTAGAAAATGCCATCCGGTATCGTCGCAGTGAGGTAGAGTCATTTGCCCGTATCGAGATCCAGAAATCCAGGGAGTCAAACCATGTGGTCATCAAGATCTCCGACAACGGGATAGGTATTGATGGGGAGCTGCAGGGCAAGATCTACAACATGTTCTTCAGGGGCACTGAGCGCTCCAAAGGGCCCGGACTGGGTCTGTATATTCTCAAAAATGCGGTAGAAAAGCTGGGCGGCCGAATTACCCTTTACAGCATTCCCTACAAGGGCACAACCTTCAAGATTGAGCTTCCTTCCCTTTCAGAGCAAAAAGGGTAGGGTATGCCCGAACCTACCATGAGGAGGCTTGGTGATTTTCATTGCGCCAATCCCCATCAACCTTCTCAAGTACCTGTTCAAACAAGGGCCTACCGATCCTGGCGCTTCCCTAGCCAGTACTGAATAAATTCCTGAAAGCCGGCTTTAGTAGTAAACACCGAGCGCATCACACTGGCCAGGTGGCTGGCGGTCATTTTCTGCTTTTGCTGAGGCCCGGAGGGAGGCATAGCGGCAGCAGGGGAAGGAGTTGTTTGAGCGGGAGCAGCTGAAGCGGGTTTGCCCTCCAGCTGATCAGCTTTGGCAAATTGCTTTTGGGCTTCCTGCTGGTAGCCCATTTTTTCCATCAGCAAGCCCAGGTTATTGTAGGCGACAGCATCTTCCGGATCAAGCGCAATCGCTTTTTGATAGTCTTCGATTGCCCCTTTAATGTTGCCCATGGCATCCTTCACATAGGCGCGGCTGCTATAGCGATAGGGGTTTTGCGGCTCCAGTTCCTGGGCCTGGTTGAAGTCCTGCAGGGCAGGCTGATGTTCGCCCTTCATGAAATAGGACAAGCCCCTGTCGCTATACAACTGGGCCTGATCGGGCGCCAGGGCCAGCGCCAGGCTGTACTGTTCTATACTTTTGCCAAAGGCCGCCAGCTTGTAGTGGCAGTAGCCCATGGCTGCATAATGGGTAATACGGTCGGGGCTACCCTTCAGGCTTTGCTCCAGCAGTCGCAGGGCTTCGGCGAATTGTTGCTGTTCCAGCAGGCGCTGGATGGTGCTATCCAATTTCATAGGCGAATGACTACTGTAAAAATAGGCCAATTTGCCCAAACAGGCATACAAAAAGAGGAATTCAAAAAGGGGGCTGCACCAGAGGGGTAGAATAATATAAGAACGGGTATATTACACGTGTTCTTTAGTAATACAGCCATGGGTAAATATGCGTACGATCTATCCAACCCAACACTTGCCTTCCATTCCGCTAGTTAATTGAGACATAGAAGCTGTAGGCAGGTATTCTAACCAACTCTCAGCCGGCAACCTATTGTTCTAATTGGTAAGCTTTGAAAGTAATGAAAACAAAAAAGCCCCCAGAACTTACTCTAGAGGCTTTTGAGCGGAACGGACGGGACCCCAAAAGGGAACCTTTTACATGTACTGCTTTACTGAAAAATACGCCTAAATACGTTTTAAAGGGGTTTTATTGATTTGAGCTAGGGAAGCTTTACCCCATTTTTCGGCATGACCCATGTAAATTACATGTAAATTTACATGGGTTTTACATGGGAAAGGCTATCTTTGAAAAAGTAAACTTTTCGATACTTTTTCAAGCAAAACCCTAACAACTATGACGTATGTAATTAAGCTGGACCGCCGCCCCCTGAGCAAGGGCGAGAACGCCGGCAAACACCCTGTTATCCTGGAGTACCGATACAAGGGCAAGCAGTACCGGGACCCCGTGGGGATCTATTGCGCCCCCCAGCACTGGAACGAGGCTACCCAGCAAATCGGCAGCGGCTACAGCCGGAAAGAACAGCAGCAGCTTAACGCCCTTATCCTGGCTAAGCGGGACCAAATTAACCAGGTGCTGCTGGAGTGTAGCGTACATAAGATAGAGCCTAGCGGGGAACATGTGCTAGCCCAGCTACGCTATACCCCCAGTCTAGTAGAAGATGCGCCGAAAAAAGAAGAGCAGCTGGGGGCGGATATGGTGCCGCTGTTCCAGGAGTGGCTGGACCAGGTCCAGGTTCCTAAGTACACGCACACCCTACCACACCTAAAAGCATTCGCCCAGCACCGGGGCGGATTAAAAGCAGCGGAGCTATCGGAAGCCCTGCTGGCGGAGTTTGCCGCCTACCTCCAAGAAACTGGGTATATACCCTATAGCAAGGCCAGCAAGGCCCCCAGGCCGAAACCGGTAAAAAAGGAGCGGGTACAGTTTTCGAATACTACCCTTAAAAACCACGTTAAATACCTAAAGCTGTTCGGCCGGCAGTACCTAACGAAAAAGGGGTACCCCGTTAACCAGGATTTCCGGGACTTCGAGCTAAAGTTTAAGAGCCCGGAAATAGGGGACACAATCGCGCTAACAAAGCAGGAGTTCGACCGCCTCTATTACCTGGATGTATCGGCAAAAAAGCACCTGCATGTAACCAAGCTGGCGTTTATCGTTGGTACGGCACTAGGAGGGCTAAGAATAAGCGATCTTAAGCGCCTCCAGGCCTCTGATTTTAAAGGGGACGATGTTAGCTTTACTCAGCAAAAAACTGGGGGCAAGGTTACGAATCCGATAAGCGAACATTACGTTAAACCCCTGCTGGACGAGTTCCTAGCGTACAAAGAACTAATCCCCAGCGGGCAAAAGCTAAACGATAACCTAAAGGTGCTGGCGGCGCTTGCTGGCCTGGATCGGGTGGAAAAAATATACGAGTACCGGGGCGGCAGCCGGAAAGGCATAGAGAAAGAAGTTAGGATACAGGACCACATAAGTAGCAAGTACATGCGTAAGACGCTAGTATCGGTGCTAGTTAGCCTGGGGTATGGAAAAGAGATTATAAAGGAGTTTACCGGCCACCAAGACGATAGGGTAATCGACCATTATATTCAGGTGCACCGCCAGACGAAAGTACAGGTACTAGATAGTTTCCGCCCTGATCCGGCAAACGCTCTATAAACAGAGAGCCCCAGCCCTGGGGCTTTTTTTATGCCCTGCTGGCTATCAGCCTACCAGCTGGACTTTCTCCCAAATCTGGCTAAAAGTCCCTACATGCCTGCTGGAAAAGCGACTGTAGGTAGCTGCCCTGGGGTTAGCTCTTAAGTGCGTAGCGAACCCTAGGGCGGGGCACGTTCCCCTGTAGTGGGGTTGCACCCCAGGGGCTGGGGGTTGTTTTCTTTTTTTCCTGTTTCCCTGGATTAAGTAAGAAAAAGCAAAGCCGGGCATGGGGGCTGTCTCCCTTTAACCCGGTCCTGGGGAATACATCGCTATCCAGAAAAGAGGCCCGGGTAGGGATGCTGTTTCCCTGTCCCGGGTTGTTTTCTTTTTTCCTGCTAATCCAGGTAGGTAGGTCTATCCCTTAACCCGGTCCTGGGGAATACATCGCTATCCAGAAAAGAGGCCCGGGTAGGGGAACAGTTTCCCTGTCCCGGCACTGGATCCAGGTAGGAAAAAGAACCCCGGGTATGGGGAACAGTTTCCCTGTCCCGGCACTGGGTTGTAAATGGAAAACTAAACCCAGGACCGGGTAGGGGAGTGTATCGTTGGTTCTTAAGTAGCCATATATATATTAATTCTAACCCTAAGAGCCAAATGATACACCCGATCCCGGCTTTGTTTTCTCTACTTATCTACACCCAACCCCAACCCGGGCCCAGCGAATAACTAGCCCAGGGAAACAGGGAACAAAGAAAACAACCCCCAGCCCCTGGGGTGCAACCCCACTACAGGGGAACGTGCCCCGCCCTAGGGTTCGCTACGCATTTAAGAGCCAGAAAAAATTTTTAAAAAACTGACTTTTCCGATTAAGGAAATCGGCACCTAAGTAGTCTTATATATAGGGCCGGTCTGATCTTCTGGAAAAGGCTAGTATTTATAAACATGGATAACCTACACACCTATTACCTACCCCAGGCGGATGAAGAAACCTACTGGAACTATAAGATAGCCCAGCTACGTGGGGAAGATCTAGTACAAGACGATTACGAGGGAAAAAAGCGGAAATCCCGCGCCCTTGTTATGCGCCTGCAGGCGGACAGGGACGACTATGTATTTGCACCTGGGCAAACTTTTGTCCTTTATCCCCAGCCCAGATACCTAATACCTACCTACAAGTTTCGGATTCCAGGGGACGTACGACGCTATACGATACTAGAGCTACTAGCAAATAACTATATAGCCCTGTATGGCACAGCGCGCGGCTGGAACGAGCTAAAAATACATAACAAGCGCTGTTATACCCCGCTGGCGGACGGAGAGCTAAAAAGCATATTCTACCAGGTTAACGCGGACAGGGACGCGGGCCAGGGGCGGGTTTTTTGCCGCAAGCATGTAGGTAAGATTAACCCAGCCCTGCAGGGAGACGAACGCAAACAGGCCCTAAAGGACCTGCTAAAAGCAATCTGGGGTACAAAAAGGGAAGAGGCTAAAGTACGTATCCAGGACGCATACGAAACGCTTATTGCTGCTGGGGAAATCGTTACACAGGCCCAGCTGGCGGAACTGGCAGGCGTGGGGAAAAGTACAGTAGAAAAGGTTTGGCTGGAGGTAACCGGCCTGGCACAGGAAGAAAGCACTAGCAAGGCTAGGGAAAAAGCAGGATTAACCAAGAAAAACAAAACTAAACGTATGTTACAAGAAGCGATACAGCAGCTACAGGCGGAAGGCAAGAAAGTAACCCAGCAGGCGCTAGCTAACATTACCCCCCTGGGCATGGCAACAATAAAGCGCCACCTGGCGGAGATCCGAAAGGAAGAACAACCGGCAATTACAGAAGAAGAGCTGCTGGAAAGCATAGAGCCGGGCGAGTGGTGGGCGTTTGAAGAAGATACTCAGCCGCCAGTATCAGGCTACTTTGTAAATAGGGCCTGGGGTCCGCGTAAGGAGAAAAAGGAAAAGAAAACCTACAGCTATAAAGGCCCTTCTACAGGCGCGATACTAAAGAACCGCACCCGGGTAGCAATGCTGGAAGCTATAGAGCAGCTGGAGAAAGAAGGGCAGGAGGTAACGCCCCAGACCGTGGCCCAGCTGGCAGGAAGAGCAGAGAAAACCGCAAAAAAGCACTGGGTGGCGGTAACAGGGGAACAAGCCCCAGCAACAAAAAAAGAAAGCATCCAGCAAGCCCAGAAAGCGGCCGCGTACGCTTCAGCAGACAAGAAAGCAGCCAACACCCTAGCCCAGATTATCGCGGCAATACAGGCCCTACTGGCAGCGAATAAGAAGGTAACCCAGCAGGCTGTAGCAGAGGCAACCGGACGCGGTATAGCGACCATTAAGCGCAACTGGACTAAGCAGGAAATACAGCAAGCCCTTACCCAGCCAGCCCCCATGGCCCCAGCCCCTAAAGATGTAGCCGCCCCGGCACTGCCGGCAAAAAACGCACAGGGGGTAGAATTCCTGGAAATAGAAGGGGAGCTGCTAGCGGTATATGGCAGCACTGCTGCTGACGTAAGCGCCTACCGAAACGACCCAGGCTATTTAGCTGGGCTGGACTTCCTAACCCTGCTAGAAATCCAGGAGGCAGCCGCATGAGCCGCCCCAGCTGCAAGCCTGACCTAATAAGGGCTATTATTCGCCTTTGCCGGCGCGGCAAGCGCATTAACCAGCACAGCGTAGCAGAAGAGGCGGCCAGGAGTCTGGCAACTGTAAAGAAGTACTGGAAGGATCCAGAGGTACAGGCAACTATCCGCCAGCACTACACCCGCGACAGCATAGAAACAGAATTATTCGTGCACGATCTGCCCGGGCCCATTTACCTGGACTTTCGCGCCCAGCATGTAGAGACCTGGCGGGGTAATTTCTGGCTCTTGCTTAACTAGACGAAAAAAGTTTTGGTATAAAAACCCTCCCCAGGCGCTGGAAAAGCACTTTTTGCGCCCTCCGCCTAAATTTTTTCAACTTTTTTTCTGGAAATAAGCCCCTTTTCCGAAAAAACGGAAATTAGCTAGTATTTATTAATGTAACGAACGAAAAAAGGGGCACTAGGCCCCTATCCATAACACAAAAGGAAAAACAAAATGCAAGTTGAAAACACTAACCCCAACAACCCTAACCCCAACCAACGCCCTAATAAACGTCGACCAACAGAAACAGACAGTTGATGCACGCGAGCTCCACAGCTTCCTGGAAGTAGGTAAGCATTTCAGTACCTGGATGCCTGAATTAATAGCAAAATACGACTTCCAGGAGGGAAAAGATTATTACCCAGAATTGGGTAAAATTACCGGTAGAGGTCGCCCCAGCATAGAATACAGCCTAACCCTCAGCACCGCCAAGGAAATAGCCATGGTCCAGAACAACGACCGGGGCAGAGAGGCGCGGCGCTATTTCATTCAGTGCGAACAGCAGCTACAGCAGGTAAAGCAAGCCCTGCAGGCCCAGGCCCAGCCAGCCTTCCAGATACCCGCTACCCTTTCGGAGGCCCTTTACCTGGCGGCCCAGCAGGCGGAAACCATAGAGACCCAGCAGCGCCAGCTGGAGGCAGTTAAGCCAGCGGTTGAGAGCTTTTGCACCTTTATCCAGGCGGGCGGTAACTACGACTTTGCGACAGCCGCGAAATTGCTAGGCACAGGCCGCACCCGGCTTTTTAAAGCCCTGCGAGAGGTAGGCGTACTAATGCTAGACAATACCCCATACCAGCGTTACGCGAAACATTTCGAGGTGAAGGCTACAACAGATGCCCGCTGCGGGCGGGTATACGTAACAACCTACATAACCCCAGGCGGCCTGCATTACCTACGCCGCATCTTTTCCGCAAAGCCCGAGCTGCTGCAAAAGAAAAAATAACCCCCTAGGCTGCCCTTTCCCCATCCCGGGCAGCTCTTAACTACCCCCTAAAGCAATGCAACAAGAAAAAACATATTCCAGCATCCTGGAAGGCCTAACCCTAGAGGGCCAGCACCTGGCAGCGCAAATATTCCTTACCCTGCCCTATAGCCCCTATATGTACCTGGCACAGCACAAGCTGCGAAACGCCACCTACACCCAGCAGGAAATACAGGCCCTAGCCCAGGTGCTGCTGGAGTTCCCCGAGCGCCAGGCCAAAACCGCAACCCAAAAAGCCCAGGCAAGGCTGGAGCGTAACAGCCTGGCAACACAGAAGGCAAAAGCACGCCTGCAGCTGCTGCAACAGATTATAGAAGGCCTGCCGGAACTCCCTAGCCATAACCCCAGCGAAAAGGAGACCCAGGCCGGCGCATGAAAAAAAGAGCAGCAAAGCAGCAGTACTGGACAGACGAGCAGGAGCAGGCAGTACAGGCCTACCAGGTAGCCACACCGTTAGAGCGTAACCGGATTTTCGCTACTTATCTATACAAGCCCCTCCAGCAGCTAATAACATCAGTGTTACGCAGATACGTTAACCAGTACGCAGACGACGAGGAACTACAGTTCGAGCTGTTAATACATAGCCTTAAGGTGCTGGATAAGTTCCGCCCTGGGCAAGCAAAAGCCTACAGCTACCTAGGCACAGCAGCAAAGCACAAGGCCTACAACTACGTAGAATCCCTACAGCGCCGCGAAAACAGAGAACAGGAGTACGCTAGCATGCAAGAGTGGGAATACGAGCTAGAGCTACAGGACGAGCAGCAGGAAAAGCATGCAGCATTACTGCTAGAGAAGCTACAGCAGTATATGCAGCTGCAGGGATTAAGCGAGCGCGAAAAGCAAGACCTGGAAAGGTTCTACACTGTAGGCGAACGAGACAGCAACTACATAAGATATAAACACAAGCTGCAGGAATTCTGCCTACAGCTGGTAAAGCTAGGTCTGCTGGATAAGGAGGCAGAGGTACAGCAGCTATATAGTGTTAAGCAAGCCAGCGCCAGGCGCATGCAGATACTGCAGGCTATGGAGGAACTGGAGGCACAAGGGCAGGAGGTAACAGAAAAAGCACTTGCCCAGCACCTAGGTCTACACATTAACATTATTCGAACCCCCCTTTCGAAAATACGCAACCCTAAAGCAGCACCTAGCCCTACACCTAGAACCAGCAACATAATGTTAATAGAGCAGGCAGTACAGCAGCTGGAGAAAGAAGGGCAGAAGGTAACCTGGCGAACTATAGCGGAGATTACAGGCCTAACTAGGGGTGCTATTTACCCTACATTATCCAGGATGCGTAAACAATTTCTTATTAAGTAACAACATGCAAGAACAACAAACCCCCCAACAGCAGGCGCTAAACCTGCTGATCCAGGCCCTAGAGCTGGCGCAAAAGCGCGGAGCCTATAGCCTGCAAGAGGCAGCAACAATAGCCCAGGCTATAGCGGCCTTTGCCCCAGAGCAGTCACCTAGCACTAACCAGGTGGCGGCAGATGAACAACATAGACAAGAAGGCCTTTAATAGGTCTTTCGAGGCCTACAGTAAGCTAGAATGCCCCCGGGCGCGGGAACGCTATTTCGGCAAGCACATATACCAGCACCTGCAGACGATAGCTTATAACGTATGCTACCATTTCCAGTTTTCGGAGCAATTGCGATATGAGGATGTAGAGGCAGAATTGCTTTTGCACTTCCTACAGCGAGACGAACAATTACGCCAGTATAGTGGTAACTTCTATAACGTAGTCTTTACGACTTTTAGGAACAAGTTCTTTAGCATACTGCGTACGCACAAGATCCAGAAACGCAGGATACTGGAGCTGCAGCAGCTAGCAAGTAAGCACGAAAAAGAATACCTATCTGTAGATGCGATATTTAGCGAAGATATCGAGCAGCAACCGGGACCGGAACCAGCGTTTCTACCAGACGCCGGCCTGGAAACGGGTACGGCTGCTTAAGCTGCAGGAATGCCCCCTGTGCGTTACGTGCGATGCACAGGGGCTGCTTACTGTAGCCACAGAGGTAGACCACATCCAGCCCCTTAACCAGGCCTGGAATAAGCGCCTGGACTGGGATAACCTGCAATGCCTGTGCAAGCCCTGCCACAGCGCAAAGACCCGGGCAGAGCAGCTGGAGAAACCCCAGCAGGGGAGAGCGCGACGCGCTGGGCGAAAAGCTAAAGGACCTGCTTAAGTAGCAGGTTTTTTCTGTGCGTTTATTCTTCTAGGGCAAGCGAGAGG
>NZ_AODQ01000004.1 GCF_000348925.1 Cesiribacter andamanensis AMV16 | reverse complement strand
CTCAGAGTCTTACTTCTATCCTCTTACCTCTTACCTCTAAAAGCAATAATGGTGGCTATAGCGCAGGGGCCCACCTCTTCCCATTCCGAACAGAGAAGTTAAGCCCTGCAGCGCCAATGGTACTTGGGTAACACCTGGGAGAGTAGGTCGCCGCCAACCCCTTTTTTTATTCCTCAGCGAATAAATAACCCTTCAGGCCCCTTTACAGCAATGTAAAGGGGCTTTTTTGTTGACCGACCCCCTTAAGTGTATCCTGCACCCCCCCTTTAGGCAAATCTTGCCATCCAATGCCCTGCTGCAGAAATGGTATACTAATTTAACTAACCGTGCCCCAGGTCTGTGGCCCACAGACCTGTCTTCAGAGGGTCTGTGAGCCTGGCCGGCCGCACCATAGACCCTGGAAATACAGGCGACTTTAAGCGTTAATCTCGTACTGAAGGGCTTTTTTGTTTCCTACTCCTCAAAGCACTCGACCCCTACTGCATGGGGACTGTTAAAGACTAAAAGCCTGATCAAATCAATATGGTTAGGCTCAGTGGGCCTGTCTTCTGCTCATAGTTATAGGGTTCGCCACAACCCCTACACAAGGGACGCATACACTCTGTATAAATGAATCAATTTAGTAGTGCTGCTATTTATTCACAGCTTGATCCCCTACACAGCAGCAGCTAAGATAGTAGACAGCACACTACCCTATTTTGACCATCTAGTATATTTTCCTGGAGCTTTTAGGTCTGGAGCAAACTTTTTCCCGTTCATGAAGATGTATAGATAAGTAATCCGCAAAAGTTGATGTATGGACGAGTTTGTTTGGTATCTGAAAGAATCTGATGGTTATAATATTATCCCCTATGCCGCTCCCTTCTTTTTTATCCTCGTTGGTCTGGAGTGGTATGTCACTACCCGTAAAAAGATCAAAGCCTATGATATAAAAGATTCCATGGCGGCTGCTGCCGTAGGGCTGGGAAATGTAGGACTTGGCCTTGTGCTCAAGGTAGCCAACTTTGCCCTGATGTTCTACTTCTTTACCCTGGTGCCCTGGCGTATCCCCGTTGCCTGGTGGTCTTTTATCCTCTGCTTTATCTGCGTTGATTTTGTCCGCTACTGGGCACACCGCATAGCCCATGAGCAGCGCTTCTGGTGGGCCACCCATGTCACCCACCATTCCTCTAAATATTACAACTTTACCGTTGGCTTTCGCCTGGGATGGACCCAGATCCTGAAGATCTTCTTTTTTATTCCCATCATCCTTATGGGATTTGACCTGATTGTGTTCTTTATCTGCCATCAGCTGGCGGTACTATATCAGTTCTGGATCCATACCCCCCTTATTAACAAATGCCCCAGACCCATTGAGTACTTCTTTGTAACCCCTTCGCATCACCGGGTGCACCATGGTACCAACGCCCAATATATTGATAAGAACTACGGCTCTACCTTTATTATCTGGGACCGCATGTTCGGCACCTTTGAACCGGAAGGGGAGGCGGTGGTCTATGGGATTACCAAGCCCATCAAGCATCCCTATAACCCGGTTTATTTGGTGTTCCATGAGTGGGTGGATATCTGGCATGATCTGAAAAAATGTGGTTCGTTTAAAGAGCGATGGGATCTTCTGTTTGGCCCCCCGGGTGGACCCCTGGCAGGCAACGGACAACAGCCAGAAGCAACAGCAGAGCAAGAAGCAGATGCTGCAACATCAAGTACGGTGGCAACAAAGCCAGCTGCCTGATTTGCAGGGATACCTATTCTGGCTGCAGGTGAAGCAAAAGGGGAGTAAGTAGGTATTTCCTAACCACAACCCCCTGTGTATACTCTATGAAGGGTATATGGATGCGCTCAATTTAAACGTTAAACTGGGAGGCAGGCGGCGGGCTATTGCGATTGCTTCCCGGGCTGCGTAAATTAGCTCCACATGAATCTTCTTGCTCCCGGCTTTTTATATGCCCTGGCAGCTCTTGCCATCCCCATCATCATTCACCTTTTTCAGTTCCGCAGGGTACGCAGGGTGTTTTTCTCCAACACCCGCTTTCTGGAACAGGTAAAGCAGATGAGCCAGAAAAAACGCCAGCTCAAGCACCTGCTGGTGCTCCTGTGTCGACTGGCCTTTCTCTTCTTTCTGGTCCTTACCTTTGCCCGCCCCTATATACCCGGACCCCACCAGGCCGATGCCCGCCGGGTCGATATCTACCTCGACAATTCCTATAGCATGACCAATGAGGTAGAGGAGGGGGTTTCGGCCTTCGATGTAGCCATTACCTATGCCAATGCCATCCTGGGGGCTTATCCCCAGGGTACGCGCTTTCGGCTGGTCACCAATGGTTTTGAGGCGGGCGAGCAGTATTACTATACGCCGGAGGTGATACGGGACAAACTCACCGAACTGCAGCTGTCCGGCAGAGGCCGAACACTGGAGGAGATCATTGACCGCCTGCAGATTTTGCCGGCCGAAGACCGCAGCGAGCAGCGGGAGATCTTCCTGCTCAGTGATATGCAGCGCAACAGCTGGTCGGCCGATATCAGCCCCATAGCCAGCGACAGTACCAATCGGTACTTTCTGGTACCCCTGGCCTATCAGCAACACAAAAACCTGTATATCGATTCGGTTTACCTGGAAAAGCCCTACTACCTGCCCGGTACCAACAATACACTGGTAGCACGGGTAGTGAATACAGGCAGTGCCACCGAAGAAGTACCCCTTAAGCTAGCCATCAATGACCGGCAAATGGCCAGTACCACCATATCGGTGCCGGCCAAAGGAAAGCAGGAAGTGAAATTTCCGCTCAACTTTTCCATTGATCGCCTGAGCCAGGCCCGGCTGGAGTTGGTGGATTATCCCGTAAACTTTGATAATGAGTTTTATTTTGCCCTGCGAAAAGGGGATCCGGTACATGTGCTGGAGCTGACTGAACAAGCCGGCACAGGGCCTGTAAACCGGGTATTTTCAGATACCACCCTGTTTCGGATCCGGAGCAGAGAGGCCTCTAACTTTACCTTCTCTGAGCTGGGCTGGGCAGATCTGGTGGTGGTAAATGCCCTGCAGCAGGCTGGGAGTGCCCTGGCATCGGCCCTGCAGCAATATGTAGAGGAGGGGGGCAGCCTGCTTTACATCCCCCATGCCCAGGCGCAGGAAAGCGTGATTGCAGGCATTGCCAGCCGGCTGGCCGTACAGACCACCCAGGCCGAAAACAGCATACGCCTGGCAGCGCCCGACATGAACAATCCTTTTTTTGAAGGGGTGTTTGAAGAAAGCTCTACCCGTTTTACCATGCCACAGGCACGGCCCGTAGTCTCCTGGGCAGGCCGTGCCGATAATGTGCTGAGCCTGCAGACGGGCGGCCCCTTTGTGGGGCAGTCGGGTAAGGTATGGCTCGTGGCCTCCCCCCTGCAGGATGCCTATACCAATTTTCACCGGCATGCCCTGTTTGTGCCCGTAATGTACAAGATTGCCTTTGGCAGCAAAAACATTTCCAACCCCCTGTATTACCCCACCACCCAGAGCATTTTTGAGGTGCAGGTAGCCGAGCAGGCGCCGGAAACAGTGTTTCGCATGCGGCGGGAGGGCGAGGAGATCATCCCGGCCCAGCGCCTGGCCAACCGGCAGCTGATGCTGGATGTGCCGGCCTACTCCCTGAACCCCGGTTTTTACCAGTTGCAGGCCGATGATTCGCTGGTACAGCTGCTTGCCTTTAACCATGATCCGGCCGAATCCATTCCCGAGCAACTGCAGCCCGAGGAGCTGGAAGAAGGGGCAGCGGCCTTTTCCCACATCCAATTGCTAAATGATGCAGCCCGAAATGCAGAAACTGCCGAATTGAATGCTAACTTTGGTGCCGTCATGCTATGGAAGTGGACCCTACTGCTGGCACTCCTCTTCCTCTTGTGTGAGGTACTTCTGATTCGATTCTGGAAATGAAAATTCTCCTAAAAAACGTTCGGGTCCTGCATCCGGGCTTTGGCACGGAACCCCACCACCTGCTGCTGGATGGGGGGGCGTATCGATCCATCTGGCCCTCTGCCCAGGCGCCCGCCGCCCTTGAGGCCGATCAGGTGATCCACATCCACAACCTGCACCTATCGGCCGGCTGGTGCGACCTGAGAGCTTCTTTTGGCGAGCCCGGCCTGGAGTACAAGGAAGATCTGGACAGCGGCTGCCAGGCCGCTGCTGCCGGTGGCTTTACCGATGTGCTGCTCATGCCCAATACCGAGCCGGTGATCGATACCAAGAATGGCGTACGCTTTATCCTGAACCATACTACCCCCTACCCGGTGCGGCTGCATGTGGCAGCAGCCATTACGGCCGGGGCCAAAGGCGAGTACCTTACCGAAGTGCTTGACCTGCACCAGGCCGGCGCCCGGGCCTTTACCGATGGGGCACACCCCCTGTCAGATCCGGCCCTGGTGGTGCGGGCGCTGCAATACCTGCAAAAAATAGGCGGTGTGTTTATGAATCAGGCGCAGGAGCCCCGCCTGATGCAGGGTGGCCAAATGCACGAGGGCATTAACAGCACCCTGCTGGGCATGAAGGGCATACCCTCCCTGGCCGAAGAAGTAGCCCTGCTGCGCGATATAGAACTACTGCGCTATGCCGGTGGGCGCATGCACATCTCCTGCCTCAGCACAGCGGCTGGCGTGGCCCTGGTGCGCAAGGCCAAAGCCGAGGGACTGGCCCTAACCGCCGATGTGGCCATGCATAACCTGCTCTTTACCGATGCGGCCCTGCTGGACTTTGATACCAATTTTAAGCTCGATCCTCCCCTGCGAAGCGAGCAGGACCGCCAGGCCCTGTTGGAGGGATTACGGGAGGGCACCATAGATGCCATAGTAACCGACCACCGGCCGGAAGATACCGAAAACAAGCGCCTGGAGTTTGATCTGGCTGCCGTTGGCGCTACCGGCCTGCAGACGGCCTATGCGGCCCTTAGCGCGCTGCCCGAGCTGCCGCAGGAGGTACTGATCGAAAAACTGACCAGTGGCCCAAGACGGGTGCTGGGCCTGCCACAGGCAGAAATTAAAGAGGGAGCCCCGGCCTGCTGCACGCTCTTTGTGCCCGATGCCCCCTGGCGGCTGGATGGGGAAAGCAACCGCTCCCACTCCCAGAACAGCCCCTATTGGCAGCAGGAGCTCAGGGGGAAAGCCGTTGGCATTATTGTAGCGCAGAAGATGTATCTAGATGAAAGCAGCATCCGTGTCGGCTGAGCAGGAAGTATCCCCCCTGCCTAAAAAGCCGCTCTTTACCACAGGTCTTAAGTATGGGCTAGCCGGGGGAGGTATTTCCATAGGCCTGTTTCTGAGCCTGTGGCTGCTGAAGGAGAATCCCCTGGATTCGCTGCGCCTCTTTGATTTTATTCTCATTCCCCTTTTTGTATTCTTTACGCTGAAGGAAGTGCGGGATTATCACTACCGGGGGCGCCTGCACTACTGGCAGGGCATGACGGCCGGCTTTGTCTGCTATGCCAGCTTAGCGGCGGTTTCAGCAATATTTATATATATTTTCTTATCTTTCGCAGATACAGACTTGCTGATGCGGCACCAAAACGAGAATCTGGCGGTGCTGATGGAGGATCCTGAAAAATGGATAGGACAGGTGGGAAAGCAGGCGTATGAGCAGGCCCTTGAGGAAGTCCGGAACCTGACAGCTGCCGATCTGGCGCTGGATGATTTTCTGAAGAAAACCCTCATTGGCTTATTCATTACAGGCATCATTACCCTTTTCTACAAAAAATAAACCCTATGGAACCTGTACAACACTCAGAACCCACCTACCAGCCCGAGCCAACTGTTTGGAACAAAGGCATAAAAGGCGGCGTCATCACCGGCATCATCATGATTGTGTATAGCCTGTTGGTCTATATCACAGAATCTGAGGCGCTGCAATCGGCTTCTTTTCTGTTTAGCCTTATAGGCCTGATCATTGGTATTGTGCTCACCCACAAAGCCTTCAGGAGTGAAAATGGCGGCTTTATGAGCTACAGCCAGGGCCTTGGCCTGGGATCGGTGCTGGGCATTGTATCCGGTGTGCTGAGCGGCGTGTTTGCCTTTATTTACCTGACCTTTGTAGACAACGAGTACATGGCCCGCCAGATGGATGTAGCCCGCATGCGGCTGGAAGATCAGGGCATGTCCGATGCACAGATCGAGCAGGCCATGGGCTTTACCGATATGCTGTCGTCGCCAGGCACCCTGTTTATGCTTAGCATCATCAGCAGCCTGTTTATGGCCTTTATTCTTTCTTTGATCATCTCAGCCTTTACCAAGAACAATCATCCGGAGCAGGTTTATTAATGTTGGAGCGTGTCGATATTTCAGTGGTGGTTCCTCTTTACAACGAAGAGGAATCCCTTCCTGAACTTTGTAGCTGGATAAGCCGTGTGATGAAGGAAAACGGCTTCAGCTACGAAATCATTCTGGTGGACGATGGCAGTAAGGACCGCAGCTGGCATGTGGTGCGCCAGATCTTTGATACCAACCCCTATGTGCGCGGCATCCGCTTCAACCGCAACTACGGCAAATCGGCGGCGCTCAACACCGGCTTCAAAGAAACCCGCGGGCGTGTAGTCATTACCATGGATGCCGACCTGCAGGACAGCCCCGACGAGATACCCGGTCTTTACCGAATGGTGACCGAAGAGGGCTATGACCTGGTATCGGGCTGGAAGCAGAAACGCTACGACCCCATCAGCAAGACCATTCCTTCTAAATTCTTCAATGGTGTTACCCGCAAGATCAGCGGCATAGACCTGCATGATTTTAACTGTGGCCTGAAGGCCTATCGCTCCGAAGTGGTCAAGAGCATCGATATTTACGGCGAGATGCACCGCTACATACCGGTAATTGCCAAATGGCGGGGCTTTACGGCCATCGGCGAAAAGGTTGTCACCCACAGGGCCCGCAAGTATGGCTACACCAAATTTGGGCTGGAGCGCTTTATTTATGGCTTTCTGGACCTGATGTCCATTACCTTTGTTTCCAAGTTCCGGCAGCGGCCCATGCACTTTTTTGGTACCCTGGGCACCCTTTCGTTTCTGACTGGTTTGCTGATCACCATCTGGCTCATAGCCGAAAAGATCTACTATGTGCAGTACCTGCACCAGCCTATCCGCAACGTAACCGATCAGCCCCTGTTCTTTCTGGCCCTGGTTGCCCTTATTGTGGGGGTGCAGCTGTTCATGACGGGTTTTCTGGCCGAAATGCTGGCCATGCAGGGCGCCCGCCAGAACAATTACCTGGTGATTGAAAAGGTAGGCTTGCAGTAAGGCATGTACCGCTATTCTGTTATCATTCCGGTCTATAACCGGCCCGAGGAGCTGGATGAGCTGCTGGAGAGCCTGAGCCGGCAGCGCTACAAAAATTTTGAGGTACTCATCATTGAGGATGGCAGCAGCCGCCCTGCCCGGCACATTGCCGAAAAATGGGCTGCTCATCTACCCCTTCAATACTTTGTTAAAGAAAATACCGGCCAGGGCTTTAGCCGCAATTTTGGATTTGCCCGGGCACAGGGGGAGTATCTGGTGGTGTTTGACAGCGATTGCCTGATTCCCGAGCACTACTTTGAGGCAGTAGAAGCCCACCTGGCCCATACCCCCCTGGATGCCTGGGGCGGGCCCGACCGGGCGCATGCTGCCTTTACCCCCCTGCAGAAAGCCATCAGCTACAGCATGACCTCTCCCTTTACCACAGGGGGTATCCGGGGTGGCAAAAAACGCCTGGGAGCTTTCCATCCCCGCAGTTTCAACATGGGCATCAGCCGGGCGGTATGGGAAAAGACGGGGGGCTATATCATTACCCGCATGGGGGAGGATATCGAGTTCAGCATCCGCATCCATGAGCTGGGCTTCCGCTCAGGCCTTATTCCCGAGGCCTACGTATACCACAAGCGGCGCACCAGCCTGGGGCAATTCTACAAGCAGCTCCATTTCTTTGGCCGGGCCCGCATTAACATTGGCCGCTTTTTTAAAAAAGAAGTAAAGCTGGTGCACCTCTTTCCGGCTGCTTTTGTGGCAGGTACTGTTTTCTGGCTGCTGAGCTGGCTGATCAGCAGCAGCCTTTTCTGGCTGCTCACAGGGGGCTATCTGCTTTTCTTTGGCCTGATCTTTCTGGACAGCCTCCGGCAGAATAGGGATTTGAACGTAGCCTTTCTGAGCATGGCCGCTGCCTTTGTACAGCTTTGGGCCTATGGGGTAGGCTTTCTGGAAGAGGGCCTGAAGGGGAATAAAAAACAAAACCCGGACTAATATCCGGGCAGGTGCTTACTTTTCTACAAAATAGATGGGTTCCTCCGGCAGGGCAAGGCGGCGGCGCTCCTCGGGGGCTAACTCCCGCACCAGCCAGTCTTCCGTAACCCGAAAGCCGGCCTGGCGCAGCCGCTCGGGATAATCTTTGCCGTAGAGGCGTACATGATCGTCCTGTCCGTAGGCTTTTCGCGCTCCCGGGGGTCGGTGATGGAGGGATCCTCAAAGGTGGTGTCCTTCAGGGGGTAGAAGAGGGGGATCTGCAAAATGCCCCAGCCACCCGGCTTTAGCACCCGCCTGATTTCCCGCATGGCCAGCCCATCGTCGGCCACATGCTCCAGCACATGGTTGCAAAACACCACATCAAAGCTACCTTCCGGAAAGGGGATCTGGTGCACATCCATTTTTACCTTAGCCAGGGGAGATTCAATATCGGCGGTGGTATAGTCCAGGTTGGGCTGCTGCTCAAAGCGGTGGATAAAACAGAGTTCCGGGGCAATATGCAGTACCCGTAGCGGTTTGGTAAAGAAGGGGGTTTTGCGCTGCAGAAAAAGCCACATCAGGCGGTGACGCTCCAGGGCCAGGCAGTTGGGGCAGAGGGCATTTTCCCGGGCCTTGCGGCCATAGGGCAGAAACTTGCGAAAGTGGCTGTCGCATACCGGGCACTGCACCCTATTGCCGGTGTAGAAAATAGCCGCTACCTTTAATACATGATGGCTGAAGAGTTGCAGGTACTTACGCGGCACCTTGCGCACTACCAGGCTGATGATGTTTTTTACCATACCGGTGCAAATATAGCCAAAGCCAGACAAAAGCCGTTCTGTTTTAGCCGGCAGCCGCCGCAAACAGTAGGGCAAAGCACCGCACCAGATCCTTACCGCTGCTGCTTATGAACTACCTATTTACGCTGATACTGGCCAGCCTGCTGCTGGCAGCCGGGCTACCGGGCCAGGCACAACAAAAAAGTAAAAAGAAACGCAAGGGCGCTACCACTACCACCAGCTATAATGCCCGCATAAAACCGCCCAAAGCGGCCAGGGAATACCTGCACCTCTACCAGCCCAATACCCGTGGTACGCTGGTGGGCAACCACTGCATGGACGAGTATACCGAAAAAATGGGCTTCCGCTACCTGGTAATGCCCGCCGGCATGGACGATGCCCCTTCGCCCACCCAGATGCGGCTGCACAACTTTGGGGTAAAATGTGTGCTGCTGGTCCGGAACGGGCCCTTCTGGCACCACCGGGTCAACAAACGGGTGCGCAAGTGCCGGGAAAAGACCGGTGATTATGCCGGCTAAGGTTTCACAATTCCATAATGCTGCGGAAACATGCAGCAGGCGGGTTCTCACTAGCTTTGTAGCAGATAATCCTCTTCAAAAAAGCACTAATGGTAAAGGCCGCCCCTATGGGACGGCCTTTTTTTAAGTTGAAATAGGGGCAGTAGCCAACCAGTCTTGCTTCACAAGCCAATAACGCCCGTATAGCTATGGGGGGTAATGCGGCGCAGCTCCTCCTTCAGCTCCTCTTTCACCTCCAGCCCATCAATAAACCGGCGAAAGGTTTCCTGGGTAATGGCCTCCTGACCCCGGGTAAGGGCCTTAAGCTGCTCATAGGGGTTGGGCACCCCTTCCCGCCGTAAAATGGTCTGGATGGCCTCGGCTACCACCGCCCAGTTATCTTCCAGGTCTTTATCAATAGCTGCTTTGTTCAGCTGCAGCTTTTCGAGCCCGGTGAGGATCGATTGCCAGGCCAGGTAGGTATGCGCCAGGGGTACCCCCAGGGCCCTCAAGACGGTAGAGTCGGTAAGGTCCCGCTGCAGCCGGCTGATGGGAAGTTTCTGGGCCAGGTGGGAGTAGATGGCATTGGCAATGCCCAGGTTGCCCTCGGCATTCTCAAAATCAATGGGGTTTACCTTGTGGGGCATGGCCGAAGAGCCCACTTCGCCGGCTTTGGTCTTCTGGGTAAAGTAGTTCATGGCCACATACTGCCATACATCCCGGCACAGATCGATCAGGATGGTATTGATGCGGCGCAGGCTGTCCAGCAGAGCGGCCAGGTGGTCGTAGTGCTCGATCTGGGTAGTAGGGTGGCTGCGCTTGAGCTCCAGTACGTTGTTTACAAAATCGTTGCCAAACTCCGGCCAGTCAATATCCGGATAGGCAATGGCATGGGCATTGAAGTTGCCGGTAGCGCCCCCGAATTTTGCCGCAAAAGGCACGGCCTGCATCAGGCTCAGCTGCTCCTTGAGGCGGCTGGTAAACACCCCCAGCTCTTTGCCTACACTGGTGGGCGAGGCAGGCTGTCCGTGGGTGCGGGCCAGCATGGGCTGCTCCAGCCACTCCAGCGAAAGTTTCTTAATGGCCTCCCGTACCTGCTTGATGCGCGGCAGCATCAGCTCGTGCATGGCTTCTTTGAGCAGAAGGGGGGTGGCTGTATTATTGATATCCTGCGAGGTAAGGCCAAAGTGCACAAACTCCTTATAGGCGCCCAGTCCCAGTACCTCAAGGCGATCCTTCAGAAAATATTCTACCGCTTTTACATCGTGGTTAGTGGTTTTTTCGTATCTCCTTTATTTCCTTGGCCTCATTGATGCCAAAGTTCAGGTACAGCTGGCGCAATTTTTCAAAGTTGCGGGAATCTACCCCCCTGCAGCTGCGGCAGGGGCAGCTGGCACAGGGCAATAAAGTACTCGATCTCTACCTGCACCCGGTAGCGGATAAGACCAAACTCAGAGAAATAGGGCGCAAGGGCTTTGGTTTTGCTGCGGTACCGGCCATCTACCGGCGAAATGGCCGTAAGCGATATCAGGTTCATGTCCTTTTCGGTTAAGGGCTAAAATTAATCAGTTTTTAGTAAGAACTCTATTTTTTCCTGCAACAGCGGCCAGATTCTGTGGCTGGCCTACCCCACCCAAACCGTCTCCCTCTGCAGCCGAGGTTTCGGCTGCAGAGGGCTGAGGCATATAGGAGGGGCCCTGCTACCCCCTTTGCCAGACTGCTCGGGCGCCTAATTGGGGCTAAAGCCAGGAATGCGTTTACTGATACAATTTTCCTTAGTACATTTGTGCAGTTCTGCCACCTGCAGCATGAACAGAGGCAGGCCCCTCTCGTTGAAGGGGGGCGGCAGACCGGCTTTGGAACGGGTACAACCCTCTGCCGGGTTTTGTCAGGAACAAGCCCGGCTTCATTCTGTTTTTTTGCTGCCGCAGCCCGGGCTTTGGTGGTAAAACTTTCGTATTGACTAATGTATAACCAGCTCTAGCAGAAATAATGGCATTTGGATTTTTTAAAAAGAAACAGGAAGTAGAAAAAGCCCCGGAGGCAAAAGCCAGCTCCTCTTCAGTGCACTACTTCAATTTGCGCGTGCGCGAGGTGATTCAGGAAACTCCCGACGCCTTCTCCATTGTGTTCGATCATCCGGCTGATAAGAAGATCACCTACAAGCCCGGGCAATTCTTTACCCTTATCCCCACTGTAGATGGTGCCAAGGTGCGGCGAGCCTACTCGGTATGTACCTCGCCCTATACTGATCCCTATCCGGCCGTAACGGTTAAGCGGGTAGAAGGGGGTATTGTATCCAACTTTTTGGGCGATCACCTGAAGGCAGGCGATACCCTGGAGGTAATGGAGCCCATGGGGCACTTTACCATTGAGCCCGAGGCAAGCCGCAAGCGCCATATCATGCTCTTTGGCGGTGGCAGCGGCATTACCCCCCTGATGTCCATTGCCAAGTCAATTCTGGAGCTGGAAAAAGGCAGCCAGGTGTCGCTCATTTATGCCAACCGCAACGAAGAGAGCATTATTTTCCGCAAGGGCTTTGAGGAGCTGAAGCAGCAGCATGGCAACCGCTTTACCATCATCCATGTACTGGACCAGCCCCCTGCCGGCTGGACAGGCCCCTCCGGCCTGCTTACCCCGGCCAACCTGCCAGCCCTCATTGACCAGCTGCCCCAATGGCCGGCCGATGCCATTGAATACTATATTTGCGGTCCGGAAGGCCTGATGATTTGCGTAGAGCAGACCCTGCAGGCCCTCAACATTCCCAAGACGCAGATCCACAAAGAAAGCTTTGTGCCCGGCAAGGCCGATAAAGCAGTAGAGCAGCTAAGTGGCGCCGATGCTGCCGGAGCGGCGCAGGCCCATGAGGTAACCGTAATTCTGGATGGGGAGGAATACAAATTTACCGTAGAGCCCGACAAAACCATTCTGGAAACGGCCCTGAGCCTGGACATCGATCTGCCCTATTCCTGCCAGAGCGGGCTGTGCACCGCCTGCCGTGGCAAATGCATCAGCGGCAAGGTGCGGCTGGTAGAAGACGAGGGCCTCTCCGACCAGGAAAAAGAAGAAGGCTATGTGCTTACCTGCGTAGGCCACCCTATTACTGATAATGTAGTGATTGAGATTGGCTAAAGGGGATTTTAAGTCATATTTATGATAGTTTCTTAACAGGGTTCAGTGATTATCATACGCATCTAAAGTATCAAAAAGGCACGAAATCCCCCTTGGTGAAGGGGGGATGGGGGATTGGTCACCAGATAGAAATTAGTTGTGCAGATCAAGTACATCAATGAAAGCTTTAGTTTCTGGGCAAAGTCTTTATAATCACTATTTCAATCCCCCAACCCCCTTCGCCAAGGGGGATTTCGTACCTTTTTTAAACTTTCAAGGAAAGTAAACTCAAAATTTGTATTCCTTACTCAACATAGCCGCTGCTGCCCCTGGTAGTAGCGGTTTTTTATGCCTGCCCTGCGGCGACACCCCATACTTTTGGCAGGCCATTCCAACACTTGGGGGGTGTTCATTCGTTACTATCAGCAGGGGGTAGCCCTTGTATTTTTGACAACGCATTATTTTTCTATGGATCAGAAACAGCTGGACATTCCCAAGCGCTCAAAACGGCGCTTTCTGCCCGAAGACTTTACCATCACCGACTGGGAGGGCATCCGTCCCTTTTACGAAGCCCTGCAGCAACGCGAGATCCACAACGAGCGGGAGCTGCAGGAGTGGTTCCGGGACCGCAGCGAGCTGGAATCGGTACTGGCCGAAGAGCTGGGCTGGCGCTATATCCGCATGACCATTAATACCGCCGATGCCGGCCACCGGGAGCGGTTCAACCATTTCATCAGCCAGATACAGCCCAACATAGCCCCCGAAGCCAACCGGCTCAATGAAAAGGTGCTGGAATGCCGGTTTCTGGAACAGCTCAAGGAGGGGGGATACCCCATTCTGGCGCGCACCCTTAAAACAGAGTTTGAGATTTTCCGCGAAGAAAACGTACCCCTCAACACCCAGATGAACACCCTGCAGCAGGAGTTTGGGGTGATCAGCGGGGCCATGACGGTAGAAGTAGACGGCCAGGAACTCACCCTGCAGCAAGCGGCCGATCACCTGCAGAGCACCGACCGCAGCAAGCGGGAAGAGGTCTGGAAAAAGATCAGTGCCCGCCGGCTGGAAGATGGCAAAAAGCTTAATGACCTCTTTGACCAGCTGCTGCAGCTGCGCCACCAGATTGCCCTTAATGCCGGCTTTGCCAACTACCGCGATTTTATGTTCAAAGCGCTGGGCCGCTTCGATTATAGCCCGGAAGATTGCGAGGATTTCCACGAGTCGGTCAGTATGGAGGTAACCCCTCTGCTCAATGAGCTTAGCCGCCAGCGCAAGGAAGCCCTGGGCGTAGCCGAACTCCGCCCCTGGGATAAAGCCGTAGATGTGGAAGGCCGCCAGCCGCTCAAGCCCTTCAGCAGTCCCCACGACCTGATGGAGAAAACCATTCGGGTATTTTCCCGCCTGGACCCCTTTCTGGGCCGCTGCCTGGAAATTATGCGGGAAATGGAGCACCTGGACCTGGACAGCCGAAAGGGCAAGGCACCCGGGGGCTACAATTATCCCCTGGCCGAAACCGGTGTGCCCTTTATCTTCATGAATGCTACCTCTACCCTGCGCGACATGATCACCATGCTGCATGAAGGGGGGCATGCCGTGCATTCGTTTCTCACCAAGGATCTGGAGCTGAACGATTTTAAGCATACCCCCTCCGAAGTGGCCGAGCTGGCCTCCATGAGCATGGAGCTGCTGTCGATGGACCACTGGGATGAGTTCTTTAAAGACCCCGACGAGCTGCGCCGCGCCAAGCGGGAGCACCTGGAACAGATCATCAGCACCCTGCCCTGGGTAGCCACCATTGATAAGTTTCAGCACTGGGTATACACTCACCCCCAGCAGCGTGAAGAAGAGCGCAGGGCCGCCTGGGAAGAGATCTACGAGGAGTTTGCCGATGAGCTGACCGACTGGAGCGGCCTGGAGGAGTTTAAAGCGCACATGTGGCAAAAGCAGCTGCACCTCTATGAAGTGCCCTTTTACTACATTGAGTATGGCATTGCCCAGCTGGGCGCCATTGCGGTCTGGAAAAACTATAAGGAGAATCCCCGCAAGGGGCTTGATGGTTATCTTAATGCCCTGAAGCTGGGCTATACCCGCCCTATCCCCGAGGTATATGCCGCTGCCCATATCCGTTTTGATTTCAGCCTGGCCTACATCCGGGAGCTGATGCAGTTTGTGCGGGCAGAAATGGAAAAGATCTAGGACCATTTGATACCCTGCTACCATCAATCATCCCTAATCTTAGGCAATGATTAGTACTGTAAAAACGGTCTCTGAGATCATTCAGAGGCCGTTTTTATTATCCAGTCTGTCTTTGCAAGGAGGTACGACGAAGCAATCTGGTAACTACGTGTGGAGAAACCAGATTGCATTGTCCTACATCACGCGCCGCGTCGGCTTACAATGACCAGGCCTGTAGAAGCAAAGAGGGGATTTGGGCACAACCAAAGCTGTACTTTGCTTCTTTTTCATCCCTTCAAAATTAGGAATGATTCATGTTCCTTAGACAGGAACCTTCCATACGGCCATTGTACCGCCTGCAGCGTCAGCTTTGGTGGAGAAGGGCTTTTCTGCTATCTTGGAGAATCTCTATTTTTCATCCACTCACATGACTCTTCGTTTTCTCTCCCTGCTCTTTTTATGCCTGCTGCTGGCCGGACCCCTTTTTGCCCAAACCCCCATTCGCTACCAGGTTTCGCTGGAGAATATCCGGCACCATGAGCTCTACATCAAGATAGATTTTTCAGAGCTGGGCACCAAGCCACTGGTGGTGCGCATGCCTACCTCATCGCCAGGCCGCTATGCCGAGCATAACTTTGCCAAGAATGTGTATGAGGTGAAGGCCCATGACGCCAGCGGTTCTCCGCTTGCCGTAGTACGTACCAAACCGGCCGAGTGGGAGGTGCGGGAGCATCAGGGCTACGTAACCTTTACCTATACCCTCTTTGGCAACCATGCCGATGGCACCTATACCGGCATCGATAGCCGCAAGGTGCATCTAAACATGCCCGCCACCTTTGCCTATGGGGTGGACATGGCCGATGCCCCCATTGAGCTGACGTTTGATATGGCCGCTGTTGCCGACTGGAAGGTAGCCACCCAGCTGCAGCAGGTAGATGCCACTACCTTCTCCGCCCCTAACTACTATTATTTCTACGACAGCCCTACCATGATCGGTAAGCTGGACATCCGGAGCTGGAAGACCCCCTCTGGTACCGGTGAAGCCACCATAGAAGTGGCCATGCTGCATGAGGGCACGTCCGATGAACTGGATAAGTATACCGACTGGATCAAGCGCATAGTAGAAGCGCAAAAACAGATATGGGGAGAGCTGCCTGCCTTTGACTATGGGCGCTATACCTTTCTGTGCAGCTACAACCCCTGGGTGCGGGGCGATGGTATGGAGCACCGCAACTCTACGGTCTGCAGTGCCAACCGCAGCCTGGCCGAGGCCGATTCTTCCCTGATCGGCACCGTATCACACGAGTTTTTCCATGCCTGGAATGTAGAGCGCCTGCGTCCCGCTTCGCTGGAGCCCTTTGACTTTGACCGGGCCAACATGACGGACGCCCTCTGGTTTTCAGAAGGCTTCACCAGCTATTATGATGATCTTTCGCTGGCCCGCGCCGGCATTCTTACCCCTGCCAAATTTATTAAAAAGCAGGAGGGCACCTTTAATTATGTGATGAACAGTCCGGGCCGGGCCATTGGCAGTCCGGTAGCCATGAGCCAGCAAGCGCCCTATGTAGATGCGGCCGCCTCGGGCGATGAGACTAATTTTGCCAATACCTACGTAAGCTACTATCCCTATGGCGAGGTGCTGGGCTATGCGCTTGACCTGAGCCTTCGCAGCAGCTTTCCCGATCGTACGCTGGATGGCTACATGCGCCACCTCTGGCAGAATTGGGGCAAAGCCGAGAAGCCCTATGAGCTGGCCGACCTGCAGCAGGCCCTGGCTACCTATACCGGTAATGAAGCCTTTGCCCGTACTTTCTTTGAGCAGTATGTATATGACAGCAAACTGCCCGACTTCCCCGCACTCTTTGCTAAATTTGGGGTAGAGATGAAGCCCAAAAACCCGAATGGGGTATGGTTTGGTCAGATGTACCTGGCTTATAGCCCGGAGGGGGCCCTGCTCCAAAGCCCTTCGCTGAGGGGGACCCCCTTTTACGAGGCCGGCATGAGCAGGGGAGACCTGCTGCTGGAAATTGCCGGTAAATCACCCAAATCCGAGGCTGAGTTTGCCGAGCTGGCCCGATCCCTGAAGGTTGGAGAGCGCTACACCATCCGCTATAATCAGCTGGGTGTTGAACGCCAGGGCATGTTTACCGCTATTGCCGACCCCAGCTGGAGCCTTACCTACCTGCCCGATGCCAAAGTAGACAAAAAAGTACGTGCGCTACGGGATAGCTGGATCAAGGGGGGAAAGCATAAGCCGTAGAATGCCCAGGAAAAGAAACACACATACGGATAACAGCTGCTTCTGCAAAGGGGCGGCTGTTGCTGTTTTACAGACGGCCATCCGGGCCCTGATGGGATGAAGTAGCAGGAATAATTCTGTTGCTACTAATTCACAAACCCAGCCAGTTGGGGCGTATGAGCAGGGGGTGATGAGTGATTACTTGCGCCCGTTTGCAAGGCGTGTACCAGCAGTCTGGCAGCTTTTCCCGTAGTCTATGAACCTTCTCTCACCTGTACTGCTCAAAAACAGGAAGGCGCATGCGTTACAAACGAGCGCAAGTTGAGGCTGAGCTGGTAAGGTATTTATGTAGATGTCCCCTTACTCCCCCAGCGAAAACAGGGGGCGGATCTTGGGGGTACCAGTGGTATCGGTGGCTTGCAGGCTTTGCAGGCGGGTGCCCTGGCTGCCTTTCAGAAAGTCGTTGTAGTTTCGGGCGTAGTCGTCGTAATCGGTACGCAGAAAGAGTACGCGCTGATCGGCAGCACTGATGCTGTCGGTGAGCTTGCTCATCAGGGCATACTCGTCGAAATTGGGATGGGTACGGGCAAAATCCACTATTTCCCGCTGCAGGCGCGTAACGGCCGAATCGTACTGATCGATCTGACGGCTGGTCATGGTCTCTGCCTCAAAGCGGAAGCGGTTGATCTGCTGCAGGTGCGCCCAGAGAGAATCGTAGCGAACCTGGTTGTAGGAGGGGGTGTACGAAATCTCCTGCAGCAGGCGGCGCATGTCAGAAAGCTTCTGCTCTTCATTGGTTACAATCCGGTCCCAGGCCACCCGCACACTATCATTCAGGGTATTGTAAATGACCAGGACCGAATCAGGAGCATCTTCCCTTTTTTCTTCGCTTGCGCGCTGGCAGGCCGTATACGCCGCTGCCATTAACAAGACAAATACAAAGATTCTGATGGCTTTACGCATGATCTACTATCCGGAAATTGTGCGGACAAATTACACACAACTCTAAAAAAAGCAAACCGGATGCAAGTTTTTTCGCATCCGGTTACTTTTAAGGGCTTAATTATCAGATTTTTAGGCAGTGTAATAATTTCAAGTGTTACTTTAACTACATGGGTTTAATACAACTTTCTACAGGGGTTTGAACTGCTCGAAGGTTTCTTTGCAGTGGCTGCAGTAGTGGATAGACCGGCATAATGTAGGACCAAAGGGGCTTTTCATTTGCGTTTCTGTGCTGCCGCAGTTAGGGCACTCTACATGCTCCAGAAAATCCAGGTCTTCGATAAGCGCCTGTTTGGGTGGGGGTGCAAGGCCAAATTGTTTCAGGGCTGCCCGCCCCCTCTCACTGATCAGGTCGGAGCTCCAGGGGGTCTCAAAGCTTATGGTTACCTCTGCCTGCTGGATGCCCCGTTTCTGCAGGGCCTGCTCTACCTCCATCTTCATGTAGTCCATGGCCGGGCAACCCACAAAGGTAGGGGTCATCTGCACCTGCACATGGGAGTGGCCCAATACCTCAATACCAGTAATCACCCCCAGGTCATTGAGGGAAAGCACCGGAATTTCGGGGTCTTTTACCTCTTCCAGCCATTCTCGTACGGTTGCTTCGGTTAACACAGGCATAGGGATTAGGGTACTATCAGATCTGTGGGGCTACCACTCTGCGGTAGGATCTACCCGAAACACTTCGGCCATTTCGTCCAGCAGAGGCTGCAGGTGCTCGGTATGAACGCCGCTGCGGCCGCCATATACGGGAGTAAGCGTTTTGAGGTCGGGCAGCTGCAGGGCCGTCTGCTCCACAATCTTGCGGATGCTTTCTTCCCATTTGGCCTGCAGGGCAGTTTCGCCTTCAAAGATACCCCCTTCTTTCAGCGCTTCTTCAAAAGGAGAAGGCTCAAAAAGACCCAGAGCGTAGGGCAGGGCCCCTTCCAGGCTCTTTTGCAGGCGGCTGATGCTCTCTTCGGTAGCATTGCCCAGCTGCTTGATGATGCTGTTGGCATGCATCACATGGTACTTGAGCTCACCCTTGATCTTACGGGCCAGCTGCGCCAGCGGTTCGTAGCTGCTCTGGCTCAGCATGCTAAAGCGGATCAGCTCGGCATGGTCAAAGAGAAAGTGACGGATCAGGCTGAAATCATATTCGCCCACAGGCAGCTCTACAAACTGGCTGTTATGAAACTGGTTGGCATTGCGCATAAAGGCCACCGTATCGGGCTCCTGTTCACCCATCTGGTGCAGCATCTGGTAGAGCTGGTAGCTCTGGCCTACCTTATCCTGCGCCATGGACGAGAAGGCAATGTCTTCTTCCAGCAGCGGGCCTACACCGGTCCACTCGGAGTTACGGTGGCCCAGGATCAGCTGATCATCGGCTATTTTGTAAAGCAGTTCTTTTAAGGCATCGGTATTCATGGGGGAGCGTATTAGTGAGAAGAGGTGGCCTCGTTCTTTTCCTTGAAATCTTTTAGCTTATCGCCGGCCTTGTAAGCGGCGGCATCCCGGTAGCCTTTTTCGGGCAGGGTGTTCCAGATGTCTTTGTCTTCCTCATCTACCGTCAGCAGATCATCGCGCCGGATGAGCCAGATGTTCAGCACGGGCTTTTCGGGCATAAGGCTTTCTTTGGCTTTGTAAAAGGCATCTTCTACCGAATTGGCCTCTACACTGCCGGCATGCTCATGCTGCTTTCCGCGTTTCATCAGGTGAAATACTTCATAGACGTCGGCAGTGGCGGTGGTGGCTTCGGCTTCGCCCTCCAGCAACTGGTATACGCTGATGCCGCCATCGGTATAGGGGCTGGCCATTACGGTGCTGGTTTCGGCTACGGCCATACCGCTGCAGGTAAAGCGGCGGCTGTACTGCTCCTTGGCATAGAGCAGGGCCAGCTCTACGGTTGGGGCATGCACAATACCGGCATGTTCAAAGTTCTTCCCTTCCTTTTTCTGCATAAATACCTGAAAGGTTACCAGCTGATCTAAGGCCTCGCTTTGCAGAGGCTGCTGGTTAATATCTTCGGGCATCTGCAGGCGGGTTACCCGGGGGTCGAGGGATTGGATGAAGGTAGAGGCCATGGAGTTAATAGACAGTGGACAATAGACGTTGGACAATGGACAATGGAGCGCAGCGGCGGATCGTTCAAGCCTGTAGGCGAAAAGCCGGTACAAGGGCGCTTGCACCGGCTCCACTCCTTAGGCCAGGGGTGTAACGTATTCTTTGGCGGCCACTTTTTTCATGGCGTCGCGCACCCATTTGCCCCGCTCTTCAGCCGTGCGGCGCACGGCCAGGCGCTCCTTGTTCAGGGGGCCATCGCCATTGATCACTCGCTTAAATTCTTCCCAGTCGGGCTCGGTGTAGTCCCACTTGCCGGTTTCTTCATTCTTGCGCAGGAGCGGGTCGGGAATGGTGAGGCCCAGTTCCCAGATCTTGGGCACGTACATGTCCAGAAACTGCTGGCGCATGTCATCATTAGAGGCCATTTTTACCTTCCAGCGCATGAGGGTTTCGGAATGGACGCTCATTTTATCGGGCGGACCAAAGAAGTGCATCAGCGGGCCCCACCAGCGGTTAAGGGCAGCCTGCATCATCTCGCGCTGCTTAGGGGTACCCGTAGCCAGGTGAATCACGGCATGATGGCCATACTTGAGGTGAAAGCTTTCTTCGGCGCAGATGCGCTCCAGGGCCCGGCAGTAGGGACCGTAGCTGCCCCGGCTGTTGGCCAGCTGGTTTACAATGGCGCCGGCATCTACCAGCCAGCTAATGGTGCAGGCATCGGCCCAGGTAAAGGCCGGGTAGTTAAAGATGTTGGAATATTTGGATTTGCCGTTGATCAGGTCGTCGATCATCTGCTCCCGGGGCTTGCCCAGGGTTTCGGCAGCGGCATAGAGCAGCTGGGCGTGGCCTACCTCATCCTGCACCTTGGCCATGAGCGAGAGTTTGCGCTTAAAGCCTGGGGCGCGGGTGATCCAGGTGCCTTCGGGCAGGGCGCCAATGATCTCGCTATGGCCGTGCTGCTCGATCATGCGGACCAGCTGCTTGCGGTACAGGGCCGGCATCCAGTCGGCAGGCTCTATTTTTTCGCCCCGCTGGATGCGGGCTTCAAATTCGGCCAGTTTCTGGGGATCTTCGTTTTGCAGATCCGTGCCCTGCAGTTTTTCGAATGTATTTCCACCACCGTACATATGCGTATAGGTTTATTTCTTTCGTAATCCGTTTAATATCACATCGGCCAGCCGCTGGCCAATCTCTTCGGCACTCATGCGGCCGCTGGGCTTAAACCACTGATGGGTCCAGTTAAGGGCCGAGAGTATGGTGAGCATGGCAAATTTCTCATCCAGGTCCACAAACTCGCCTGAGCCCAGCCCCTCATGCAGAATCTCCCGGAACGTACCCTCATAACGTGCCTGCATTTCTTTAAATTCCGACAGGTGCGGCTCGCTCAGGTGCCGCCACTCCGAAAAGAATACGGCTGAGGCAGATGTATCTTCCGTAATGGCTTTGATGTGGGCCACAATGGCCCGGGACAGTTTTTCGGAAGCAGTACCGGTAAAGCCACTCAGGGCTTCATCCTGCGCAGCAAAGAACAGGCGGGCCATCCGAAAACAGATGTTCTGCAAAATCTCTTCCTTGCTGCGAATGTGCGAGTACAGGCTGGCCGCTTCTATGCCCAGGGCCTGTGCCATATCGCGCATGGAGGTAGCGGCATAGCCCCGCTGCTGGAACAGGGAGGTAGCCGTTTGTTCTACCTGCTTCTTTTTTGAGAGTACTCTTCCGTTCATTCTTCTAACAAATCTATACAACCTAACGTTCGTTAGCAATAGCAGTTTCTTCTTTTCGGGCCTTTTTCAGACAATTTTGTAGTTCTTGTATTCAAAGGGGCGGTAGCCGGTCAGGTTTTCCACCAGGCGCCGAAAGCGGTCTTTGGGCCGCAGCCGGTTAAAGCTGGGGTCAAAATCAAAGCGCCAGTTGATCTTTTTAATACGCTCCTGCATAACGGCCGGGTGCGTACCGCTAAAGGGCGCCAGCGAGTCAATGCTGCCATAATCAAACTCTTCTTTGTTGCCCCAGCGCTGGGCAATGGTGGCATCGTCGGTGTAAAATTTGCGCGTATCCCGGTGCTTTTCAATCATGGTTTTTGGGGGGCGTACCCAGCCATAGTGGTATACCCAGGCATCCAGAGGCTTTACCCGCAGTTTTTGGTTGTTGTCCTTGCGAAAGCCCTGCGCATCCTTGTAAGAATAGATCCTTTTAGTGGGCCGCACAATGCGGATCTCCCGGCGGTACCAGCTGTAGGCATCCCCCACATAATCATACGAGCCATAAAAGTGAAGGTAGTTGAAGAGCAGGCCGTCTACCCCCTTATCCTCCTTCCAGCGCTGCATGCCGGCCTGTATGGCAGGGAGGTACTGCTCGTGGATCACCTCATCGCCCTGTATGTAAAAGGCCCAGTCGGCATCTTCGGCTACGGCGGCAAAGGCTTTGTTGGTTTCTTCGGCCAGCACCTGTCCCCCCTGGCGGAGGGTTTCGTCCCATTGGGTCTGAATAATGCGGATCTTGCCGGGGGCAAGCTGCTGCACCAGCTCCAGGGTGGCATCATCAGAATTGCCTACGGCTACCACCACTTCCTGACAGAGCGGAAGAATGGATAAAATAGCCTCCCGGATGGGATAATCGTACTTTATGGCGTTTCGTATAAATGTAAATCCGATAACCTTCATAACTGCTTCTAAAGGGCGCTCAGCCCCTTGCTTCTATAAAGGTACGTATCCTGCCGACTTCCCCAATACCCCCGGGAGAAAAGCTCGGCGGTGGCTATTGGTAGGCATCAGGGCTTTTTCTTACATGCCTAAGGATTAAGTACAATAATTATAATTTGTTAACGCAAATTTTGCTTATTTAGCAGTGTAGAATCCAAAACAGGGTCTGTGCTAACAGCCCTCCCGGAACAGTGTGTGTGCTGGAGTAGAGAGGCGGGTGAGAAAGGATCTGGACTAGCAAAGCACCAGCAGAGCAGTAGCTGCTTAAGATGGCCGCTCAGACACTGCAAAACAATCACCGGAGCACTACACCGGCAGGCAACTGCCGCAGTCCGGTACCAGCAATGCGTAATAATAGGTATGTTGATAATGCAAAAAAGGGTAGCCCATGCGCTACCCTTCTTTCTTTTAAGGGGGGTATGTTATACCATGCCCACCACCACTGTGGCAAAAGAGGCCGGGTCCAGGTACTGCCGGGCCAGGCGTTGAATGTCCTGGGCGGAGGCAGCATAGATCTGGCGCACATGTTCGTTGAAGAACTCCAGCCCCAGGCCATTGAAATACACGGTCTTAAACTTATCGGCCAGCGCAAAGGGGGTGTTCATGCTGCCCAGGAAGGAGCCCACCATATAGTTTTTGATGATCTCCAGCTCTTCATCTGGCATTGGCTCCGTTTGCAGCAGGCGAATTTGCCGCTCGATCTCCTGCAGGGTATCTTCGGTATGCTCACCTACCACATCGGTGCCAATCACAAAGTAGCCCGAGTTTTTCATGGGGATCAGGTTGGAGTAGATGCCATAGGTATAGCCGCGCTCTTCCCGGATCTCCTTCATAAGCCGGCTGCCGAAGTAGCCACCCAGGGCGGTATTCAGCACGGTAAAGGTATGGAAATCGGGATGGGTCACATTAAAGAGTACCTTGCCCATGCGGATGGTTGACTGCAGGCTGTCTTCTTTGGGCAGGTTATGGCGCTGCGTGCTGCCGCTGCCTTGTACCTCCAGGGCCGAGCCGGTGAGATTGCGGTAGGGCAGGTCACCAAAATAGTGCTCCAGTTGCTGCAGCACCCCATCATCTACCTGACCGGCCAGCAGCAGCTCAAAGCCATTCTGCAGGTTGGTCTTGTAGAAGTCAATCACATTGGCCAGTTGCAGGCGGTCTACATCCTCAGCCGTCAGGTGGGTGCCATAGGTATGGTTTCCGTAAAGCACTTCCCTGAATTTTTTGCCGGCCACAACCGCATTTTTGGTATTGTCTACCAGTATGCGCTGCTTTTTGATGTCCCGCAGAATATCAAATTCTTTCTGGGGAAAACGGGGCTCGGTAAGCACCAGCCGAAACAGCTCCAGCAGAGCCGGTAGGTGCTTGCTCAGGCAATACAGGGTAAGGGTGCAATAATCCAGGCCGGGCAGGTGCTCTACATGGGCGCCATGTGCATCCAGTATATTGGCAATTTCTTTAGACGAGTACGGGCCGGCGCCTTCGGTAAGCATTTTGGTGGCAAAAAACGACTGCCCCAGCACCTGCTCACTCACTGCACCATTCTTGATGATGAACTCCAGCCGCAGCACAGGCTGTTTGCCGGCATTGATCACATGCACCGGCATGCCGCCGGAGAGCTGGTGCCGCTCTACCTGGGGTAGCTGTATGTGCTGTACTTTCTGAAAAGGGGGTGGGCTTTTACGATCTAGCATAGTAGAACTACCGCCAAAGGGGGTGTTCGGTTTAGTTGTCGCCTCCAAAATTTACACCCAGCGTAAAGCGCAGGGTTTCGGCCAGGGGATGTTGCTGCTGTTGGGGAATCAGGTAGGCAAAGTCCATGCTGAATACCTGGTAGCGCAGCCCTACGCCCAGGGTAAAGAACTGACGGCCGCCTTTCTCACCATGCTCCCAGAAGTAGCCGGTGCGGGCAGCAAACAGATCATTGTACCAGTACTCCAGGCCGGAGGCTATGTTAACTTCCTTTGCCTCTTCGCTAAAGCCGCCGGGGGCATCGCTAAAGGAGGTGAAAATACCGCTTACCAGTGAGCGGTTGGGGTCGGTGGGAGGGGTGGGTACCAGCAGCTTGTTCAGGTCTACGGCAAGGGTTATCTTGTTGTAGGGGTCAAGCGAGGCGGTGTAGGCAGTGCCCAAGCGCAGGTTGGTAGGGATGAAGTTTTCGGTGCTTTCGTCCAGATAAGAGATCTTGTTGCCAATGTTGGAAACCACCGCAGCAAAGGCCAGCGAACCCTGGCGGGCGCCTACTGCCAGATCAGACGTATAGTACAGGCCAATATCGGCTGCAAGGCTGTTGCCGGGCTTGGTATCCAATCCGTTCACCCCATCGCCGGTAAGGTTGGAGTGAATAAAGCGGCCGGTTACCCCTATGCCCAGCTTGTCGGACAGCTTGCGGGAGTAGCTCAGATCAAAGGCATACTCCTGCGGATTGTAGGGGCGGATGATCTGGTTATTTTCATCGGTGAAGGTAATATCACCCAGGTCAAAATAGCGCAGGCTGCCGGAAATGGCCTGCAGATCGTCCAGTTTGTAGTAAAGCGCCAGGTAGGCAATGTTCATGTCATCCACAATCTTGCCCAGCCAGGGGGTGTAAGAGAGGGAGGCGCCAAAATTATTTTCGATGAAGGCCATCTTGCCGATATTCCAGTGCATGGAATTGGCATCGGGAGAAATGGCGCCGCCTACATCGCCCATGCCGCCGCTGCGGGCATCCGGAGCAATCATCAGAAAGGGAACTGCGGTGATAATGGGGTTACTGTCCTCGAGCTGACCTAACGACGGATTCTGCACTTGAGCAAAAAGCGAACTGGCCGAAAGGCTAAAAATAAATGCTAAAAAGATCTTACGCATGATCTCGTTCATGTTGCTATACCGGCTTAAATATAAGAAAGAAATAACGATTACTGTTGAATCACCAATTTTTCTGCCTTTTCTGCTACGCTGCCGTCGCTAAGGGAACGCAGCAGCACCTTCATTACGTATAAACCCGGGGTTAAATTTTCCCCCCTGCTGTCCCAGGCCAGCTCCAGGGTGCCGGTGGCGGAGCCAAGCTGCTGGCTGAAGCGGCGCTGCAGGCGGCCATCGGGCCCGTACAAAAATAAGGTAGCTTCCAGTGCATCTCCGGCCCGGTTATGGGTTACAACAAAGGTTGTCTGGTCCGTAAACGGATTGGGATAATTGTGTAACCGGCTAATGGTGATTTTGTCTGCTGCCGGCACAAAAAAGCTGAGTTCGGCTTCCTGCATATTCCCGTGGGTATCCCAGGCCCGCAGGCGCAGCTGCTGCTGGCCGGGCTGCAGCTTCTGCAGCGGAAAGCGCACCCAGCCCTGCCGATAATCGCCCCCTACACTGGTGTAATAGTCATTCAGTACCCAAGTAAGGGTATCGTTCAGCACCGCTTCCAGGTTTTGGCCCATGCCGGTATAGGAAATACTAATGCCGTTGAGATCCTGCAGACGTGCCAGCAGCAGGGCCTCTCTTCCTACCGGATTGCCGGATACAAAGGTGGTGTCATTCAGGTACAGCTGAATGCTGGGGGGCGTACGGTCAGGGGTAAAGGCAGGAGCGCTGCCCCCCACCAGGATGGTTTCAATAGCGCCGCCGGCATCGCGCCTGCCATCGGCATGGGTGGCATAGAGCTCAATGCGGCCGGCTCCCAGCTCATAGCGAATGTTTTTGGGCACCACCATGGCAATGCTGAAGCGGCCTGCCGTTACCCGGGTTTCACCCCTGAAGAGCACATTCTGGCGCTGGGTGTACTGTATGGGGGGTGCCGTCTGGCCAAGGGTGCTCAACTCATCACTTTTATCATACACCGTAGCCAGCAGGCTGCCGGTAAAGTTTTCATCCAGGCTGCTGTCGGCCCGCAGGATGCTGCCCGTAATCAGGAGCTCTTCATAGGCTCTGAGCGTATCGGTAGCGCCACTGGCACTGCTGATGGCCGTAACTACTGCCGGCTGGCGCGGATAAGCCAGCTGCAGGGAGGGGTCGCCCAGCAACACAAAGTTGCGGTTGTTAATGCCACTGCCGGGTACCCCCTCATTTTTGGTGCGGCGCATGATATCGCCCAGGCGCAGTTGCTCGCTGGCTTTCTGTGGCAGTGCATTGGCATAGAAGGCGCTGTTGATCTGAAAATTGGTATGCGAAAACACCGGGCGGGAGGTGGTGAGCAGGCCAATGGCGCCCCCCCGGGGATTGAGCAGCAGCGCTTCGGCACCGGAGCGAATGGGCCCATCGTGCAGGCCAAACTCGCAGGTGGCGGTCACAATCAGCGGCAGGCGGTCCTTGTTTTTCAGTCCTTCGGCCAGGCTTTTGGAAAAGATGCGCTCGGCGGCCCAAAAGTCCCGGCTGCCATGCCCGGTATAGTTCACAATCAGGGCGCCCTGATCCAGTGCCTGCAGCAGGGCATCGCGGGCAGCAGGTGCCGTCTGGCTATTGGGGGTGATCAGCTTAGGGAAGGCATCAAGATAGAGCTTGCGCAGGTTAAAGGGGGTAGAGGCCCCCTGAGCCAGGCGGGAGAGCCGCTCGGCATCCAGCTGGTGCACATTGCCGTCATCGTCATCGGCTACAAACAGAATGCGCTGCCGCCAGCCGCCCAGCCCGGAAGGCTCGCTGCTGTAGGCAATCAGTTTGTCCACCACCTCTTTGGCTTCGGCGGGGGTGATTACGGGCAGTCGGCCAATGCCAATCTCCAGTGACTGGTTGCCACTTTCACTTTCCACCCAATCTCCCTCCCCATCTTCCAGAAAGCCATAAAAATCATCGGATGCCCAGCTGCTGATGGGGTGGGTAGAGTTGTAGGACTCGTACAGGGGCACCAGGTTGTAGTTCTGGGGGGTGCGGCCCTTGTAATCATAATAGCCCTTGCCAAAGAGCAGCAGGTAGCGCAGCCGGCCCCCGCCCTGCACATAGAGGTGGCGCATATAATCCCGGATGGCGGTAACATCCTGCCGGCCCGAAGAAAACTCGTTGTAGACCTGCTGAGGCGTAACCACCTTGGTGCTCAGCCCATCGTGGCTTTGCCGAAAGGCCGCCAGGCGCCGGGCCTCTGCCAGCAGGCTGGGGTGGCTGATGATCACCAGCTCGGGCTGCAGATCGGCCCGCAGGTTTTGATTGGCAATTCTGCCCGCAAAGCGGGGCTCCGGCGCAGTGGCGGGCGCAAAAGCAATATAGCTGCGCAGCTGGCTGCTGGCGGCGCCAAACAGGAGTGCTCCCCCCTGCTGGCTGCTGTGCTGCAGCATAGGGGCCTCTGGGCTGGTGATGTCCCACACCCGCAGGCCGGCCGGAGCATCGGCCAGCTGATAGGTAACGCTGGGGTGCTGCAGGCTTTGAGGCGCCAGAAAGTGCAGGGGGGCAGCGCGGTAGCGCAGGCGAACGGGGGCCTGCAGGAGGTAATAGTCCAGGTAGGCCCGGTTGCCGCTGGTGCTGCCGGTCAGGGAAATTTCAAGGGGTAGGGGAGAGGTTGCAGCCGGTAGCGAGCTGCTGGCAATCTGGGTCTTTTCTTCTCCAATCCAGCCCTTATTGGCATACTGGTAGGGATCTACACCCCGCAGCTGCAGGCTTTGCACAGGCTGGCCGGCCAGGCGCACACTAAAGGTAACCGCACTTTCATGGGCATTGACAAAGACCGTTTGCAGGCGCAGGGTGCCGGCCGTAAGTTCCTGCAGGCGGGTGGTATAGCTGCGGCTGGGGGTGTAGCCAAAGCCATCGCTAAACCAGCGGCGGCCCGACTGAATCAGGTTTACCTCGTCTTTTTCGTAGACGTCTACACCTTCATGGCTGGTAATAAGCGGCAGGCTGTGGCCCAGGTTTGGTAACTGGCCGATGCGCAGGCCGGGCTCAGGCCCCAGGCCGATAAAGTAGTAGGCTGTATCGGAATAGATATTCTTTTGATGGGTATACCAGCCGCTGCCGGGATCGTATTGCAGAAGATCAGGTCCCTGGGCGTAGAAGAGTACAAAATCACCCTCGCTCAGCCGGCCCTTTTCTTCGCCCTGCACCTCAATAGCCAGTTGGGGCAGGTCCTGCGGGCGGGGGCTGGCAATGGGTTCGGGCAGCATGCCGCCACCCCAGCCCCGGATCTGCAGCAGGCGCGGATCGGCCCCTTCGGGCAAAATGCCATGCTGACGCAGATAGGTGGTGGATAGGCGGTAAACGCCGGATTCGGTAACGCCCAGCCGGTACCAGCTCCCTTCTGCCAGAATACTCTGCTGCTGCGCTACAAGGGGCACGCTGAGGCAGAGGCAGCAAATGAGGAGAAAGAGTACTCGCCAGGGCATAGACTGTTTTACAGGACTAGTGGTAAAACGGCAGTTGTGCCGCAGTGGTTCCCCGGCCGGGGTACTGCCTGTTTCAACGCCCCGGGGCAGGGGGTATTGTATAGTGGCAGCAGCTTGTCGACGCTCAGCGCACAACTTCCGGCTCTTTTGTGAGCAGGGATAGAAAAACGTACAGTAAAATAATGAGCGGGATTGCCACAAATTTGAAGAAAATTATCAATAGCACCGAAAGCAGCAGAAAGATATATTTGATGCGGTTGCCCTGCCAGCT
The DNA here is from genome assembly GCF_000348925.1 of Cesiribacter andamanensis AMV16. Taxonomy (GTDB): domain Bacteria; phylum Bacteroidota; class Bacteroidia; order Cytophagales; family Cyclobacteriaceae; genus Cesiribacter; species Cesiribacter andamanensis. The sequence goes on along the minus strand of NZ_AODQ01000004.1, from coordinate 57,953 downwards.
AAAGTCCTTGAATTTAAGGGCAAAGAGGGGAATTTCGGCTACCAGCAAAAACGACATACCAAAGGCTACGGCCAGCAGAAAGGCCGGGTGCCAGATAAAGCTCCAGTCGGGCTGCTGCTGCACAATGAGTGGAAAGGAACTGATGAGCAGCGCATTGGCCGGCGTTGGCACCCCTATAAAGCTGGTGGTCTGGCGCGTATCTACATTGAATTTGGCCAGGCGCAGGGCCGAGAAAACAGCTACCACAAAGGCCAGGTAGGGCACCCAGCCGGGCATCGTCATGCCAGGCAGGTCCCAGCTAGCCATATCAATACCCGCCATCTCCAGTCCGGCCAGGTTTGGCTCCCGCAGCATCACAAACAGGAGCATGGAAGGCAGCACGCCAAAGGTTACCATATCGGCCAGGGAGTCTAGCTCACCCCCTATGGGAGAGCTTACCTTCAGCTGGCGGGCGGCAAAGCCATCCAGAAAATCAAACAGGCCGGCCAGCCAGATCAGGTAAGGGGCCCAGATCAGCTTGCCTTCCAGCACGGCTACCAGGCCCAGGCAGCCGCACACCAGGTTGCTGCACGTAAGGGCATTGGGAATGTAATGGCGTATGCTCACTGACTAGGGGGGTTAAAAGAAGGGATTGTGCTTTTTTTCATGGCCGATGCTGGTGGCAGGGCCATGGCCGCAGTACACGGTGGTATCGTCGGGCAGGGTAAACAGCTTTTCCCGAATATTTTTGATGAGGGTATCATGGTCGCCGCCGGGCAGGTCGGTGCGGCCAATGCTGCCATTAAACAGGCAATCTCCCCCAATACAGAATTTTTGCTCCTGCTGCCAGAACACTACATGGCCGGGGGCATGGCCCGGTACAAACAAGATGCTGAGTGCGTGGGCGCCCAGTTTTAGCTCCTGTCCTTCCTCCAGGTAGGCATCGGCCTCGGTGGGCTGGTAGCGGGAGAAACCGTACATGGGGGCATAGGTAGGCACAGCGCGCAGCACCTGCTCATCCAGCCGGTGAATCTGCAGGGGGAGCTTCCAGGTCTTTTTCACAAACCAGTTGCCCAGCACATGATCAATGTGGCAGTGCGTATTGAGCAGCAGGGTGGGGGTAAGGCCTTTTTGCTCAATAAAAGCCTGCAGCTGCTCCTGCTCCTCAGGCTCGTAGCAGCCCGGATCGATGATGGCGGCCTCCAGGCTTTCGTCATCATAGAGCACAAAGGTGTTTTCGGCAAAGGGATTGAAGGTAAAGCTTTGTACCTGGATCATGCGGCTCGTTTTTTGCAAAAATGTACTTAATTTTGACTATTTACCACCCTTAATTGTTTTCTTTCGCCCTATGAAGGTAGATGTGCTGCTGATTGGCCAGGGCCTGGCCGGAACCTTGCTGTCGTACCAGTTACGCCAGCGGGGGCTGAGCGTGCTGGTGCTTGATCAGCCGCAGCTTACCGCCTCAAGCCGCATTGCTGCCGGCCTGTACAACCCCATTACCGGACGGCAGATGGTCAAGACCTGGTGGGCCGACCGGCTTTTTCCCCTGGTAGAGCAGGCCTACCAGGCGCTGGAGGAGCTTACCGGCCAGCGCTTTTTGCACCCCATGCCACTCTACCGCCCCTTTGTGTCCATTGCCGAAAAGAACGACTGGCACGGCCGCTGGAGCGATCCGGCCTATGCCCCCTACATCGAGCGCATAGAAGACGGGCCAATCCATAGTCCCCAGCTGATCAACCCCTTTGGGGGCCTTATGCTCAGGCAAACCGGCTGGCTGGACATTCCGCTGCTGCTGGATAGCTGGCGGGCTTACCTGCAGCAACAGGGCGCCTTTAGGGCCGATGCCTTTGCCGAAGAGGAGCTGGAGCTACTGCCCCAGGGGGTACGGTATCGGGATGTTGAGGCCGATAAGCTGGTATATTGTACCGGCACCGCCCAGCTGCAGAGCCGCTACTGGCAGTGGCTGCCGCTGCGGCCGGTAAAGGGCGATGTGCTGCTGCTGCAGACCGGGGAGGAGTTTCCCTTTATCCCCAACCGGGGGGTGTTTATGGTGCCCCTGGGCGGTGGGCGCTACCGGGCAGGCTCTACTTACAACCATCAGGACCTGAGCCTGGAGCCCGACCCCAGAGGCCGGGCCGAGATAGAAGAAAAGCTGGGGGCGCTGGTAGCCATGCCCTGGCAGGTGCTGGAGCAGCAGGTGGGCATTCGGCCGGCTACCAAAGACCGCAGGCCGGTGCTGGGCGCCCATCCGGAGCTGCCCGGACTCTATGTTTTTAATGGATTAGGTACCAAGGGCGTTAGCCTGGCTCCCTATTGTGCAGAATTGTTGGCTGATCACCTGAAAAATGGTACAGAACTGGCAACAGAAATAAGTATTAAGCGGTTTTATTCGTTATATTAGAACACTTGCCCTCCAGATAAGGCCTATGTCTATTTTTACCCGTACGCTGCTGGCGCTATCCTGTCTGCTGCTCCCCTTTGCATCGCCGGCACAACTTACCAAAGCTACTTTTGGCAAGAACCGTCTGCAGCATAAAGAATTTAACTGGCGCCTCTACAGCACCAGCAATTTCGATATTTACTTTTACGACGACGGGCAGGAGCTGGCCAAGCTTACGGCCCGCTACATTGAGGATGAGTATGACCGCATCACCGATGTGCTGGGCTATGCGCCCTATTCCAAGACCAAGGTGTTTCTCTACAACTCCATGGCCGATATGCAGCAAAGCAATGTGGGCGTAAACGAGAACCCCTTTACCGTAGGCGGGCAGACCAATTTTGTAAAATCGCAGGTAGAGATTGCCTTTCCCGGTACACTGCAGGAGTTTAAAAGCGAGCTGGTGCTGCGCGTATCGGGCATGCTGCTCATGGACATGATGTTTGGGGGCAGCCTTTCCGATATTTTTCAGAATACTTACCTGATGAGCCTGCCCGAGTGGTTTCTGGAGGGCGCCGCCCGCTATGTGGCCTATGGCTGGGGCATGCCTATGGACGATTACCTGCGGGATGAATTTCTGGATGGCCGGGCGTCCCGCCTCAATAAACTGCAGGGCCAGCAGGCTGCCCTCATCGGCCAGTCCATCTGGACCTACATTGCCGAGAAACACGGCCGCTCCAACATCTCAAACATTCTCAACTATACGCGCATCATCCGCAATGAAGAAATGGCCATTGCCAATACGCTGGGCATGCCCTTCCGGCAGTTTCTCAACAACTGGCAAACCTATTACCTCTCCAATGCCCAGGATGCCCTAAGCGATTACACAGTGCCCGAGGAGGCCTCTGTTGTAACAGAAAAACGCTCGGGCCTGCAGCTGCACAACAGTGTATCGCTAAGCCCTAACGGACGCTACCTGGCCTATACCGAAAATTTCAGAGGCCGCTACAGCATCAAGATCAAAGAGCTGGAAAGTGGCAAAATACGCACCGTACTAAAAACCGGCTACCGGGTGCTGGACCAGCAGACCGACGATACCATACCGCTGGTAGACTGGCAGGACAGCACCCACCTGGGGGTTATGAGTGTGCGCAAGGGGCTCTATACCCTTTACCTGGTAAATGTGCTCAATGAGCGCCATGAGCGCCAGACCATTGGTAAGATCAGCCAGGTAAACAGCTTTGCCTTTTCGCCAAACGGGCGGGTAGTAGCCTTAAGCGCTGAAAAAGAAGGGCGCAACGATATCTACCTCTACAGCCTGCAGCGCCGCTCCCTTACGGCCGTAACCAACGACGGTTTCGATGATGTAACCCCTACCTTTATCCCCGGCTCCAACAACATTCTGTTCAGCTCCAACCGCACCACCGATACACTTAACCGGCGCCAGACGGTACCCCTTAGCGATATCTCTGATACCTACAACCTCTTTATTTTTAATGTAGATACCACCGGCAATGTGCTTACCCGGGTGACCAATTCGCTGGGCAAAAATTATATGCCTACCGCAGATGGGCAGGGCAATATTTATTTTCTGAGCGATCAGCGGGGCATTACCAACCTGTTTCGCTACAACCTGCAGGATAGTCTGCTGAACCAGCTTACCAATTATTACACCAGCATCCTGGATTATTCACTGAATACCAGCACCCGCGGACTGGCCTTTGTAGCCCTGCGCGAAGGCAGTGAGCGCGTACACTACATTCCGGGTATGGATCTGGCCGCCAACCGCTTTACTAAGGCTACCCGCCGGCAGGGCATTTTGCAAACCCGCCAGTATTACCAGAGTCGCCTGCAGGGGCAGACCACCCAGCCACAGCGGCCAGGTACCAGACAAACCCCCGCTACGGCACAGGATAGCCTGGCTCAACCCACACAGCCCCGTGATACGCTGGCCGGCCAGCCAGCCCTCACGCCTCAGGATACCACCCAGACCCGGCAGCCCGCAGCCGAGCCCGAGGAGCCCGGCCTGATCAACACCGACAATTATGTGTTTGAGCCTTCTGCCAGCCCAAGCTCGCCGCGTACGGCCGATCCGGCCGCCAACCAGCAGCAGCCCGAGCGCCGCACCGCATCCTTCTTGAGCGCCTACCGGCAAACACGCCGCAAGGAACCCATACAAGGGCCTTTTCAGATGGAGCCTCGCTTTATGATCAATAACCTGGTGACCTCTATTGCCTTTGACCCCCTGCGGGCCAGTATTGGGGCCGGCGCCCTGGGATTTGTGATCGAGGGGGAGCTGAACGACCTGCTGGAAAATCATAAGATCTATGCCGGGGTGTTCGCCCGGCTGGACCGCAGCGGCGATCTCTTTATGGAGTATCAGTACCTGAAAAACCTCATTGACTGGCGCGTGCGTGTAGACCGGCGCGTGGTGCTGCGCCCGCTGCCCGGGGTGGAAAAAGATAAGTTTGTGCTCAATAAGGGGCGGGTGAGCATGTCGTACCCCTTCTCCATCAGCAGCCGCCTGGAGGGCGGGCCTACCGTAGCCACCACCACCTACCTGCCGGCTGTAGACCCTACCAGCAGCACCGGCGGCCTGAGCACTACCCGGGCCAATACCATTTATGGGGGTGGCCACCTGCAGTTTGTATATGACAATACGCTGGTTAAGGGCTTTAACCTCTTTAGGGGTACCCGTGCCAAAATGGGCTATGAGCATATGCTGGGAGTGGCCGAATCACAGATGAGCTTTGGCAAACTCTCGGCCGAAATTCGGCATTACCAGCCCATCAGCCGGGAGATTACGCTGGCGGCCAGGGCCTATTATGGACGCTTTACCGGCTCCAATCAGCCACTCTTTATCATGGGCGGCATGGACAACTGGATCTTTAACAGCACCAGCCGGCAAAACAACCCCCTTGACCCCTTCTACCAGCCCAGCGATCCTAACCGTTTCCGCCATCAGGATGATCGCAACCTGCTCTTCCACGAGTATGTAACCCCTATGCGCGGCTTTAATTACAACGCCCAGTATGGTACCAATGCCCTCCTGTTAAACCTGGAGCTGCGCATTCCGCTGGTGCAGTACTTCTATAGAGGTCCTATTTCCTCTAATTTTTTCCGTAATCTGCAGTTTACAGGCTTCTTTGACATTGGCTCGTCCTGGTCGGGCAAGCCGCCCTTCTACAGAACCAATAGTGTAAATACCCGGCCAATTCCAGATACGGGCAGCGGCTTTGATATTGTGGTGATCGATTACCGCAACCCCTGGCTCTCGGGCTATGGTGCCGGCATGCGTACCGTACTGCTGGGCTACTATGCCAAATTTGATGTGGCCTGGCCGGTAGAAGATTATGAATCGGGCAAAGCCAGGTATTACCTGACCCTGGGATTTGATTTCTAAGCAACATAAAAAAAGCCGGCTCAAAGCCGGCTTTTGACTGTATGGGGGGATGGTGTAAATTGAACAACAGCTGCAGTTCCAGCACAGAAGTAAGCAAAATAAATAGTAGTTTTGTGGGATAAGCACCGCATTCTGAACGCAACCTGATCGCATGCTAAAATCAATGACCGGCTATGGGAAAGCCCAGGCCGAAATCAACAACGTACTTATTACCGCAGAGGTAAAAACCCTTAACTCCAAATACCTGGAGCTGAACCTGCGCCTGCCCAAAGCCTACTCCGATGCCGAAATGGAAGTGCGCAACCTGCTCAGCCACCTGCTGGTACGCGGCAAGGCCAATGTAGTGGTGGAGGTGCAGCATCTGGGCCAGTCCAGCACGCATGTAGATTACAACAAGGAGCTTTTTGCATACTACTATAGCACCTTGCAGCAGCTGGCCGATAGTGTAGGCGCCAGCCATGATGATCTATTTCGCCTGGCCCTGCAGCAGCCCGAGGTGGCCGGTTCACCCGTAACCGAGGTAGGGGAGGAGGAGTGGCAGCTCATGCACGAGACCATCCGAATGGCGGTAAAGCAGTGCGATGTCTTCAGGGCCCGGGAGGGAGATGCCCTGCGCATGAAGCTGCATGGCTATGCCAGCGAGATCAGCCGCCTGCTGCAGGAGGTAGAGAAGAAAGATGGCGAGCGCATTGCCAGCATCCGGGAGCGGCTGGAGAAAAAAATGGAGGAGCTGATGTCTCTGGAGAAACTGGACCGCAACCGTCTGGAGCAGGAGATGTTCTTCTACATTGAAAAGCTGGACATCAGCGAAGAAAAAGTGCGCCTGCGTACGCACCTCAACTACTTTGAGCAAACCCTGAAATCGGCCGACTCCAATGGTAAAAAGCTGGGCTTTCTGGGCCAGGAGATTGGCCGGGAGATCAACACCATCGGCTCCAAGGCCAATGATGCCACGGTGCAGCTGCTGGTGGTGCAAATGAAGGAAGAGCTGGAGAAGATCAAGGAACAGAGCCTGAATATCCTGTAAGCCGGCCGGGCTGTGCTGGCTCATCCATAACAGGGAATTAATGAAAGAGGGCCTCCTTGCATAGGGAGGCCCTCTTTTTATGCTAGCCGGCGTTGTGCCTAGCGATTTGTTTTAATAACAATTGGTAGGGCCTTGCGCACCCGCACCTTGCGATCGTGCTGCCAGGCGGGCGCCCAGGCGGGCCCTTTCTCCAGCAGGCGTTTTACCTGCCGCTCCAGCTCTTTGTCAGAGCCTTCGGCCAGTGAGATATCAGTGATGCGTCCATCAGTATCTACCACAAAGGAAATCACTATGCGGGTTTCTCCCCGCTGATCCAGCAGGTGCTCGGGCACCCGCAGGTTCTTGTGGAGGTAGTCATAGAAATCCTTATAGCCATCTACCGGTGCAGCCTCCCGGTTGATCACCTCGGCCGTTGGCGGGGTCTCAACCCCAAAGGGGTTTCCCTCGGTAAACAGCCCCTCCAAAGGGTTCACCTCCGGCTCCTCATCATCCGGAAGCAGGGGCTCTATGGGAGGCTCCTCCATTGTGGGTGTGATCTCAGGTACCTCTTCAATGTTAGGGCTTTGCCTTGGCGGGCTTGGTACGGCAGGTAGGACCACCGGTTTAAAGTCATCTTCCGAGAGAGGCTCCTCAATAAGTACAATAGGCGTATCAATGATCTGATACGCCGATTTCCACTCAAAGGCAGTGATAATCAGCACCATGCTCAGGAGCAGGCCTGCGGAAAAATAAAGTCCGCTTCCCTGGCGATAGGTCTTTTGTTTTGGTTTTTCAGTGGATTGCATAGGCGGAAAGGTTATATGTTGAAAGGAAATTCTGGCCTGGTTCAGAATTTAACGAAAAAATTTGGCATTTCGTATAACTTTTTTGCTGCAGCCCGTATAGAATACTAGCAGTAAATCCTCTTCACACAAAAGAAAAAGCCTGACTCGCTTTGAGTCAGGCTTTTCTATTTCCGCTACAGTGCGTTATGTTACTTCTGTAGTTTGAATTTTACGGGAAGAATTTTGCGCTGCTTTACCGCACGGCCCCGCTGTTTGCCAGGGGTCCACTTGGTGAGCTTAATTACGCGGATGGCTTCTTCATCCAGGCCGTAGCCCAGCTCCCGGCCTTCTACTACCTCGGCAGACTCTACATTGCCCTGCTCGTCAATTACGAAGCGAACGTAGGCAGTACCCTCAATGCTCAGACGCACGGCCTGACGGGGGTAGTCGATGTTCTTGCCCAGGAATTCATAGAAAGCCTGCATGCCGCCCCGGGGTTGTGCTTCTTCTTCCACAATGTCGAAGATCTCCTGCACAACCTCTTTCTTTACCGGAGGGGCCACAATCACCGGGGTTTCAATTACTGATTCGGTTTCGATGTCGGCCATGTCCTGAATAGGGGGCTCATCTTCCACTTCCTCTTCGTCTTCTACCTCAATGATCTCCAGTTCTTTGGGCACTTCCTGAGGGGGTGGCGGAGGTGGCTGCTCCGTGATGGGAATGTCCAGGATCTCAATGTCGTCGTCGCCTACATACCCGCTCAGGTCGGCAACTTCATCATAACTTTTCCATTCGAAGGCTACGACCACCATCAGCAAGCTGATCACCAACCCAATGTTGAAGAAAAGCGTTGACTTGCGGCTTAGATCGTACTTCGGATTCTTTTTAGGTTCCATAGGCTGCAGTAAAAAAGAGATTTTGCACCAATTATTGAAATAACGAAAGAAATGCCAAAAAGTGCAAGTCTTTCAAAGTTTATATACGAGATAAAAGATTCCATATCCCAGAAAACACCCAATAGAATTGGCTACCAGGTCCATAAATTCCAAATAACGTCCCGGGATGGACATCTGAAGTACCTCAATAAGAATGCCATAGCCAATGCTTACGGCCAGGGCAAGCGGTACGGCATGTTTTCGCACAAACGCATAGGTATACTGTTTGGTAAAGCCCACAATCATCAGCAGTACCAGCACGGCAAAGATCAGAAAGTGCACTACCTTATCAATGCTGATCAGCTCTGCCCACCACAGGCTGGTTACCGGTATGGCCGATCCGGGGGCAAGGGTCAGCAGCAGGATAAGCAGTATCCAGCAAAGGGTAAATAAGTTGTAGCGAAGAAACATGCAGCCGGCAGGCCTAAGGGGTAGCTTACTGGCCTACCAGTTCTGCATACTCCTGCGCCGACAGCAGGCTGTCATAATCGGCTTTGTTCTCCAGGCGAATGCGGATCATCCAGCCCTGGCCATAGGGGTCGCTGTTGACCAGCTCCGGCTCGGACTGCAGGGCCTCGTTTACTTCTTCAATGGTACCACTGGCAGGCATAAACAGGTCCGATACCGTTTTTACGGCTTCTACGGTACCAAATACCTCACCATGCGCTACGGTTTCGCCCTGGGTTTCAATCTCAACATACACAATATCGCCCAGCTCCCGCTGCGCAAATTCTGTGATGCCTACGGTTGCAAGATCACCCTCCAGACGAATCCACTCGTGGTCTTTGGTATAGCGCAGCTCTTCAGGAAATTGCATAGTTTCTGTGTTTAAGAGTGCCAAAAATACACCTCTTTCTGATTATGCAAAAGCTTATTGGGTAATATTATAGCGCAGCTGCACCCCAAAGGCCGTATTGCTGGAGGGGTAAGAATTGAGCACGTGGGGCTCGTTTACATTGCGGCGGAAGTAGAGCTGGGTGCTTAGCTGCTGGTTGATGATGTAGTCGATGGTAGGGTTAAGCTGAAAGTTAATGTTGCCATTGGTTACATCATCGGGCTCGTCCAGACGGCGCTGCACCGTACGGGTATCGCGCACGGTAACCCCCATGCGGAAGGTGATGTCATTCTTAAGCGTGGTTTCCCGCCCTTTGATGCGGAAGGGGATCTTAAAGTTTTTGGTGGTATAGCCAATGTCGAAGCGCACATCCTCACTCTTGAGCTCGGTTACCTGGGTATTGGCCATATCCAGCCCCAGGTTACGCTCCCGGTTGTAGCTCATCTGCAGGGTCATGCGGGTTTTGGTGCGCAGGTTTACTCCTATGAGGGGTGCGAATTTTTCGGAGATCACCACCTGGTTGGCAATGTACTTGGGCAGGCGCATGTTGTCGCTCAGGGGATCCAGTAGCAGGTTGTCGGCCGAAGTATAGTCTTCTATGCGGTTGTTGAGCTCCAGAATGTCGGCGCCCAGCTCATCGCCATAGGCCAGGGAGCTGCTGTAGTTATTTACCGTATAGCGCGATACGTAGCTGTGCTGCAGGGCAATGGACGTAAACCATTTCTGTAGCGCTTTTACTTTGCCAAGGCCGGCATAGTCCAGCCGCCAGTTGGGCAGCGGAATGCTGGGGAAGGGCGATAGCTTTACCCGGTTGGGGTCCTGCCCGCTATAGGCCGCCAGAAAGGCCGGGATGAGCACATCCTGTGAGTTGCCCTGGTAATCGGGGCCCAGGCGCTCCATGATCTGCTGGCGGTAGGCGGCAAAGCGGTTAAAAGCGGCCGAGCCCCCTTCGCCCTCCTTATCGCCAAAAGCCGTGCCGATGGACAGGAAGGAGATGCTGTAGCTGCCCCGCCGGGCAGGGGTAAGGGAGCTATACTGCCGGGTAAGGGAATCCTGGCGGAAGATCTCCTGGTAATTGGCATTCTTTTCCTTGCGCACATCTACCTGTATGCGCAGATCGGTAATGGGCTGCACATCGGCCCTCAGATCATAGCTGATGGTGTTGGTTTGGGTAAAGGGGGTGGTAAGCTCCGGAGAGGTCACCAGCCAGCCGTTTTCAGCAGCCCGGTAGCGGATGTTGGGGTCCTGGCTGCCCAGCAAAAAGCCTACGCCTGGGGCTACAAAACCCGAGTCGAGCCCAAAGAGGAAGGAGCGGGGCCTGAAGCCCGGCAGCATGGTGCCCTGGCTTTGGGTGGCGTTAAAGGTAACGCCCCGTACGGCCATCAGGCCGCGCACTACCCCCTGCACAAATTTAGAGGGCTCGCCACGCTTTTCTTCTTCCGGCTGTGCGCCTTCTGGCTGGGTGGCCTGCGGGCGTCGCTGGGGTTGCGGCTGGTTGGGACGGGCCTGTGCCTGACGGGCATCGTTTATACGCTTGAGGTAAGGCGACTGGTTGTAAAGGCGCACCAGGTCAACCTTGCCGGTAAGGCCGCCGGTGCGGCGGTTCTGGATCAGGTTGCCAAAACGCTCCAGCTGGTTATCTTCCTGCGTGGTAGAGAAGGAGCCGGCCGTCCAGGAATAGTTTACCTCGTAGCGGGCATCGGCATTGATCCAGCTTGTGAGGGGTATTTTATCAAAGGGCAGGCGATAGGTGGCGGCAATGATCTGGTCAAAGTTTTTCATCCGGCCCAGATCGGCCAGGTTATCCAGTACTACCTGCCGTTTTTCTTCGGTATTGATATCGCCATCGGGCTCATCGATAATGGCATTGGCCCGGGCGTTGTAGTCCAGCACAAGGGCATTGGTGAGGTTCCAGCGCAGGGTGTAGAGGCGGTTAAAGGTAAAGGCCTTTTGAAACTGGATGTTGTTGAGGCTTGGCAGCAGATCATCTCCGCGGTACTGGTTGCGGGTAAAGTAGCGGTCCAGGTCCCAGCGCACCGAAACGTTGGAGGGCTTGGGCGAGATGTTAAAATCCTTGAGCCAGAGCAGCCAGGGCGAGTTGAGGCGCTGGCTGTTGGCAAAGGGCGTAAAGGGGGTCACCTTGGGCTGGTAGTTGTAGCCAACGGCACCCTTGTAGTTGCGCTGCACAAAGCTGGCGATCTCCCAGCTGCTGCTGAGCACCTCGCTAAAAGCGTAGGTGAGCGAGAAGTTAGAAAGATCAAAGGGGGTAGGGGTATCATCCCCTTCCCGTCGGGTGAGGCGCACATTGGTAAAGTTAAGGCTGCGGCGGGTGGCCCGTTGCTGGGCAATCATGCGGTAATAGGCGCGCTCCCGGGGCGATTCAAAGGCCAAAAGGGCGGCATCCAGGGGTACGTCTTCACTGGCCGGATCAAAGTAAGGGGTGCTGATGTTGCGCTCGTAGGAGACAAACATGGGCACCACCAGGCGGGAGCGCTCGGGCAGGAATTTCTCCAGGGCCACATTGGCGGCAATATCATAGCTCAGGTTCTCGTCCCGGCTGCGCTGGTTTACCCGCTGGGAGATATCGCCATAGCCTACGGAGCTGTAGCGGGTAGAGGCCGTTACGTTGGCCACATCGGCCAGCTTGGTGTTGAGGCGGGCATTGGTTGCCCAGCCGGCGGTACGGTCAAAGTTGGCTACCCGCAGCTCGTTGGCCCATACGCATACCGATTTGGGGCTCATGTCGGTGCCGCCTTCCGGATTGCGCACCCCAATCATCAGCACCCGCACATCGTTCAGCTGGGGGTTGCCCTTTACGTAAATATTGTGCTTGCCCGATACGCCGGCAAAGCGACGGTCCTGCGACACATTCTGGCGGTTGCGCAGCGATTTGAGCTTGTAAAGCTCATCCATGGAAATATCGATCTCGTTCTCCGCAGGCCAGATGTCCGTATCCAGCGTGCTGCCGGGTGGGGTGATGGTCAGGGGAATCTCGATCTCGTAGTAGTTCTGGGTAAAGTCGGGGCCAATGCGCAGAAAGCCGGTCACTTCCCCATCCTGCACAAAACTTCCCTGCTGGGCATGGGCATGCAGCAGCATTTTTATAGAGCCGTAGTTGATCAGGTCCAGGGCTACGTTCTTGAAGATGGCCCGGGAGTCGCGGTCCTGCAGCTCATCGATGCACATCTGGATGGACTGCTCGTTGAGGCGCACATCCTGGTTGTAGGCCGTAATGTCGCGGTCCCGCACAAAGTTAGGCGGCAGCACATAAGGCACAGTGGTGGGGTCAGATACAATATCCTCCTTCTGCCCATTGTCTTCAAAGCCTATGGCCGAGATGGTGAAGTTGGAGAAATCCTCTTCGCCTACCACATTGAGGCCTTCGTTGCGCAGGTCCTGGGTGTAGCGGCGCCACTGGCTGCCTACCAGTTGCATTTTGGCAAAGCGCAGCGCAATGGGGTCGGTAAAGCCGGTGAGGTAGGTACGCAGAAAACGTACAGTCTCAAAGCCCTGCGGATCGCCATAGGTGCCGGTAAACTCCCGGATGGGTACTCTAAAGAGGTACCAGCTTACCTGCTCGCCGTTTACCTGGCTGGGCGGGGTTACTTTTTTGTCAACGATGTAGTTCTGACCCACCTGCATGCGGCTGGGCCGCAGGTCGATGGAGTACTCGTAGTACTGCTCCAGGTCGTTGATGGTGTTGTCGCGGTTTAGGTCCTCATTATCGGGGCGGGGATTGCCCTGCGCCACCACCCCCTGGCTGGTATTAAGCAGGGGGGTATTTCCCTCTTCATTATTAAAGTATTTATAGCGCTCCAGCACATTGGCATTGGTGCCGTTGTAGACGTCGCTTACGTAGTTGCGGAAGTTGTCGCCGGAGGGGTCATCCTGCACATTCTGGAAGGCCGGGCCCAGCACATCGCGGAAGAAATTAGCTTCCTGCTCGTTGGGCAGGCCGTCCATGCCTACATCCTGAAAGCGGCGGGACGATTCGTTCAGGTCAAAGGCGTTGTTGAGGTACTGGCGGTTGGTGACATAGCCCCAGTCGGTACGGGTTACATTGGCATTTCCTTCCAGGTTGCCATCGGGCGGCAGGCCGTTCTCAAAGCCATGCTGGTTGTCCTTGATATAATCCTCCGATACGCTGCCCAGGTTAAAGACCAGGCGGCCACCGCTGCCCTCATTGGCTATGGTGTGGTTGCGGAAGGCCTCATTACGGCCATTGGGACCGGTAATAAAGGGGTCCATCATCCAGAACTCGATGTACTCGATGTTGGTACGGTTAAAGTCTACATCGCCGGGCAGGGCGCGGGTAATGCCGGCCCAGTTTTGGGAAGGATTGGGGAGGCTTCCGCCGGGACCGATGGCCGGATTGTAGTTATAGGGACCCCGCTCGGCCGGGTAATACACCAGGTCAAAAATGGGTTCGTTGAGCTGCAGGTTGCGGATATCGCGGTTAAAAAGCTCCTGGGGGATCACCTGCCGCACATAGTTATTTTCCATGTCGCTTTTGCTCAGGCCCTGGGCATAGCGGTTGCGGTCTACTTCGCGGTAAAAGATGTTGTCAATGGTGTACCAGGCCAGGCGGGCGCGCTTGTAGGCAAAATCCAGTTCGCTGTTCGGGCTTGTAAAGCGGTTGTCGTTGGTAAGGGGGGTGGCGGCATGCTTCCAGTCATACACATTCCCATCCAATCGGAAGGGGGTAATGGCCGTTTCAAAATCATCGATGTAGGAGGTGCCTTCGCCATTCACCACATTGGAGGTGCCGGGCAGCATTTGGGCAAACTCGGCATTAAAGGTAATGGTAGACATTTCCTTGGTCTGCAGCAGGGGCAGGGCATCCAGCATGCGGGTCAGGAAGTAGCTATCTTTCTGGATGTTGGCATCCAGACCCCATTTGGTGTTTTTGGTCGGTTCCTGCCCAATGCCCACGCGGCTGATCAGGGGCAGCTCGTTGAGGTAAAGCAGGGTGGCGCCCAGGCTGATATCGTCGCTGAAGCGGTAATCGAAATGGGTGCCCAGAAAGCGCCGGGTCTGAAAGTTCAGCAGCGAGGCCCGTTCGTAGGAGATTCGGATCTTTCTGCCCGAGTTCACAATACCCTCGTTGAGGATGCGTACCCGGCCAAAATCATAATCTACCTGATAATCGACTCCTTCGGTAAGGGGGGTGTTGCCGGCAAAGACCCGCACCGAGCCCGGAGCGATGTTGATCCCATCCAGGGGGATCTCGGTAGAAGAGCTGGCGGCGTATTTTACTTCCAGAAAGTACTTGTTCTGCTCGGCCACCAGCTCGGCATTGTAGCGGGTGGTGCGGTAGAGGGTGTCGTATACATACTTACTGGTAATGCTGGGCTGGCCGCTTCCAATTTGCTCTCTCAGGTGATCACCAAAGGGCTCCTTTACCGGAAAGATGATCAGGCCCCGGTCCAGATTGATCGTAACCCCTTCTATAAAGTCGAAGTTGCCATCGGGCTGGCGGTCGTTGTTGGGGTTGAGCAGGTCCAGGCCCAGCAGGCGTATGATGGGGATGTTGCGCAGCGGTTCGCCCCGGCGGTCTACCCCTTCCTGCAGGTTGGGCTGGTCCAGGCCGCTGCGGTCATCGCGGTACACCACCCGCAGCTGAAAGCCCTCGCGCGCTACCTGGTTGGCATTGAGCGAGTAGATGTTCTTCATCATCAGCTCCCATACATGCGCGCGGGTATCTACATTGTTGGAGCGCAGCATTTTCAGGAAGATCACATCGTTGGAGGGGCGGTTCTGGTAGTTTTCGGTAAGCTCGCCCACCTGGTAGCGGCGCCCGTTGTAGGTATATTCAAAGGCTACGGCCAGGGCTTCGTCGTTTTGCAGCTGCCGGTTCAGGCTTATGTAGCCCAGCTCGGTATGGTAAGAGAATTCCGTGGCATTGAGCTTGCGGGCACTTTTGATCAGGACATAGTCCCGGCTATTCTGCATGCCAAACTGCCCCTGCAGCACTCTGTCTACTTCATCTACGCTGCGCAGGTCGGTATTGGCTCTGATTCTGGCAAAAAGGTCATTGGCATCGTTCGTAGCAGGGGTAGTGGATCCTGCAGGATTGGCCAGGCTTGTTTCGGCCAGATCGGCAAAGGCGGCCACGTTGCGCAGGCCCTCGGTCTGCTGGTTGCGGTTGATGATGTAGACCTCCATACGGGTGATGTTAACCCCGGAGGTAACCTGCGGAAGGCTGTTGAGCCACTGCCCCTGCTCAATGCCGTAGCGGTTGCGGAAGAAGTGCGAGAGGAAGAAGTGCCGGTTGGCATCGTACTCCGAGGCGCGGATGCTGAGGGTATTGCTGCGGGAACCCCCTTCTATCTCAATCACATCGCTCTCGCCGCGCTGGGTAGTGGCTACGCCCGTTACGAATAGCTTGCCAAACTGCAGCTGGGTTTTTACCCCAAACAGGCTTTGGGCGCCGCTCATCAGGCTGTTGCGCACCGGCAGGTTTACGTTGCCAATCTCTACTTTTTTTATGATCTCTTCCGGAAAGCCGGTGTATTCTACACGGAAGTTGTTTTCAAAATCAAAGCTGTTGTTACTATCAAAGTTGGCGGCGATCTCCAGCTTTTCGCCCACCTGGCCAATCACATTCATGTTGATCTGCTGATCAAAGTTGAACTGCGACTGCCGCTGCGCCCGAATGGGGATGGCCGGGTTCTGTACCCGCTGAAAATCACCTCCAAAATCAAGGTTTACAAAGCCATTGGGACGGATATTGACAAAGCTGCCCCCAAAGATGCGGTCAATGATGGGGCTGGTGTAGATGGGGGGGATCAGGCTGCGGCTGCTTACGGCGCTTTCGCCATCCAGCCCCTGCGACTGGGTTTGCCAGTATTCCCGGATCAGCTGCTGGCGGCGCAGCTGCTGGTATTGTTCAAAGCTTAGGCTGGAAGGGGGGCGGTAGAGAAAATCGCCCAGGTTTTCGTAAACGGTATAGTTAAAGGCCGTATCGATCTCCAGCTGGAGCTGGGTAGGCGGCGGAGGAAACAGGGGGGAGTAGTAGCGGCGGGTGCTAAAGGGGTCGCCAAAACGGTCTCTCGGGGCTCCGGTCGGGAACTTGCTGGGTTGGTAGGATCCTGTGCGGGTGGTATCTCGCCCTACGGTATCGCGGGCCTGGGTGGGCTGTTGTTGCAGCAGAAACAGGGCACCTGCCTGCACAGAAAGAGGTAGCGCCAGTTGCAGAATAAGGCCCGCTACCAGCACAGCTAAAAAATTCGGAGAGAGAAACAGGAATTCAAATCCTTATGCGTTTTTCAGAGCCAGTTTTATGAGTTCTTCCAACGATAGAGTAGTTCCGTGCTGCTTGAGGATGCTGTCCAGGTTTTTTTCAGCAGCTGCCCGGTTAATTCCCAAAGTCACTAAAGCCGACAACGCTTCCTGCCGGGTTGTATTGTGCGAGGCAGGACTTAAAGATGCCGTAGAGGGCGAAACTACCTCACCCTTGAGCACCTTATCCCGCAGCTCCAGGATCAGGCGCTGGGCGGTTTTAGCGCCAATGCCTTTTACTGCAGAGAGGGTGCGGGCATCATCATGGATAATGGCGCTCTCTATTTCGGCCGGTTTCAGCGAGGAGAGCATCATCAGGGCAGTGCCCGGCCCTACGCCGCTTACGGAGATCAGGTGCAGGAACAGTCGCTTTTCGGCCCCATCCTGAAAGCCGTAGAGCGTATGGGCATCTTCCTTGATATGAAGCCAGGTGAGCAGTTTGCACTGCTCCCTGTCTTTTAGTGCTGCGTAGGTATTCAGGGAAATCTTCACCTCATACCCGATGCCATTTACCTCCAGCAGTACATGGGTAGGGTCCTTATGTACCAGCCTGCCATTGAGGTAAGCGATCATATACTGCGTACGGTTTGTTCCCGCTGCTGGGCGTCTACTACGGCTATGCTCACCATGTTCACAATTTCGCGGATGGAGCTGCCCAGCTGCAGAATGTGTACCGGCTTGCGCATGCCCAGCAGTACAGGGCCTATGGCTTCGGAGCCACCGATTTCCATCAGCAGTTTATAGGCAATATTGCCCGAGGCCAGGTCCGGGAAGATCAGCGTATTGGCTCCTTTATCGGCAAGCGCGCTGAACTGGAAATTCTCCTGCTGCAGCTGGCAATTGAGGGCCACATTGGCTTGTATATCGCCCTCGATGATCAGCTCCGGATAGCGCTTTTTTGCCAGCAGGGCTGCTCTGGACGTTTTTTCGGGCACATCACCCTTGCTGGAGCCAAAGTTGGAGTAGGAGAGTACTGCCATGCGGGGCTCAATGTCAAAGAAGCGCACGCCGCGGGCCGTAAGGCCAATGATGTCCACCAGCTCTTCGGCCGAGGGATCGCGGTTTACGGTAGTATCGGCAAAGAAGTAGGAGCCCCGCTTGTTGGTAATGATGTACATACCGGCAACGCGGCTTACGCCCTCTTCGGTACCAATTACCTGCAGGGCAGGGGTAATGGTTTTGGGATAGTCTTTGGTAAGGCCGGAGATAAAGGCATCGGCCTCACCAAACTCCAGCATCATGGCGCCAAAGTAGTTACGGTCCCGCATCAGCTTGCGGGCTTCGTGCAGGGTTACCCCTCTGCGCTGGCGCTTTTCATACAGGCGGTGGGCAAAGCGGTCCAGGCGCTCCTGCTGCTCGGGCGTATCAATGTCGATGATCTCGCATTCTTCCAGCTCCAGGTGGTTATCGGCCATCAGCTGGGCAATCTTCTGGCGGTTGCCCAGCAGAATGGGAATGCCAATGTGCTCGTCCTGCACAATTTGGGCTGCTTTGAGGATCTTCTGGTTATCGGCCTCGGCAAACACTACGCGCTTGGGTTGTTTGCGGGCCTGCACCAGGATGCGCGACATCAGGCGCTGGTCTATGCCAATGCGCATCTGCAGTTCTATGTTGTACTGCTCCCAATCGTCAATGGTACGGCGGGCTACGCCGCTGGCGATGGCAGCCTTTGCTACGGCAGGGGCCAGGGTGGTGATCAGGCGCGGATCAAGGGGTTTGGGGATCAGGTATTCCCGGCCAAAGGCAATCTTTTTATCGCCATAGGCTTTGTTTACCGTCTCGGGAACGGGCTCTTTGGCCAGCTGGGCCAGGGCCCGCACGGCGGCCAGCTTCATGTCTTCATTGATGGCCGAGGCACTTACATCCAGCGCCCCGCGGAAAATGAAGGGAAAGCCCAGCACGTTGTTTACCTGGTTAGGATGGTCGGAGCGGCCGGTGGCCATGATGATATCCTCCCGGGCGGCCATGGCTACCTCATAGGGAATTTCCGGATCGGGATTGGCCAGGGCAAATACAATGGGGTTGGGACCCATCAGGCGGATGTCATCCGCATTCAGGATGTTGCCGGCCGAAAGGCCCAGGAACATATCGGCCCCTTTAAGGGCATCCTGTATGGTTTTGAGCTCGGTGCGCTGGGTGGCAAACTGCTCTTTGATATCGTCCAGATCGGAGCGATTGATGTGAATTACGCCGTCGCGGTCGCACATCACCAGGTTTTCCCGGCGGGCCCCCAGCGATAGGTAGAGTTTGGTACAGGCTACAGCAGAGGCACCGGCCCCGGATACTACGATCCTGATCTCTTCAATCTTTTTATTGACCAGCTCCAGGGCATTTAGCAGGGCGGCTGAGGAGATGATGGCGGTGCCGTGCTGGTCATCATGCATCACCGGTATTTTCATGCGGCGCTTCAGCTCCTGCTCAATGCGAAAGCACTCAGGCGCTTTGATGTCTTCCAGGTTTACCCCCCCAAAAGTAGGCTCCAGGGAAGCAATAATATCGATGAGCTTGTCGGGATCTTTTTCATTGATCTCAATATCGAACACATCAATGCCGGCAAATTTCTTGAACAGTACCCCTTTGCCTTCCATAACAGGCTTGGAGGCTTCGGGACCAATATCGCCCAGGCCCAGTACGGCCGTTCCGTTTGATATTACGGCTACCAGGTTGCCTTTGGCGGTATATTTATAAACATCTTCCGGATTTTGGGCAATTTCTTTGCAGGGCTCGGCAACCCCCGGCGAGTAGGCCAGGGCCAGGTCCAGCTGGGTACTTAACATTTTGGTGGGCACCACTTCTATCTTGCCCGGCTGTCCCTGGGTGTGGTAGTTCAGGGCATCTTGCTTTCTGATCTTAATGCTCATTCAGAAAAAAATTGGTATAATAACGAGTGCAAAGGTAGCAGAATTTTGCGCCAATCGTAGCCAAAGGCTTATTGGATATTTTTGGGAGCCGTCTTGGTAAAGGACCACAAAATGGCTTCCAGTTCGCTCATGGCCAGGCGCTTGTCCTGCCCTGGAGCATAGGTAAAGCCTTCTATATAATAGACGCGGTTGGTAGCTTCATCTACAAAGGCATAGCCCAGAAAGGGGCCGCCCATCACCATTTTTTCAAGGCGCCACAGGCCGCGGGCTTCCACGCCATAACGTCCGTTGAAGTTTACCTGGCGGACTTCTACAGGCAATTGGGTCTCCAGCCGCATGTAGGTGCTGCTGTCGCTGCCCCAGATGTAGTTGCGTACTACCTGGTTGCGGTAGTTCATCAGATTATCCCGCTGAAAGATAGACTGATCGGTATAGGGTTTCCAGGTAACCCATACGCTTTTATCTACCTTATTATCCAGTAGGCGAATCCAGACAAAATTTGTATCCTGTTTGGCCACCTGATAGCCGGCCGGAAAATTCATTTTAAACCCATACTCGCTGGCCAGGCTGTTGCTGAGGCTTTGCGTAACGCGCACATTGGCATAATCGCGCATGTAGCGCTGGCGCTCTACGGTAAGGAAGTGGTTTAGCAGGTTTTCCTTATTGGTGTAGATACGGCTCACCAGCTGATCTTCAGTCTGGCCAAAGAGGTACATTACCTCCTGTCCCCGGGCAAACTCATCTTTGCGGGAGAGGCGGTAGCGCTGCTCATCCTGCCGGATCTGCTCCAGCGACTGCTCTGAAAACATGGAGCGCAGCATTTCTGAGGCCTGGCTCCTTTTATCCAGTGTAAAGGCAAAAAGGATGTTGGGGTAACGCTTGTTGAAGCCTTTGAGGCCCTGGGGGGTAATGTAGCGCACTTTAAAATGGGGCTCTTCCTGGGGCAGGCCCTGTACCGGTTCGGTAAAGACATCCCGTATAGCTTCTCCCAATACCCCCCGCCACTGGGCCGAGTCCATGACGACCAGCAGCTCATAGGGCACCAGGCTGGCGCGGGGCAAAAAGTCTTTATCCTGATTGCGGTTGTCCTGGCTGTTGCTATTGCCTCCGCAGGCAGTAATTAGTAGAAGAAGGGGCAATAAACAGATGCTATACGTTTTTAGGTTCATGCAGGTAAATGTGCTAGATATGATACTATAACAAGAAACAAGAAGTAGCTTGTATAGCTGGTAGTACAATTTTGGGTAAAATAGTAAATCAGGGGCCAAAATAAAAGAAGCTTTGTCCCGGAGAGACAAAGCTTCTGAAAAGGGGAGGAGGGCTCCTTATTTTGTAATGATCAGCTTCTGGCCAACTTTGATCTCATTGCCGCGCAGGTTGTTGAGCTTTTTGAGGTTATCAACCCCTACGTTGCCATGCTTGCGGGAAATTTCCCACAGGGTATCGCCGGGCTGTACGTAGTATACTTTTTGCTGGCTTACCTGTACCGGCTTGCTGGCAGGCTGTGCCGAGGCCAGTTGCGTATTGATGGAGGCTTTTTGCTCGGCCGAGGCATAAATGGCCAGCTGCTGGCCTATACGCAGGGAGTTGCTGGTAAGGCGGTTCCAGTGCTTGATGTCTTCTACCCGCACCCCGTACTGGCTGGCAATTTTTGTCAGGTGGTCGCCACTTTTTACTTTATAGGTAACGCGCTGGCGGTTTAGGGTGCTGCCTACTTCGGTCTTGGCATTTTCGGCCAGCAGGGTTTCGTTGATGCTGCTGGTAGATTGCAGGATGGTAGCGCGGTTGGCCACAAAGTAGGTGTGTGTCTGAGTAGGGATGCGCAGGGCATAGTGGCCGGCATTTTCGGGCACTGCCTTGCGTACCAGCTCGGGGTTAAGGGCCTCCAGGGTGCCGGGGCAGAGGTTTAGCTGGCTTTCCAGCGCCTCCAGGCTCATGAAGCGGGAAAGATGAACCGTGTCGATCTGCTGGGCATACTGGTATTCATACTCTTCGGGAAGCAGGTTGTGCTCTTCGGCAAAGCGCATGGTGTACATAACAGCCGCAAACTGGGGTACGTAGGAGCGGGTTTCTCTGGGCAGAAAATCATACACCAGCCAGAAATCTTTTTTACCCCCTGCTTTGCGAATGGCTTTGTTTACATTACCCGGTCCGCAGTTGTAGGCGGCCAGGGCCAGCTGCCAGTCGCCAAACATGCCGTAGAGCTGCTTCAGGTAGCGGCAGGCGGCCTCAGTGGCTTTTTCGGGATCCAGGCGCTCATCTACATAGGAATTCTGGTTGAGGCGGAAGATACGGCCGGTGCTGGGCATGAACTGCCAGAGACCGGCGGCGCCTACCCGGGACTTGGCCCTGGGGTTAAGGCCCGACTCTACAATGGACAGGTATTTAAGATCATCGGGCATGCCATGTTTGGCAAGGGCCTTCTCAAACATGGGGAAATAGAGATCGCGGCGCTTGAGCATCAGGCGGCTGTACTCCCGGTTACGAATGGTAAAGTAGTCTACGAACCCTTTCACCCGGTCGTTATACGGCACCTTGACCTGGGCATTCATGCTGGCCATGCGCTCTCCGATGAGTTCGTAGCTGGCATCGGGGATGTAATCATAAAAGGGGCGGGAGATCTCAACAATGGCATCTGGGGCAAGGCTATCGGCCAGCACCAGTTCTTCGCCTGTTTCATCCTGCTGCTCTTCTGGTGCTGTTGTTTGCGCTACTGCGTAGTTTACGGATAGGCTGCCCATGCCCGTAGCCAGCAGTATGCAGGTTCCGTAGTGCTTAATTGTTTTGATCGCTCCTAATTTCATGCCGTACTTCCTTAAGAAGAGTTGTATAATTTGGGCCTGGCTGTGGCGCAGGGGTACGCACAGGCAAGCGGGGTGTCTTCTGTATGTGCAGCGGCCGCACGTAGCAGGCCGTTGGGGTATTCACTGGAATCAGTGCCAATGGGAAATGAAAGGGCCGGATTATTCCGCTCAAGTCGGCTTGTACGGAAAACGATTCGGCCAGCTACATCTCCAAAGGATCGTCGGTATGTTCGCCCAGTTAGATCGCAGTAGTCGGTGAAGTGGGCATCGCTGGGAAATCATACGTACGAAAATGCCCTCGGGTTGCTTTTGCAGCAACTGCCCTGCAGTAGCAGGAACAGGAGCATTCAGTACACAGGCTACTGGCAGGAGCCTGCTCAGGTAGCGGTTTCCTCAGGTCGGGAACGTATGGAATAACGCTCCCCACAGCTTTTTACTGGACGAACGGTGCTCCTATCTGTTACTGCAAAAACAGGCCAGAGGTGCACCAGCGCCTGAAACTGACAGGTTTACAGGCGTATTTATCATTTTATAGGGCAGAAAAGGCAGTGAACTGCCCTTTCTGCTTTTATAAGTTTAGATCGGCGAGAACTACTTGGTCTGCATGGCACACCTCAGCCTGTTCTACTGTACCTGACATATCATTCTGTGCGTTGGAGCACCTCCCTGTGGAAGTACTGCTCCCTTGTTGCCGGCTTACAGAGGCTTTGCAGCTTCTTTGGTAGTGCCGTTGGTGTGTACAGAAGATGGTTTTTCTTTGGCGGCATCTTCTACCTCATCCTTGATCTCGCGGGTGGCATCTTTGAACTCACGAATACCACGGCCAAGGCCACGGGCCAGTTCCGGAATTTTTTTCGCACCAAAGAAAATCAGGATGATCAGCAGGATGAGCAGAATCTCCTGACCTCCCATGTTGAAAAATAATAATAGGGTTTCCATGTAGCTACTTTAGGTTCGTTAGTAAAATTAATCAAATGAAGACGATACTCAAATCCGCAGGCCGGACTTCTGTGAAAAAAAGGCGTACGCTTCTGCAAAAGTTCACTTTTTCTGCTTAAATCCTTCACTTCCTATAGGTTTACCGTTAGAAAATGGGCGAAGAGCCCGCTTTTGGGATTGTATTTTTCTGATAAACAATACGTTGATATAGGATGAATCTGATAATTTTTCCCCTGAAAGCGGTATGATCGAAAAGGGCCTGTAGGGGCGGCTTGCATTTTAGGTAGAAACCTTACTTTGCCAAAAAAGAGCCTAAAATCTCTTAATTCTTAAAGAGCCACTGCTCGGGATTCAGTTTCTGATCGTTTTTCCAGATCTCGAAGTGTACCTCGCTTACCCCTTCTTTGGTAGTATAGACCGTACCGATGGGGTCTTTGGCCTTGATTTTCTGCAGGGGCTTTACGGTTACTTCTTTCAGGCGGGCATACACGGTAAAGTACTGGCCGTGCTGGATCATGACCACGTTGTTCATGCCAGGCATAAAGAATACGCGGCGCACCTCGCCATCAAACACCGCACGCACCTGCTCATTTTCTTTGGTCTGGATCTCAATGCCGCTGTTCTCCAGCTTCACCTGCTTATAGACCTGCTGCTCGCCAAACTGGGCGGAGATAAAGCCGCTGGCCACCGGCCACAACAGGCGGGCGCGGGCGCCCTCAAAGGAATTTCCAAGGGCGGCGGCCTCAGGGGTTAGGGGTACGGCAGCAGAAGCACTGGCAGTAGCGGTTTTGTTGCGCCTGGCTTCGGCTTCGGCCTCTTTGCGGGCGCGCTCTATTTCTTCTTTTACCAGGCGGGCCAGCAGGGCATCCAGCTGCTGCAGGTCTTTGCGGCGCTGGTTCAGGTCTTGCTGAATGCTTTTTTCCTGTTCGCTCAGGCGGGCAATGGTGCGGCTCTGGCGCTGCTGCAGGGCAATGAGGTTTTGGTTCTGGGCTACCTGCTCATCGAGCAGCTTCTGCTGCTCCTGACGTTTGCTCCTGACCTGCTGCTGCTGCATGCCCAGCAGGTCCTGCACTTTGCGGATCTGCTCCAGCTGCACAATGCGGGCTTCCTTGTACTGCTCCAGCCACTTCATGCGCATGAAGAGCTGGTTAAAGGTGGGGGCCGAAAAAAGAAAGGTAAGGGTACTGTAGCCTTTATTGGCTTTATAGGCATTGTACACCATTTTGGCATACTCCTGCTTAAACTGGCTAAGGTCTTTCTCCAGTGCGCGTACTACCAGGCCCAGCTCGCCGATCTCGGCATCGAGCAGAGAAAGTTCTTTGCTGATCAGGCGGGTAAGCTCCTGGCTGGCGGCAATCTGGGCTTCCAGGGCAGAGAGCTCGCCCAGCGTTGCCTTTTTTTCGTTGCGGGTCTGGGAGAGAATGTTCTCTGCCTCGCGTATTTTCTTCAGGTTTTCCTGCTTCTTTTTTTCCAGCTCTGCCTTATTCTGGGCAACAGCCGGCGCCACCAGCAGGCACAATAATACGATACCCCACAGGCCAACCCCTCTAGTGTTTGCGAACATAGCGATCCGGAATGCTGAACGGAAATGATAAAGCCGTATCACTAAACTCGGCCTTATTATGCTGAAAAGCAACTACCGTAGCCCGCATTTCTTGCTTCTCCTGGTATTGGGCCGTAATGGTGCTGGTGTAGGGCAGCATGTTGGTGCCATGATTTTGAAAATCAGCATACTGCAGCAGCAGGTTGTTGGGCGAATTGGGCTCCTGCAGAATTACTTTTATGAGCTTAAGGGTGGCGTTGTTGAAGTAGTTGATGATATCTACCCCCTGTTGCTGCTGCATGACAATGGTTTCGGACTCGGTGCGGCGTATGCGGTTGTTGGTCGTAAGGGGAACAATGGGATCGCCCAGCAGGGCCGCCTGCAGAATATCAAAATCCACCACCACATTCATTTTCTGGCTTAGCTCCTGAAAGCTGTAGGCGTGGTATTCTTTCTGCAGCTTGTTTACCAGAAAGAGCGAATCGCGCGTTACCAGCCCGCGGGCAGCTTCAATGCCCAGAACAGGGGTTACCGAAAACCAGATGAGGCTGTCTTTGCGGATGCGGATGTTGGTGGGGGAGCTCATGCGCTGATCGCCATTTTCATAGGAGATCTTGCTGCGCGTATTGAGGTATTTAAAATCTACGGGGCGTACGTTGAGGGCGGCCAGGTCTTTTTCGCTTACGGTAGGAATGGCATCGCGCTTACAGCCTGTGAGCACGAGCAGGGTAGCAAGCAGCAGGGCCAGCAGATTGTTATTCATAGAGCTTTCGGTCCTTTATTTTTTTCTCTAGTTGGGCAGATACGCCAGGCTTGGTCAGGGCTTTTTTCCATTGCTGGAGGGCCTCATCTACCCGGCCCAGGCGAAAGAGTACATCGCCATAATGTTCAAGAATTGTGCCATCATCGTTGCCGGCAGCTTCTTTAAGCGCATTTTGCAGATGGGGCAGGGCCTGATCGAACTTGCCCAGGCGGTAGAGCACCCAGGCATGGGTATCCAGGTAGTTGGGGTTGGTGGGATGTTGGGCTACGAGTTTCTTGCTCATTTCCAGGGCCAGGGGCAGTTTGTCGCCCCGCAGGGCCAGATAATAGCTGTAGTTATTCAGGATGTAGGCGTTGTTGGGGTCAAAGGCCAGGGCAGCCTCATAGGCGGCATCGGAGAGGTCGTAGCGCTTCAGTCCATTATAGGCATCGCCCAGGTGGCTGTTAAAGATGCTGATAAGCTGTTTGTTGGCAGCAGCCAGGCGCTTGCCCTGCTCCAGGGCCATGGCCGCTTCATCAAACTTATCCAGGCTAAGGTTGGCGGCGCCGCTAAAGTAGTAAAGAGCAGCCTGGTTGGGAAAGAGCATCAGGGCCTGGTCGGCCTCGCGGGCCACGCTGTCATAGCGGCCCAGTTCCAGACCAAGGGTAAGTACGTTCTGCCAGACCTCAAAGTTGTTTTCTTCCTGTTGCAGGGCCTGCAGGTAGCTGGCGCGGGCCTGCTGCTTCTGGTTGCGGGCTATGGCCAGATCACCGGAGATGGCGTAGGCCTGGGCATCGGCCGGGTGCGCTTCCCGGATGGTGGCAGCCATTTGCTCCAGGCTGCCTTCCAGCTCAGGTCGCTGGGCCAGCTGCGGAATAAGGCGGGCCATTTCCTGCAGTTTAATCTGAATGTCCAGCTCGGGGCTGGCAAAGGCTTTGATGAGGTATTCACTGGCCTGCCGGGGCTGTTGCTGGGCCTCATACGCTTTGGCCAGCAGGTAGTTGGCTTCGGCATCCTGGGGGTGCTTCTCCAGGTAGGTCTGCAGGTATTTTTGAGCATCGGCATAGCGCTCTACATTCAGCAACAGGCGGGCCTGGCGCAGGGCATAGCTGCTTTCGGTAGGGTAGTGGGCTACCAGTTTTTCGCCTTCGGCCAGGGCATCGGCCAGTTTGTTCTGGCTCAGGTAGAGGCGCTGCTTGAGCTCTACAATGCCTTCATCAATGCCCAGTTCTTTTTCGGCTTTGTTCAGGGCCGTTAGGGCCTTGTCGGTCTGGTTGAGCTGCAGGTAAATCTGGGCCAGTTTCAGATAATTGTGGGGAGCGGCGCCCGACCGGCTCATCATGCCCTCAACGGTGGCGGCGGCATCGGCCGAGTTGCCGGAGCGCAGCTGGGCTTCGGCCAGTACCATGTAGTACCACTGGTTTTCCTTATCCAGGGCCAGTGCTTCCCGGGCATGGCCTATAGCAGCCTCATAGCGCTCCTGCTGCAGCAGAATTTCGGCCATTTTGTAGTGGGCTGCCGCGTTTTTGGGATTGATCTTCAGCGACTGCTCAAAGGCGCTGAGGGCTTTTTTATGATCATCTGTTAGCGCATAGCGCACGCCATCCATAAAGTACTCATCGGCAGCTCCGGTCTGCAGCTGAGCGGTTTTTGGGGTGGTTTTGTCCTTTTTAGGGGTTTTCTGTGCGTATGAAAAAGACATACCTACTGCAAGCAGTAGGTATGTGAAAAAACTCATACGGACTATCCGATGCGGTAACAGCCTCATGCCGGTTATTCTTTTACAACGTTATAATCACCTACGCTAAGGTCTTTTGCCCTGCCTTCATAGATAACATAGTTTCCCAGCATCGAGTTCTTGGCCCGGAGGTCTTTCACCTGGCTGTTGGTCTGCACAATGGTGTTTTCCAGGCGGCTGTCCCAGATCTTGCTGTTATCTCCTATGGAAACGTGCGGGCCTATCACTGAATTGTACAGCTCTACATTTTCTCCGATATAACAGGGGGGGATGATCACCGAATTGGTGATTTTGGCCGATTTGGCCACCAACTCCTTATCCTTGATGTACTCCAGGTAGCGCTGGTTGGTGTAGACGGTTACATCTTTGTTGCCGCAGTCCAGCCATTCATCTACCTGTCCGGGCACAAATTTGGCACCCTTCTGCTTCATGTTCTCCAGGGCATTGGTGATCTGGTACTCGCCCTTGTCCTTGATGTCGTTATCGAGCAGGTACTGGATCTCCCGGCGCAGCCAGTCACCCTCTTTAAAGTAATAGATGCCAATGATGGCCAGGTCAGAAACAAATTGCTGGGGCTTTTCTACAAAATCGGTAATGTGCCCGTCGCTATCCACCTTCACCACGCCAAAGGGGCGGGGGTCTTCTACTTTTTGCACCCAGATAATGCCGTCGCTGCTGGTATCGAGCCGAAAATCGGCTTTGAACAGGGTATCGGCAAAGGCTACAATGCAGTTGCCCTCCAGCAGCTCGCCGGCGCACATAATGGCATGGGCAGTGCCCAGGGC
Organism: Cesiribacter andamanensis AMV16; assembly: GCF_000348925.1. Taxonomy (GTDB): domain Bacteria; phylum Bacteroidota; class Bacteroidia; order Cytophagales; family Cyclobacteriaceae; genus Cesiribacter; species Cesiribacter andamanensis. The sequence goes on along the minus strand of NZ_AODQ01000004.1, from coordinate 29,940 downwards.
TTTCTCCTGGTAAAAGACATGGCCTTTGGCACCCAGCTGGGCAGCCACTTCCTTCAGGTGTACTTCTACGTCCTGCCCAAAGCTGGGGTGGATCACAAAACCGATGTTATCGATCTTTTGCTGGGCAATGCCTGCAATATCCTCAACCAGGCGCTGGGCAATGGGCTTGCCGGCAATGGGCAGCAGGGGTTTGGGAACGGTAAGCGAATGCGGGCGCATGCGTGTGCCCCGGCCAGCCATAGGGATAATAATGTTCATAGAGAGAAAAAATGTATGGTATACGTTAGGTTAAAATACGAGTTGAATGATACAAGGTGTCAGCGATAAGGGATGAGCGGCTGTGTATCTTCTCTTCTTCACAGGCTGATACCTGCGGGCTAGCTGGTTACCTGGTTCCCGAGCTGCCAAAGCCTCCCTGGCCCCGACTGGAATCGGAGAGGGCTTCGGTGCCTTCCCAGCGGACTGCCTCATGGCGGGCCACCACCAGCTGGGCAATGCGCTCACCGTCGTTAATAACGAATGGATCTGCCGAAAGGTTAACCAAAAGGATCTTCAGTTCGCCCCGGTAATCGGCATCGATGGTGCCCGGGCTGTTCAGGACCGTAACCCCATGTTTATAGGCCAGGCCACTGCGGGGGCGCACCTGCGCTTCAAAGCCCAGGGGTATCTCCAGAAACAGGCCGGTGGGGATCAGAACCCGCTGCAGGGGCTTCAGCTCCAGGGGTTCTGCTAAAAAGGCACGCAGGTCCAGGCCGGCAGCCGCAGGAGTCTGGTAAGCCGGCAGGGGGTGATGCGATGTGTTGATGACCTTAACGGCAAGTTCGTTGTTCATACAGGCTAGGAGGTGAGGGGTTCCGGTTTCGACAAAGATACTAAAAAGGGCTGGGGGATGTGCGCAGCCGCTTCATTTCATACAGGCCAATGGCCAGGATATAAAGCAGGGTGGCGCCAATGCCGGCTGCTACGGCGGGCCAGGTAGCTTCCGGCATCAGCAGGCGCAGGGCATAAGCAAGCATCACGGTACCCCCGATGTAAAGCAGGCCGCTTAGGGTGCGGTAGGGAATGGGGTAGAACTTCTGTCCATAATAATAGCACATGGCCATAATGCTAAAGTATACCAGCAGGGACGAGAGGGCTGCCCCCATATAGCCCAACAGCGGGATCAGCAGCAGGTTGAGTACTATGGTCAGTACAGCGCCAATGCTGGTAAACCAGGTGCCCCAGCCGGTTTTGTCCGAGAGCTTGAACCAGATGGAGAGATTCAGGTACACCCCATAAAAAAGGTAGCCCAGCAGCAGGATCGGAACAATCTCAAGGCCCTCCAGGTAAATGGTGTCACGCAGCAACAGGGGAACTAGCCACGGAAGGTTCACTGTAACGGCAAACAGGATCAGGCAGCAGACCAGAATAAAGTAGTGCATTACCTGACTGAAAAGGGCAGGAGAGTTCTTGTCCGAAGCCTTGCTGAAAAAGAAAGGCTCAGCCGCAAAGCGAAACGCCTGTATGGCAAGGTTCATGAAAATGGAGAGCTTGTAGCAGCCAATGAAGATACCCACGGCGGCCTCCTTGTTGTACGCTTCATAGAAATTGTCCGGCAGCCAGTGCTGCAGCAGGGGGATGGACAGCATCTGGTTGGTAACCCCGGCAATGCCCATGAGCAGCAGGGGGTAGCTGTAGAGGAGCATCTCCTTCCACATGGGTTTGTACAGCTGCAGACGCACTTTTAATAGTACGGGCAGCAACAGCGGCAGGTACAGCGAATTTGCAATAAGGTTGGACAGGAATACATAGCCAACCCCCAGGCCGGGATCATAGATGCGCTCCACCAGTGGCTGCAGCGAGCTAAGCATGGGCCATTCCCCCCGGAGAATGGCCGGGCATAGTACCAGGAAAAAGAGGTTCAGGCCAATGTTCAGAAAAATATTGATCAGGCGGGCGCTGGCAAAGAGTATGGGCCGGTTTTGCAGCCGCAGGCGGGCAAAGGGGATGGCCACAATGGCATCTAGAGCAATGATAATGGCCAGCCAGTAGATGTAGCTCACTGGAAGCCGCTGGTAATTGAGCCATTCCAGTAGTGTGGGCGCCAGCAGAAACAGGATGCCGCTCAGCAGCAGGCTGGTGATCAGGATAGAGGTAAAACTTGTATTATAGGCTAGTTGCTCTTGTTCCCGCTGCCTGTTGGCAAATCGGAAATAGGCCGTTTCCATTCCATAGGTATAGAGCACATTAAAAAAGGCCACATAAGCATAGAGTGTACCCACTATGCCGTACTCGCCTACGGCAAACACACTGGTATAGAGGGGTACCAGCAGAAAGTTAAGGGCGCGGCCCAGAATGCTGCTGATGCCGTAAAGGGCCGTATCGCCGGCAAGTTTTTTTAGGCTGCTCATGGGGCAGGCGCGGGGCCTTTATTCTCCGGAAAAGTGGGGTTTGCGTTTTTCCAGAAAAGCAGCGGTGCCTTCTTTAAAATCGGCGGTGCGGCAGCAGCTGCCAAAGGCGTTTGCTTCGGCCTGGTAACCCTTTACCTGCGGGTTAAACACGCCATTTACACAATCCACCACCATGCCTATGGCCAGGGGGCCTTTGCTGGTGATCTTTTGCATCAGTTCCTGGCATTTAGCGGTGAGTTCTTCCCGGCCGGCCACCACATGGTTTACCAGGCCCAGGGCTTTGGCTTCGTCGGCGCCGATCATATCCCCGGTCATCATCAGTTCCATGGCCTTGCCCTTACCAATGAGCTGGGTTAGGCGCTGGGTGCCCCCATAGCCTGGGATAATGCCCAGATTTACCTCCGGCTGGCCAAAGCGGGCGTTTTGGGTGGCAATGCGCATGTGACAGGCCATGGCAATTTCGCAGCCGCCGCCCAGGGCAAAGCCATTTACCGCCGCAATGGTGGGCTTGTGGCAATTCTCAAAGAGGGCGAATACTTCCTGACCCCGTTCCGAGAATTTGCGGCCGTTTACTTCAGTAAGCTGGGCCAGTTCGCTGATATCGGCGCCGGCAACAAATGCTTTCTCACCGCTTCCGGTCAGGATCACTCCCTTGATGGTGGGGTCATCATAGACTTGCTGGATGGCGGTCCGCAGTTCTTCTATAGTGTCACCGTTCAGAGCATTGAGTTTATCAGGACGATTGATGGTAATGGTCAGAATGCCAGTGCTATCTATATCTAAAAGCAGGTTGTCGAATTCGTTCATGCCTATTTTGTCAGGTTTGGCTCAAAGATAAAGGCTGCCGGGGCAACCTACAAGAATATGAGGGGCTGGTTTAGGGCAGAGAGGGCTTTTTTCTGCAGAAGAGCTTAAAAGCGCTCCTGTGTAATGCTTTTGGTGCTCGGAATTATTTTTGGGGATAAATATCCCATGTAGACCAACCGTTAAGGCTCTTTTTACGTATATCATTCAAGGAATTATTTGAATAATTAAAAAATAAGACGTGTAAGTTTTTGACTTATCGAAACGTTTTTTAATTTTGATCTCAGATAATTGCGCTGCTTTATTACTACTCGCTCCAAAATTCTACGGTCATGAAAAAACTTTTACTCTTTATACTGCTAGTGGCGCTGGGTGGGCCGGTGTTCGGGCAGACTTATACTGTCTATTATACTGTTTCATCAACAAATTGGGCAGGTAGCACTTCAAAGTGGGCTACTGGTGAATATACTGGGGATATTAATGGTCTCACCAGTTCAACTTTTGGAACAGGGACTGTATCCGGACTTTATCCAGGATCAACAGGTAAGGCCAGTGGGCCTGATTTTCCAGAAAAAGTCGATAAACCAGATATTATGTTGATAAGAGCTGGGCATACAGTCTCGTTCACAAATATTTTTTACTACAATGGAATCATATTAATTGAGCCTGGAGCAACACTTTTCCTGAACAAACTTGATAATGAGAAGGGTCGGCTCATCATGGATGCAGACTCCTATATTATTATTCGTCCAGGAGGTGATATCAAAGCTGCATCTCAAACTGATTCCGGACTTTCAGCTGACTTCTTGGAAATTGGAGGTAAAAAGATTAATGGTAACGCTATTAACTTCATGCCATTTCCACGAAATGATGGTGTCTTTTGGTTGAATCCCGAGTATTTAGATTGCATTCAAAAGGAATTCAACATGAGTGGGAATAATAGCGATCCTACTGCCCCGAATAAATGCGATTACCTAGCTTATCCCCCAACACCCCAACCTGTTGATTTGACTCATTATACAGTTCGTTCTACAGGCTCATCGGTTGAGGTTCGCTGGGAAGCTGCCAAGGAATGGAACTTTAGCCATTATGTAGTAGAGTGGTCGACTGAAGGCAGTACCTTTACTCCTGCCGGCACCATCAGTGCCAAAGGCACTGACTATGGCAAGCAAGTGTATTCTTTTCGTCACAGCCCAGGCCTGGCCGGCACTGTATATTACCGCCTGCTTACCGTTGATATAGACGGAACGGTAGAAGATAAAGGAACAAGAGTCGTGCGCATAGGGGCAGAAGTTTTCAATGCCCATGCTAAAAACGGTCGTGTACACATTACCTATAATGGTCCTGCAGAAAGCCAGTTGGTACTGTTTGACACTTCCGGACGGGTGATTAAGAACGCTGGATTATCGACCGAAGGATTTGAAACGGCAGGCATAGCTCCTGGAATGTATCTGCTGCAGATCTCTAACAGCCTTGAACGTAAAGTAACACGAGTAGTACTACAGTAATAAGCAAGCGTAAAAGTTAAAGCCTGGCTCCATGAGTCGGGCTTTTTTTGTGCCGGCTTACATCACTTAAAGCGTTACTTTAGCATAGCATTTGACTGTTTGGAGAAGAATTTGTCATCCTTTTATAGATGGTAATTTTCTAGTAATAGCGCTCCATTGCATAAAAAATCAACTAATGCGTTGCAAGCTTGGGATGGTATTGCGGCATCGGTAATTTATTATCGTTAATTACTTTTACATTAACAAGCCTTATTAGATGCCATTCCTACATAGGTATGGATAATGAGCATTTCTAAAAAACTGAGATCGGGAAAGATTTTAGCTTTGTTCAATTATAGCTTTATTCAGTCCAATATATGAAAGCGATTTTTCTTAGTCTTGTCTTGAATGCCTGTTTTGTGTTTGCCTATGGGCAAACCCATACAACCTTAACTGACAGAGCAGGATATTGGAATGATGGGACAATATGGAGTAGCGGTACTGCTCCTACACAAAGTGTTAGTAGCGTAACAATTGTAGAATCAACTGCAGCTGCGGCAAAGGATGGCGCTAGAGTTGTTATCCCTGGTAGTTTGAATAGTGGGAATCTAGCCGTAACAGATCGGTTAACGGTAAATGGGTTTTGGTAATTGAAGGTAATCTTACTTTTTCCAATCACACAGAGCTGTCGATAGGTCCAAAGGGCATCCTGATTGTAAGAGGAACTTTTGCGGCTAGTCCCCACCTTGATGTTGCTTCCGGAGGTATCCTGATTATAAATGGATCGATCACCTGGCCAGGAAATGAAAAGCAAGGTTCTTTTGAAAACGACGGAGAGTTCTACTCCAGAGTAAATGATACAAAATATTCAGACGACGGACGACAGAATTTTAATCAATTATTAGCGACTCATCCAGATCTTTGGGCTATTGCTACCGGCAGTGGAATCACTCCCCTCCCCGTAGAACTTCTCTATTTTCGCTCCACTACCATCCCCCAGGGCATTCAGTTGGACTGGGCCTCGGCCAAGGAGTGGGACTTTAGCCACTATATTCTAGAGCGCTCCGGCAATGGAAAAGACTTCAGCCCGATTCATACCCTATATGTAACAGGCGATAGCCAGTCGACTAAAACCTATAGCTACCTGGACCGCCAGCCCCCGTATGGCGCCAACTACTACCGCCTGAAAGCGACCGACATTGATGGTACCGTAGCCTTTAAAGGAATGGTGCTGGCGTATTCAGGAACTACGGGGGCGCTTGATGTAAGTCCGAACCCCTCTTCTTCAGGAAAAATACAGCTTGGATATGCGGGCGCTGCAGAAGGTACATGGATAACGATCCTAAATAGTACCGGCGCAGAAGTTTTACGCCTTGAAATGCCGGTAAATGAACTGACGATTTCTACTACTGGTCTACCAAAGGGATTGTACATTGTAAAGGTATGGAACCAGTTTGAGGTAAAGCAGTCAAGGCTTTTGCTACAATAACTTTCATCAGTTTGCCCTTTACTGGTAAAACTAAGACCCCAGGCTATATAGTCTGGGGTCTTAGTTTTTATATGCCATTTTTTATTATTCAGTATAGATTGCCTCCTGTTTCCTTGGCAAGAAGTTAGGTGGAGGTAGAAGATCAAGGCAATAGCCCTGCTTTTTAAGTAAATACATACATGCGTAGGGTATACTCTCTAGTGCCAACTTCTAGTTTAGCCGATGGGACTAGCTTTGTATACAGCTTGCTAAAATGCAGAAGTATATTCAAAAATTAATTTTGCTGCTAAATACCTTTAGGTAGTATGGATTGAGCTTGGTGCCTAATTCACTTGACACGTTACCTACAGTCACTAAGACTTCTATAAAAAATCAATTCCACCCAATACTATAATACTCTCAGCAATCACTCTTATGAGAATAAATTTACTAATTGTTAGTTTTTTGATGATAACCTTTGGTTCTGTTGCCCAAACATTTAGAACGAATGGGGAATGGGGAACTGCAAGTAACTGGAATCCAAGTTCAGTTCCAAGTGGTGCCGATACGAACGTAGGGTTGAACGCTAATGCAACTATTACTGGGACACATGTAATTGGCGACATTGATGCAAGTAATAATACTTCTGTAACTGTCAACTCCGGAGCATCGCTAACAATAGGATCATCGAGTTTATTCAATAGGACTACCACAACAATTGAAAATCGGAATTCTGGACCCTGGCTTATACCAGCTGGAGTGGCCTCTGTTGCCATAAGGGCCTGGGGTGGCGGAGGTGCAGGTGGTACTGTCACAGGTAACGTAGGAGCAGGAGGGGGAGGTGCAGGAGGTACTTACTCGACCGGCACGGTCTCCGTACAGGGTGGTACTACCTATTATGTTCAGGTAGGGACGGGTGGAGTAGCTGGAGCTGCAGCCGGAAAAGGGGGCGACTCTTGGTTTAGTACCAGTACGAGTTCTGCTAATGCCTTGGTGTTGGCCCCCGGTGGGGCAAATGCGCCTACGGTAACTGCAGCCAATGGAATAGGGAGTGGAGCCTCGGGTTCCATAAGTGGTGCAATTGGCAGCGCAATAGCAGGTGGTAATGGAGCAACTGCTGCGTCAACCTCCGTAAGCGGAAGTGGCGGGGCTGGAGGCGGTGCCGGTGGAAGCGGTGGGGCTGGCAGAAACAATAACGGAGATGGCAACTCCGGCAGCGCCCCAGGAGGCGGAGGCGGAGGTGCCAGAACAAGTGATAATACTGATAGAAACGGAGGAAGTGGGGGAGCTGGAAGGGTTGAAGTGACATATACAAGGCCAGACCCTGTTAAGAAAAGCGTAACTTTTGAGAATGGCAATACACTCACCATACAGGCGAATGGACGATTGGAAATATGGGGAGATCTTATTATTAACAACAATATGGATTTCAATATAACTGGAATCCTTATTGTACACGGTAATATCGTTATGAAAAACAATGGGGAAGTGAGAATCACAGGGACCGGAAACCTCCAGGTTGGCGGAGACTTTACTTCTGATAATAACCTTATTATGTCAAACCTGGGGAATGTGGTAATTGGTGGCGCCCTGACTGTAGGCAATAATTCTGCCTATTCAGGTAATGGCACTATTTCAGTTGGAAGTTGCTCGCCAGCAGGAAGTCCATTTTGCATGAACCTCCCCCTCCCCGTAGAACTCCTGTACTTCCGCTCTAGCGCTACCTCGCAGGGCATCCAACTGGACTGGGCTTCGGCTAAGGAATGGGACTTCAGCCATTATACGCTAGAGCGTTCCAATAATGGAAAAGACTATTCTCCTATACATGTAGAATATGTAAGCGGCGACAGCCATACCACCAAACAGTACAGCTACTTCGATCGGCAGCCGCAATATGGCGCCAATTACTACCGCCTGAAAGCAACCGACATCGACGGCACCGAAGAATATAAAGGAATTGTACTGGCTTATTCCGGTACCAAAGGGGATCTGGAACTGGCCCCTAACCCGGCCAAAGGAGGTGCTGTTCGGCTGCGTTACCTGGGGGCTTCTGATGGTACCTGGGTGAGCATTCTGAATGCTTCCGGAGTGGAGATGGCAAGGGTGCTCATGTTGGAGCATAACCTGCAGCTTCCCATCGAGCATCTGCCAAGAGGCCTCTACCTTATCAAGGTCTGGAACCAGCTGGAAAGTAGACAAACCCGCCTGGTGATTCCTTAATAGCTTACGACATATCTAAACAAAAACCCCGAACTGCAAGGTCCGGGGTTTTTTTGGTGGTATGCACTGTATCTTTCATGCAGATATCTAAAACCGTTCTGCTGTTGCCAAAGGGCTGCTCAGGCAAAATGCCCTTCTTCTTTGAGCACCCGCAGGTTCTCCAGCATATCCTGGGTCATGCGGTCCAGGTTGTAGGCAGGCTGCCAGTTCCAGTCCTGGCGGGCGTAGCTGTCGTTGATGCTGTCGGGCCAGGAGTCGGCAATCTGCTGGCGGAAATCGGGCTGGTAGCGGATCTGGAACTGGGGCAGGTGCCGGCGGATAGAGGCGGCAATCTCCTCCGGATCAAAGCTGAGGGCACCCAGGTTGTAGCTGCTGCGGATGCGCAGGCTGTCGGCAGGGGCATCCATGAGCTGCAGGGTAGCCTGTATGGCATCGGGCATGTACATCATGGGCAGATAAGTGCCCTTTGCCAGAAAGCAGGTATAATCCTCGCCTTCCAGGGCCTTGTGGTAAATATCTACCGCATAGTCGGTGGTGCCGCCCCCAGGCAGGGCCTTGTAGCCGATCAGGCCGGGGTAGCGCAGGCTGCGTACATCTACACCCCATTTCTTCCAGTAGTATTCGCACCACTGCTCGCCGGCCAGTTTGCTGATGCCATAGATGGTGGTGGGATTGCAGACCGTGTATTGGGGTACGTCTTTCTTAGGGGTATCGGGCCCGAATACGGCAATGCTGCTGGGCCAGTAGGTCTTGCCTACCTTCAGCTCCCGGGCAGCCTCCAGTACATTAAAGAGGCTCTCCATGTTGAGCTTCCAGGCAAAGTGGGGGTTCTTTTCGCCGGTGGCCGACAGCACGGCGGCCAGGTGGTAGATCTGGGTGGTGCCTTCCTGCTTTATCAGCCGGTAGAGGCCTTCCTTGTCAAGGGCATCCAGCAATTCAAACCGATCGCCCCCGGCCAGCTGGCGGGGCTGGCGTATATCGGTGGCCAGCACGTTCTCCCGCCCCCATTTTTCCCGAAGCGCATCCGTTAGCTCACTTCCCAACTGCCCGTTGGCGCCTATTACCAGTACTTTTTCCATATCCAATCGTTTGCCCCAAAAATAGTGTAAACGTTTGAACCGGCCGAATGGCTCTACTCTAATTTTGCAAAAAGGGGTGTAAGGTCCGGCTAATTCCTGGCAAATGGGTGGGGCTTGTGTATATTTGCAGGGTATGGAAGCGCTCGGCTGGGAAGCCTATCTGGCTCTTAAAAAAATTGATGCTGCCGCCTACCGGAAGGGGGCGCCGGAGCAATACGCCCTTTTTGAGCAGCAATTTTTGCAGATGCATCCCGAGAGCTTTACGGCTCACAAACTTTTTTTGCTCAACGACATCCGTCGCACCTACCCCCTGTTATCTCATCAGAAAGAATCGAAATAACCCAATTTTTATGTACGATACCCTACAACCCGTTTTGCAGCAGGAACTGGAAAATATCAAAAAAGCCGGCCTCTACAAAAGCGAACGCATCATTACCACCCCCCAGGGCGCCGATATCAAAACCACGGCGGGCATGGAGGTGATCAACTTCTGCGCCAATAACTACCTGGGCCTTTCCTCACACCCCATGGTGCTGGAGGCAGCCAAAAATGCCATTGATACCCATGGCTACGGCATGTCCTCGGTGCGCTTTATCTGCGGCACCCAGGATATCCATAAGGAACTGGAAAAACGCATTGCCGATTTTTTGGGTACGGAAGATACCATTCTGTATGCCGCCGCTTTTGATGCCAACGGAGGGGTATTTGAGCCCCTGTTTGGGCCGGATGATGCCATCATCCCCGATGAGCTGAACCATGCCTCCATCATTGATGGGGTGCGCCTGTGCAAAGCCAAACGTTTCCGCTATAAGCACAACAACATGGCCGATCTGGAGCAGCAGCTTAAAGCCGCCGATGCCGCCGGCGCCGTGCAGAAGATCATTGTAACAGATGGAGTGTTTTCTATGGACGGCACCATTGCCCAGCTGGACAAGATTGTAGCCCTGGCCGAAAAATACAAAGCTCTGGTAATGAGTGATGAATGCCACAGCACCGGTTTTATGGGCACTACCGGCCGGGGTGTGCATGAGTTCCGGGATGTGATGGGCAAGGTGGATATTATTACCGGTACGCTGGGCAAGGCCCTTGGGGGTGCCCTGGGCGGCTTTACCTCCGGACGTAAGGAAATCATAGAAATGCTGCGCCAGCGCAGCCGGCCCTACCTCTTCTCCAACACCCTGGCGCCGGCCATCGTAGGGGCTTCCATTGCTGTATTTGACTTGCTCAGCAGCACCACCGAGCTGCGGGACAAGTTGATGAACAACACCCAGTACTTCCGCCAGAAAATGACCGAAGCGGGCTTTGACATCAAAGCGGGCGAACACCCCATTGTGCCCATCATGCTTTATGATGCACCCCTGGCACAGAAGTTTGCCGAGCAGCTTCTTAGTAAGGGCATTTATGTGATCGGGTTTTACTACCCCGTGGTGCCGCAGGGCCAGGCCCGCATCCGGGTGCAGATCTCAGCGGTGCATGAGCAGCAGCACCTGGACAAAGCCATACAGGCCTTTACCGAGGTAGGTAAGGAGCTGGGCGTGCTGAAGTAATGTGAATTATGGGTTACTTTTCTTGAAAAGTTACTAGGCGAAAGAATCCCCCTTGGCGAAGGGGGTAGGGGGATTGGATAGTTATAGAATCAATAGCTACTTTTACTAAATTTTATCGGTCAGGTTGGAGCTGCTACCTTTGAGCGGACAGAGAGTTAAGCGAAAAATCAATACCTTAACGCAATGTCACGAGAGAGAAGAAAATTCGACAAGGAATTCAAGCTAATGGCCGTAGAGCTTAGCAAGACCAGAGAGAATATAAATGAACTGGCCAAAGAGCTGGGTGTTCGCCCGGAACTTATCTACCGCTGGCGTTCAGAGCATTTAGAGAAGCCAGAGGCTAGTTTTACAGGCCATGGAAAGCCCAGGCACACTCCAGAGGAGGCAGAGATAGCTAAGCTAAAGAAACAGCTTCGGGACGTGGAGATGGAAAGGGATATCTTAAAAAAGGCTATAAGCATCTTCTCCAGGGGAGACGGGAAATCTACAGGTTTATAACCGCTTACAGTTCCAGATTTCCTGTTGAGAAGATGTGCAAGGTATTCAAAGTCAGCAGGAGCTGCTACTATGATTCATTGAAGGGTTCTGTATCGAAGAGAGCCAAAGAAAATGAAAAGCTCCTAACTTTGATCAAACAGGAGCACAAGAAAAGCAAACAGCGCTATGGCAGTCCCAGGATCACCAAAGCATTAAAAGCCAAAGAAGTGCAAGTTTCCAGGCCCAGAGTAGCTCGGTTAATGAAGCAGGCTAAAATCAGGGCCAAGATGGTAAGAAGATTCAGGGTGACCACGGATTCAAAACACTGTTATGCAATTAGTGAAAATCTTCTCAATCGTAATTTTACAGCTGCAACTACTGGCCAGGTATGGGTCTCAGATATCACTTACATCAGAACCTTAGCTGGTTGGCTTTACTTGACCGTAGTACTGGATTTAGCAGACAGGAAAATTATAGGCTGGGCCTTGAGTGAAACCATGAGGGCTAAAGAGACAACGGTAGCTGCTTTACAAATGGCGATCAAAAATAGGCCTGTTCTTCAGGAACTGATCTTCCACTCGGACAGAGGTGTGCAGTATGCTTGTGATGAGTTTAGAAAAGAGCTAAAGGCTTACCCATTGATTTGCCAGAGCATGAGTCGTAGGGCCAACTGCTGGGATAATGCTGTGGCAGAGAGCTTTTTCAAAACCCTGAAAACAGAATGTGTATACGGTAACAGATACCAAGATCAAAGAAGAGCTTCTATAGAAATCTTTGAATACATCGAGATCTTTTACAATAGAGAAAGACTCCACTCCAGTCTGGGCTATCGCACACCTGAACAAATGGAAGAACTGTTAAATACTAAATCCTTAGCCGCTTAATCTTTTGTCCGCTTTTTTATTGCAAGTCCAGGTTCAATATTATTTTAATTAGCCTCGAATTTAATGTTGCCAATCCCTCTACCCCCTTCGCCAAGGGGGATTCGTACGTTATGGTAGCTGTAAGTAAGTAGCTAAATCTATAGCTCAGGTTAAAGTAAATTTGGCGCAAGGATGACTATAGAAAGGCTGGCTGAAATGCCGGCCTTTTTTTGGCTGCGTTAACAGGGGAGGAGCTTAGGGTTGTGAGGGGGCAGATGCAGCTTCATCGGCGGTGCGGGGGCCTTTCCGCTTCTTCTTGAGCGGCGTTTCCTCCTCTTCTTCTTCCTGCTCGTACAGGTAGGCATTGATCTTGCTGCGCAGCTCCTGGGCAGAAAGGTTGTGGTGGATCATGCCGTTGCGGACGGTGGAGATCTTGCCGGTTTCTTCCGATACCACCAGAATAAGGGTATCGGTAGCCTCCGACATGCCAATGGCCGCCCGGTGGCGCAGACCAAACTGGGCCGGCAGGTTGTCCCGCTCGGTAACGGGCAGAATGCAGCGGGCGGCTTCTATGCGGCGATTGTAAATGATGACGGCCCCATCATGCAGAGGGCTGTATTTGTTAAAGATGCTTAGCAGCAGGCGCTTGCTGATCACTGCATCGATGCGGTCGCCCGATTCGGCATAGAACTTCAGCTCCGAGCTTTTGCTGATAACAATCAGGGCTCCGGTATTGGTAGCACCCAGCGACTTGGCAGCCTCAATGATGGGGGTAATGTTGAGATCGGCCGCCCGGCTGTTTTTGCGCCAGGGAAGGCCCTTAAAGATGTTTTCCCGGTTAAAGATGGTGGTGCGCCCAATCATGAACAGGAATTTGCGGATCTCCTGCTGAAAGAGGATGATGGCCGCCAGAAAACCAACCCCCATGAACTGGCCCAGGATGTTAGACAGCAGCTCCATTTCCAGGGCATTTACCACCAGGTACAGCAGGTAAAGCGATAGAAAGCCCAGGAAGATCTTAACCGCCACGCTGCCGCGCATCAGTTTATAGACCTGATAGAGCAGTATGCTTACCAGGGCAATGTCGAGCAGATCGACAAAGTCTACCTCAAGAAATCCTATGTTAAAACCCAGTATCAAATGCTGCTTTCTTGCTGTTGTTCCTAAATGATTTCCATAAGCGCACGGCCTCTACCGCCTGCTTTACGTCATGCACCCGCAAAATGTGTGCCCCTTCCGTAAGGGCCAGGGTATTGAGTACCGTGCTGCCGTTTCCGGCTTCCTCGGGCGTTATCCCCAGCTTTTTCCAGATGAGCGATTTACGGCTAATTCCCACCAGCAGGGGCACGTTCAGCACTGTCAAAAGCCGCAGATTTTGCAAGAGTAAATAGTTCTGGTCAATGTTTTTGGCAAATCCAAAACCCGGATCTGCTATAATGTCTTTTACCCCCAAGGCTCTTAATTTGTTGAGCCGTTCGGCAAAATAATCAATTATTTCTTTAAGCAAATCCTCATACTGGTTCAGGCCGGCCATGGTCTGCGGCGTGCCGCGCATGTGCATCAGGATATAGGGCACCTGCAGCCGGGCTACGGTAGTAAACATATCGGCATCCAGCTCCCCGCCGCCTATGTCATTGATCAGGCAGGCGCCTTCTGCCACCGCCGCCGCGGCTACCCCAGCCCGAAAGGTATCCACTGAAATGTGGGCCTCCGGAAAGGTCCGCACCAGGCTGCCAATGGCCCGGCAAACGCGTTCCTGCTCCTCTTCAGGCAATACATCAGCAGCGCCGGGGCGCGTGGAGTACCCGCCTACATCCAGCAGATCGGCCCCTTCGGCCAGCATGCGTTCGGCCTGCCGGAGCAGTTCGGTTTCGGAGCCCAGGCGGCTGCCGGCATAAAAGGAATCAGGTGTAACGTTTATGATACCCATTACCCGCGGCTGGGAGAGGTCCAGCAGTTTTCCGCGCAGGTTCAGTGTATAATTCGTCAAAAATGGTGTATCTTTCGCTTCCAATAATGGGGCTTCTGGCCTTCTAAACTCCTATTTGCCTTGATCGAAAAGACAGTCAGCGAATATACGCAAGTTATCGGGGATTGTAAATCAATCTTCAGGAAGAAAACCCTGGATTACGGAACGGCCTGGCGCATTCTGCGCCTGCCCTCCATTACCGACCAGATCTACATCAAAGCCCAGCGCATCCGTTCCATTCAGGAAAAAGGAACCCAGAAGGTAGCTGATAACATAGAGGGGGAGTTTGTGGGCATCATCAACTACTGCCTGATGGCCCTGATTCAGCTGGACCTGCAGGGCGATGAACGCCTGGAGCTGAGCTACCAGGAGCTGGAACCCCTCTATGATAAATGGGCCGCCCAAACGCTGGAGCTGCTCACCAATAAGAACCATGATTATGGCGAGGCCTGGCGCAACATGCGCGTACCCTCCATTACCGACATCATCCTGATGAAGCTGCTGCGGGTAAAGCAGATTGAGGACAACCAGGGCCGTACCCTGATCTCCGAAGGGGTACAGGCCAATTATCAGGACATGCTCAATTATTCCGTATTTGCCCTTATTCTCCTAAAAGAACAAGAACATGCAAGCGCTTAGGCTTACGGCCCGCTACCTGGTGGGGCTTCTCTTTATTATTTCCGGGCTTATCAAAATCAACGACCCGGTGGGTACGCAGATCAAGCTGGAAGAATACTTTGAGGTATTTGCCAACGATATTTCGCCCGTATTTCTTAAACTGGCCCCCCTGGCGCTGGAGCTTTCGGTGATCCTGAGCGTGCTGGAGGTGGTGCTGGGCATTGCGCTACTGCTGCACTTCCGGCCCAGGCTCACTACGGCGGTACTGCTGGGCATTATTGTCTTCTTTACCTTTCTTACCTTTTACTCGGCCTACTTCAACAAGGTGACCGATTGTGGCTGCTTTGGCGATGCCCTTAAGCTCACCCCCTGGCAGAGCTTCTGGAAGGATATTGTGCTGCTGGTGCTGATCCTGATCTTGTTTGTGAGCTACTATAAGGGGCCGGCGCCCTATCCCAAACCCGGCGCAGGCCTGTGGGTGCTGGCTACAGCCCTTATCAGCACCGGCATTGCCCTTTACGCCATCGAGCATCTGCCCTTTATCGATTTCAGAGCGTATAAGGTGGGGGTAAACATCCCCACGGCCATGCAGCCCAGCGAGCCCTATCGCTATGCCTACATCATGAGCAAGGGGGGGCAGCAGTACGAACTCACCGAGTACCCTGCCGAGGAGGAAGGCTATGAGTACAATGACATTAAGCTGCTGAACCCCGAGGCGGCCCCCACCATCTCGGACTTTGCCGTCTGGAACAACGAGGGCACCATTACCGATGCCGTGCTGCAGGGCCGCCAGCTGCTCATTATAGTGCACAAGACCGATAAGGCCGATGGCGACAATGTGCCAGCCATCAACCGCCTGGCGCAGAGCCTGCAGGGAAGGGTCAATAGCCTGGTGCTAACGTCTTCGGATGAAAGCAGCTATGAGGCCTTCCGCCACCAGCACCAGCTGGCCCTGCCCTATGCCTTTGCTGATGCTACCCTGCTGAAGACCATCATGCGGGCCAACCCCGGCCTGGTACTGCTACAGGAGGGTACCGTGCTGGGCAAGTGGCACCACAACGATACCCCCGAAGCGAGTGATATCCTGAAACTACTGCGTAACTGATGCTCCTATTTGTAGGCAGACGGCTGGGCTATGGATTTCTGGTACTGCTTGGTGTGGTGCTGGTGATCTTCTTCCTGTTCCATGCCCTGCCGGGCGATCCGGTGGCCATGATGGCCGGCCAACGCTCCGATGTGGCCACCCGGGAGGCTATCCAGAAAGAGCTGGGGCTGGATAAGCCTCTGGGCCAGCAACTGCTGCAGTACCTCAACGATCTTTCTCCCCTGGGGGTGCATGAGCAGAGCCAGGAAGCCCAGCAGAAGTACGAGTACTATGCCCTGACGGAGCTGGGCGCAGGGGAGGTGCTGGCGCTGAAGACCCCCTACCTGCGGCGCTCGTTTCAATCCAACAAAAAGGTGTCGGAAATTCTGCTGGAGAATGTGGAGAGCACCTTCTGGCTGGCCATGGCGGCCATGGCCTTTGCTACCGTAGTGGGCATTGCCTTTGGCGTGGTGGCGGCGCTTAAGCAAAATACCTTTGCCGACCATTTTATCATTACCAGCTCGGTATTGGGCATTTCGGTACCTTCCTTTGTGTCGGCCATCGTCATCGCCATGGTGTTTGGGTACTACCTGAGCGACTACACAGGCCTGAACATTACGGGCCAGCTCTGGGTAAACCACCCCTTCTATGGACGTACCCTGCACCTGGAAAACCTGATTCTGCCGGCCCTGACGCTGGGCCTGCGCCCCCTGTCCATCATCATTCAGCTTACCCGAAGCTCCATGCTGGAGGTGCTTTCGCAGGATTATATCCGCACCGCCCGGGCCAAGGGCCTGCGCTACTACCGGGTCATCAGCAAGCATGCCCTCAAAAATGCCCTAAACCCGGTGCTGACGGCCGTCTCGGGCTGGCTGGCCTCCCTGATGGCCGGCGCCTTTTTTGTAGAGCTGATCTTTGACTGGAAGGGGCTGGGCTTTATTACCATCAAGGCCGTACAAAGCCTGGACTTTCCGGTGGTGATGGGCTCTACGCTCTTTATTGCCTCTATCTTTGTGGTGGTAAATATATTTGTGGATGTTCTATATGCGGCCCTTGATCCGCGGGTGCGCCTACGCTCATGATGCAGACGCAAACGACACTTGTATTGGTGGGGATGCCAGGCAGCGGAAAATCTTCCGTAGGCAGATTACTGGCCCGGGAACTTGAGCTGCCCTTTG
Source organism: Cesiribacter andamanensis AMV16 (assembly GCF_000348925.1). Lineage (GTDB taxonomy): Bacteria > Bacteroidota > Bacteroidia > Cytophagales > Cyclobacteriaceae > Cesiribacter > Cesiribacter andamanensis. Next base: position 12,756 of record NZ_AODQ01000004.1, on the reverse strand, counting down.
CCGACCTGGATACCCTGCTGGAAGCGGAAGAAGGCTGTTCCATTGCCCAAATATTTGAGCAAAGAGGGGAAGGCTATTTCCGCCACCGGGAGTCTCAGACCCTGCAGCAGGTGCTGCACAGTACAGTACCACTGGTGCTGGCGACGGGTGGGGGTACCCCCTGCTACTTCGATAATATGGAACAGATCCGTCGGCAGGCTTTCAGCATCTACCTGGAAGTAGGCTGGCAGGAGCTGGCCGATCGGCTCTCACAGCAGCCCGGGCAGCGGCCGCTTCTGGCAGGCTTGGGCCATCAGGCATCTTATGTAGAGGAGCTGCAGGAGAAATTTTCCTGGCGCATTCCCTTTTACCGGCAGGCTCATGTGCACATCCGGCTTCAGGAAGGGGTGCCTGTGCAGGAAGTGGTACAGCAGATCCTGCAACGCCTGCAGCAGCGCTAAAAAAAAGCTACCCAGAAGGTAGCTTTTTTGGTATAGGTAAGTACGATTAAAAGGTAAGGCCAACGGTAAGAAAGGCCGAGCTTACTTTGTTATCCAGACTGATGCGGGGCGAATCCGGGCCCAGATCATAGGGGGTATAAAGGCGGTTGTTTCGTTGCTGGTTCAGCGCCAGGTCTACGTAGTACTGGCGAAAGCGCAGGCCTGCGCCTACCGAATACACATTGCTTATGGCCTCAAAGCCTACCCGATTGGCATAGGGATTAGGCTGGTGGGCATAGCCAGCCCGAAAGCGCAGCACCTCATAGCGAAGCTCTGCGCCCAGCCGGTAATTGATCACTGCTTCCAGATCCTGGCGGATGGCATTATTATCCGAGGTCAGCGAGCTGTAGCTGTCGGTAAGGCGGGCATTTCCATAATTAACATACTCCACATCGGCCGTCAGGAAGCCCCATTTTTCTATAAAGGCGGCCAGGCCAGCGGTTACCCGGCCAGGGGTTTTCAGGTTATAATCAAAGCTGTTGTAATAGGAGCCAAAGCCCCGTGGAGTGCCGCTCTCAAACTGGGTATCGAAGGTGCCCGCCTCTTCTTCATTCATCTGGTAAAGGGTAGGGGTCTGGTAAGACAGGCCCAGGCTAATGGCGGGAATAGGGCGGGCAATGATGCCCAGGGTAGCATTAATACCGGCCCCGCTGGTGACCCGTTCGGTATCCAGGTCCAGCCGGCTCAGCGGGTATTCATCTATCTGCTCGGGGTAGGTGGTATACAGGCCCTGCGGCACAACCTCCTGATAGCGAGAATTGTAGGTGTAGCTAAGCGAGGTAATGCCAATCCCTCCCCCTATATAGACCATGTCTGCAATATTGCCGCCATAGGCAAAATTAAGTTGCCCCTGTGAGCCGGCAGTTTGCACTACATCGCGCTGAAAGATGGGAAACTCTTCGTCGGGGAAGGGCATGTAGGTATCGTAGTAATAGCGGGCCTCACCATTTACTTCCGTATCCTCAAAAATGGCAATCAGCTCCGCATCAAGGGCGGCTCCATAGAAGCCCTGAAGGTCCAGGTTATTATAAGTATTTAACTCATAGAGGGGGAAAATATCCACCAGAGAGTTGCTCGCATTATTTCCCTCAAAGGCAAATTTATCATAGAAGGTGTTGGTACGCTGGTAGGTGATGGCAAACGAGCCTCCAAGCCAGCCGCTGCGGTCCTCGCTCTTTTTGCTGCGGTTGAGTACCACGCCAAGGCTGCCAATGCCCAGGCGACTGCGGTAATCATACAGGCTGTTGCTGCTTACACTTTCGCCCGGGGCTATAAAGTAGGCATCGTTTACGCTATTGGTAAAACTGGGGGTAAAGCTAATCTCTGAGCGGTTGTAGAAGCCAAGGCCGGCAGGGTTGCTGTAGGCCGAGCTAATATCACCCCCCAGCGCTACCTGAGCCCCGCCCAGGCTCATGATGCGGGCCGTGCCGCCAGGCTGATACTGACTGAAGCGCAGGGCATCATTGGCGTAGCGAAAGGTTTGTGCCGGACTCTCAGTAGAAACAAAGAGGCAGCCGGCACTTAAAAATATAAGTGCTAAAGCTTTTTTCATGGTAAAAAAAGGTACGGGTGATAAAACGGTTTAGTTACCTCTGCTGCCCCGGCCTCCGCTGCGGCTACCCCCCGAAGAAGGCGAAGCGCTGCTTCTGGATGGGCTGGGGGCCGGACTGGCAGCTGGCTGGCTGCGCTGCGGTGCCGGGCTGCTGTAGCTGGAGCGGGCAGGGGCACTGCTTGCCGGCTGCGAAGGGGTCCGGTAGCTGGGCGCCGGTGCACTGTACTGACGCTGCTGCGGCGCCGGGCGGCTGATGGGCTGCTGGGCGGGCTGAGCCGAGCGGCTGGGCACATCGGCACTGCTGCGCTGCGTACTGGCGGGGCGCTCGGCAGGGCGGTAAGAGTTCTGATAGGCAGGAGCTGTGCGGCCTTGCTCAGCTGGTACTGCCGCAGCGCGGGTAGGGCGCTGGGCAGGGGCTACGGGCTGATAGTTCTCCGTATCGATCGGGCGGCTGATCTCCTGGCTTCTTGCAGCGCGGGCTGGCTGAGCAGGGGTTTCCTCCCGAACAATTACTACTTCCTGGCTGTCACCATTAGGCTGATCAACCGCCGCAAAGTTGGTGGGCTCTCCGCCGCCACGTCCGCTACGGGGAGTACCACCGCCACCACGCTGGGTAGGGGTAGAGCCCCCGCTGCCACGGCTAGGGGCTGGGCGGGTTGCGGGGGAGCTGGGGCGTGGCTGACGTGCAGGCTCGGTGCGCGGGCTGGTAGTACGCTGCTGAGGCGTAGTCCGGGGCGAGGTGCGAGGGGTTTCGCCGCCCCGTACACCTCCCTGACGCTCGGCCGGAGTGGCGCGTGGTGTGCGCACCCGGTTGTCCTGCACCTGGCGCTGGTTATCCTGTATGCGGCGGCGCTCGATGCTTTCTTCCAGGCGTTGCTGGCGGGCGCCCTGCAGGCGATCATAGGTGGCTACACGCTGGCCTACGCCCAGGTCGTTAGAGGCTATGGCACGCCCGGTGCGGGGACCGTAGGTTACGTTGCGGGGGGTAGAGCGATCGCCCTGATACACAATTACTGTGGTAGGTCTGTAGTAAGATCCCCAATAGGCACGGTTCCAGCCATCATAAAAACCATGGCGGTAGCCGCGGGCGTAGGGGTTGTAGTAGCCCCAACCATTCCAGGCCCAGGCAGGACGGCCCCAGAAGGGGTCGTAGCCAAAGCCGTAGCCGCCACACCAGGGGTCAAAGAAGGGATCGCACCAGCTGTTCCAGGAGTTCCAGCCCATGCCAAAGGAAATGCTAAAGCCGCTTCGCCAGCCCGGACGTCCCCAGGCACCATAGGGTCCCCAGGCGCTGGCATAAGGACCCCAGCCGGAGTTGCCACCATAGTAATAATTGTTGGTTACCGCCGTTTGGCCGGCAGGGGCCGCCGCTCTGGGCTCCTGATAATAGGTGTCGTCTTCGTAATAGGTGTCTTCGCTATAGGTGGCGGCGTCGGGATTGATCTCCCGGGCCGACTGGGCATTTTGTGCATCGTACAAACTTCTGCGGCGCGCTTCGGCCTCAGCCTCCCGGCGGCGTTGTTCTTCCAGTTGGGCTTCCCGGCGGCCTTGTTCCCGGGCCTGCTCCAGGGCAATGGCCTGCTGCCGGTCCTGGGCGGTATAATACATGTCGTCGTACTCCTGTGCGTACTGATTCTGGGAACAACCAGCAAAAATAGTTGCACTTAGTAGGAGGGGGAGGGTATATATGAGCGCTTTCATAAGTCGATGCGGTTAATTGTCCTTAATTTACTAAACGTGCTTCATAGAAAAATAGATATTTCCCCGAGCAACTAACTATATTTGCTAGTCTTAGCTAAGGTACATAAATCAAAACAATAATCATACCAAAATACGTTCATGAGCAAGGGTATCCCTAAAAGAAGTGAAGATTATTCCCTTTGGTATAACGAGATCATTAAGCGGGCCGACCTGGCCGAGAACTCCGGGGTGCGCGGCTGCATGGTCATAAAACCCTATGGCTTTGGTATTTGGGAGGCCATGCGGGACCAGCTGGACCGTATGTTCAAGCAGACGGGCCATGTGAATGCCTACTTTCCGCTTTTTATTCCCAAGTCCTACTTAAGTAAAGAGGCTAGCCACGTAGAAGGTTTTGCAAAAGAGTGTGCGGTGGTAACGCATTACCGCCTGAAGAATGCCGAAGACGGCAGTGGGGTGATCGTAGATCCGGAGGCCAAACTGGAAGAAGAGCTGATCGTGCGCCCTACCTCCGAGACCGTTATCTGGAGCACCTATAAGAACTGGATCCAGAGCTACCGGGACCTGCCCCTGCTCATCAACCAGTGGGCCAATGTGGTGCGCTGGGAAATGCGCACCCGCCTGTTTCTGCGCACGGCCGAGTTTCTCTGGCAGGAGGGGCATACCGCCCATGCTACTTCGCAGGAGGCCATTGCCGAAACCCGGCAAATGCTGGATGTGTATGCCCGCTTTGCCGAGGAGTGGATGGCCCTGCCGGTGATCCGGGGGGTAAAATCCGAAAGCGAGCGCTTTGCCGGTGCCGTTGATACTTACTGCATAGAGGCGCTCATGCAGGACGGAAAGGCGCTGCAGGCGGGCACCAGTCACTTTCTGGGCCAGAACTTTGCCAAGGCCTTTGATGTGAAGTTTGCCACCAAAGAAGGGGGGCTCGATCTGGTATGGGGCACCTCCTGGGGGGTGAGCACCCGCCTGATCGGGGCGCTGATCATGGCTCATTCCGATGATCAGGGCCTGGTGCTGCCCCCGCGGCTTGCACCCCTTCAGGTGGTGATCGTGCCCATCTATAAAGGTGAAGAGCAGCTGGCGGCCATTAGCGAAAAAGTGGCAGAAATCAAGCAGGCGCTGCTGGCCAGGGGAATCAGCGTGCGCTACGACGATCGGGATACCGAGCGGCCCGGCTTTAAGTTTGCCGAGTGGGAGCTGAAGGGGGTGCCCGTGCGCCTGGCCCTGGGCCAGCGCGATCTGCAGAACGGCACCATTGAAGTGGCCCGCCGCGATACCGGCGAAAAGCAGTCCATGGCCGCCGACGACAATCTGGCCTCGGCTATTGAAGCACTGCTGGCCGATATTCAGCAGTCCATCTACGAGAAAGCCCTTGCGTTCCGCCAGGAGAACACCCATGTGGTAAATAGCTGGGACGAATTTACGCAGGTGCTGGAAGAAAAGGGAGGCTTTTTGCTGGCCCACTGGGATGGCACTGCCGAAACGGAAGAAAAGATCAAGGAGCAGACCAAGGCCACCATTCGCTGCATTCCGCTGCCCGGTCAGCTGGAGGGTACCCAGGAGGAGGGCGCTTGTGTGCTCACCGGCAAGCCTTCCCGTCAGCGGGTGGTTTTTGCCCGGGCGTACTGATCCCCTTAGAATAGGAAAAGTGAAGGCCGGCTGTTATCTTACAGCCGGCCTTTGTTTATGCCTGTTCCTGTAGAAAAATGCTAACCCTGCTTGCCATATTGCTGCTTATCCTCATTGGGCTGGTCCTGATTGTGGTGGAGATCATCTTTGTGCCCGGTACTACTCTGGTAGGGGTGCTGGGCCTGGCCTTTGCCGGCCTGGGTGTATACCTGGGCTTTGTAGCCTATGGGGATGAAACCGGCCTCTGGCTGCTGACCGGTACCTCGGCCATTGGCATTGGTCTGCTGATCTGGTCGCTGCGCACCAAATCCTGGAGGCAGTTTTCGCTGGAAAAGCGCATCTCCAGCCGGGTAAATGAAGATGATGTGCTGGTGGCCGTAGGGGCCCGGGGCATTACGCTGTCGGCGCTGCGCCCCATGGGCAAGGCCGAGCTGGAGGGCCGGGTGTATGAGGTGCGGACCAGGGGCTATCACCTGCCCGAAAAAACCGAGGTGCGGGTGAGCCAGGTTGAAGACCGCACCATTTATGTAGAACCATTAACCCTTTATAAATAGCATGGAAAGCTTAGCGCTTGTATTTGTGATAGTCGCCATTGTGGTGGCCATCATGATCTTCTTTTACTTTGTACCCATCAATCTCTGGATTACCGCCCGCTTTTCAGGGGTACGCATCAACCTCTTTGAGCTGGTATTTATGCGCATCCGTAAGGTGCCGCCCCGCCTCATTGTAGAATCGCTCATTACGGCCCAGAAGGCGGGCCTGAGCGAAATCACCTCCAGCGAGCTGGAAACGCACTACCTGGCAGGGGGCAATGTGCCTACGGTAATCAAAGCCCTAATTTCGGCCGATAAGGCCAACATCCGCCTTACCTTTAAGCAGGCTACGGCCATTGACCTGGCGGGCCGCGATGTGTTTGAGGCCGTTCAGATCTCGGTAAACCCCAAGGTGATCAATACCCCATCGGTAGCTGCGGTAGCCCAAGATGGTATTCAGCTGGTGGCCAAGGCGCGTGTAACCGTGCGGGCCAATATTGCCCAGCTGGTAGGGGGCGCCGGTGAAGATACCATCCTGGCCCGGGTAGGTGAGGGCATTGTGACCTCTATCGGTTCGGCTGGCTCGCACAAGGCTGTGCTGGAGAACCCCGACAAGATCAGCCAGCTGGTATTGCAGCGGGGCCTGGATGCCGGTACGGCCTTTGAGATCCTTTCCATTGATATTGCCGACATTGACGTGGGGACCAACATTGGCGCCAAGCTGCAGATAGACCAGGCCAATGCCGACCTGAAAGTAGCCGAAGCCAAGGCCGAAGAGCGCCGGGCCATGGCCGTAGCGCAGGAGCAGGAAATGAAAGCCAAGTCGCAGGAGGCGCGGGCGCATGTGATCCAGGCCGAGGCTGAGGTACCCCTTGCCCTGGCCGAAGCCTTCCGCAGCGGCAACCTGGGCGTAATGGATTACTACCGCATGCAGAACATCCAGGCCGACACCGGCATGCGGCAGAGCATCGGCGGCGAGGGCCAGTCCGGCACCGGCGCCATCGGTCGCCAGCGGGATGAGGATGACGACCGCTAGTTATCGGACAATGGATATTGGATATTGGACATTGGACAATAGACAATAGACAATAGACAATAGACAATAGATCTTGCCTCAATAGAATAAGAAAGGCCGCCTGAATTGATCAGGCGGCCTTTTTCTGTTATCTAACTTCTAACTTCTAACTTCTTTCTTCCCCTTACACCCGCTCCAGCACAATGGCAGAAGCGCCGCCTCCGCCGTTACAGATACCGGCAGCGCCAAACTGGCCGCCTTTCTGGTTCAGTACGGAGATAAGAGTGGTCATGATGCGTGCGCCGCTGGCTCCCAGGGGGTGGCCCAGGGCTACGGCACCACCAAATACGTTTACCTTGTCGGCATCAAGCTCAAGCTTCTGGATGTTGGCCAGGGCTACAGCCGAGAAGGCCTCGTTGATCTCGTAATAATCGATTTCATTCTTGCTCAGGCCGGCCATTTTAAGGGCATTAGGGATGGCCAGGGCTGGGGAGGTGGTAAACCAAAGGGGGTCCTGGGCGGCATCACCAAAGCCTACGATCTTGGCCAGGGGTTTCAGTCCCAAAGCATCGGCTTTTTCCTTGCTCATAATCACCATGGCGGCAGCTCCATCGTTGATGGTAGAGGCATTGGCCGCCGTTACAGTACCTTCTTTGCCAAACACAGGCTTCAGACCGGGGATCTTATCAAAGTTTACGTTCTTGTATTCCTCATCCATATCCACCACCAGGGCATCGCCGCGGCGCTGGGGTACCTCTACGGGTATCACCTCATCTTTAAAATAGCCTTTCTCCCAGGACTCGGCCGCCAGCTTGTAGGAGCGGATGGCATACTCGTCCTGTGCCTGGCGGCTCAGGTTCATCTCCTTGGCCGTATTGTCGGCACAATTGCCCATGGGGAACTCGTAATACGCCTCAAAAAGGCCGTCTTTTACCAGGCCATCCACAAACTCGCCGTTGCCGTACTTATACCCCCAGCGGGCGTTGGGCACATAAAAGGGAATGTTGCTCATGCTTTCCATGCCGCCTACCACCACTACATCGCGGATGCCCAGCATAATGGCCTGAGCGCCAAACATGGCGGCTTTCATGCCCGAGGAACATACTTTGTTGATGGTGGTGCAGGGCACATGATAGCCAAGGCCGGCGCCTACGGCTGCCTGGCGGGCAGGGGCCTGGCCCAGGTTGGCCGATACCACATTGCCCATGAATACTTCCTCTACTTCTTTGCCCTCCAGGCCAATTTTGGTTAGGGCACCTTTTATGGCAATGGCACCCAGTTGGGTAGCCGTAAGGGAGGCCAGCTTGCCGCCAAAACTGCCGATGGGGGTGCGTACCGCCGATACAATATAAGCTTCTTTCATGCTAATTAAAGGGTTTTGCGTGTTTGCTAGGTGCAGCGGAAAAGGGGCAAGGGGTGCATCTGTCTCCGGCTGACGGTAAAAAAGAGCTTCTGCTTAAAAAGCTGCCCTAAGTTAGGGGAAAAAGGGAGCAGAAGCAAAAAGGCCGGTGGGGTAAAATCCGTTTTGCAGCGCCTTATAACGTTTGCGCTGCTTGCCTAGGCAGGTACCTGGCAGGGAGCTTACCAGTCGGGCTTATTGCTCTTCTGACGGCGGGCGGGCTGCCGCTGCTTTTGCTGCAGGTACTGGATCTCGTTGCTGCGCATGGCTTCCAGCAGCATGCGAGCTTTCTCGGGGCTGATGTTCATTTCCTGCAGGCGCCTTTCGGTTTCGCCCCGGGCATCCAGGGGTTGCACCTTCTGCTCTGTGCCCTGTTCTGATTCCCGCATTTGCTCTTGTTCGGCCTCCTGACGCTGCTGGTCGTTGGGTTGCTGCTGCCCCTGCTGGTTTTGCTCCTGAGGTTGCGGCTCTCCCTCTTTGCCCTGCTCCTGCTGCTGGCTTTGCTGGTTTTGATTTTGCTGCTGTTGCTCCTGCTTCTGTTGCTCCTGCTGGTCCTGCTTAAGCTTTTCAGCCAGGGCCAGCAGCTTGGGGTCGGTAGGGTACTGGCGCAGCGCCCGCTCTACGGACTGCAGGGCTTCCTGCTGCTGGCCGGCAATGTAAAGATTGGCGGCCGACTGGAAGGCAGCCCTAGCCCCACCCCCGGCTGTTTGAGCGGGCAGAGCCACCGGCAGCAGAAGCAGCAGGCTTAAGGCTGCCAGCAGCAGGGGGTAAGGGGGGATATGCAGGGGGCCGGGTAGCTTCATTAGCGAATTACCATGTCTCGAAACAGAATGCGCTCGCCCTGTTCGTTCAGGTATACTATTTCATACGCCGCCGGGTAGAGGAATAGTATGGTTTCGGGCTGATCTTTTTTGAGCTCTACCACATCGGCCGGTATGCGATTGCCTTCTTCTCCTTTATAATAGGCCAGGATCATGTGGGTGTTGGCCGGGATCAGCTCACTGGGAAAGGGCGTCTGGCCGGGCTGACGGCTCAGTAGAATGGGGCGCCGCTGGTTATGCAGCAGGTAAAAGCCCGGGCGGTTGCTCTTATCCTGGTAACGGGGAATAATGCTGCTGCGCTTGCTGTAGCGGGGGTGGAATACGGTGATATCCACCTCATCAGAATGGCTCCAGCTGCTGCCCTGCTGCTGCAGTACCACGGGCACCTGTATGGAACGGGCGGCAGTAAGGGCTGCATAACGGGGGTCTTCCAAGCGGGGTTCCTGGTGCTCGTTCATCAGCGTCTGGTCAATGGTGAGGGGGTCGATGCCCGTCATCTGCTGAAAGAACTGGGCCATATGGATCCACTCATCCTTAGTACTTTCATAGATATGGCTGTAGCCGGCATAGACAAAGAGTTTTTCATCGGGATTGTTCTGCACCCAGCGGGCCAGGTTTACAGCCTGTATGGAGTCGCGGAAGCGGTTGCAAAAGCTGCGATCCTTCCCCTGCGAGGGGGGGCATGGCGTTTCGGACTCATAGGCGACCAGCTTGAATCCTTTTTTGAGGGCCTGGCGCATCAATTCGCCAAAGAGGGGTTCGCGCTGGTAAAAGCCGCTCTCATAGAGGGGATAGCCCCGCTCCAGCATCGGGCTCAGCTGGTCGGCGCTGAGGGTTTCCATGGCAAGGTGGTGGAATCCCTGTTTCTGCAGATCGTCCAGCAGGTTGAGCACAAAAGCACGGTGGGAGGGGAGGTGGTGGGCCTCATTCATCATTACCACCTGATGCTCCCGGATTTCCCGCAGTAGCACGTCCTTTGCCACCCGAATGGACATGCCCGATAAAAAGGCCGTATTGGGCTCTTTTAGGGTCATGCCGGCCAGGTGGCGCTGGTACCGCATGTCGGCATAGTACAGCGCACTATCATAGTTGCCGGCAAAGGACTGGTAGGTCATCATGGCCTGATAGAACATGTTTTCCCCCAGCTGATCGCTGGGATCGGGTTTTAGCCTGCGCAGTGCATCCAGAGGGCTGCGGTAGTTGGCCGGTGTAGCCTTATGGGCCTCTTCGGCCAGGGAAAAAGCCTGTTGGGCACTGGATTTGGATTGAGCCTGGCACAGGCCGCTGCCCAGCAGCAGGAACAGAGGCAGAAATGCAGCAATATTTCTCATATCGACGGGAATATCCTATTGTTCAATGTCTACCACATCCCCCAGCCGGCGAATAAAATCGCGGTAAGCCGCTATGGTAGAGTCTTGTTTGTAGCTCTCCTGCATCAGCTGAAGGGCATCGGCATAGCGGTACTGCTGCACCAGGCCTTCGGCTTTGGCTTTTTGTTGTTTGGCCCATTCGGAGGGTTCTATGTTCTCCTGTTCCTTGTCCTGCTCTTCTTTTTCCTGCTCCTGGTCCTGATTCTTGCGTTCATTAAGGCGGCGCCAGGCCACTTCGTAATTGTAGCGGGCCGCCTCATTGGTATGATCGGCCTTAAGGGCTTCTTTGAAATACTGCAGGGCATCGGGCAGGCGCTCTTCTTCACTGGCCATGTAGCCCAACTGTTGCAGTGCCTTTGATTTGGCTGCCCTTCCGGTGGTACTTTCAATCATGAGCCGGTAGGCTTCGGCAGCCGTTTCTTTTTTGCCGGCCCGGTATAGGGAATTGGCCCGGTTAAGCCGCACGGCATCTGAGTTTTCGCCCCAGTCTGTTATCAGTTGCTCGTAGAGGGCCGCCGCTTCGCTGTAGCGTTCGTTCAGATAGGCATCGGCAGCGGCCTGTTTCAGGCGGTTGGTTTCGGCAATGCGGGTTAGTTTAGTGCCTCCGCCTCCCTGCCATAGCACCAAAAATATAAAAAATAGCATGGATTTCATAGGCGCATCAGCTTAAGATGGAGAAGGGCATCCAGCGCCAGTAGCAGCAGGGCTGCAGCCAGAAAATAGAAGTAGCGGTTGGCCGATACATCTACCAGGCGCGCATCCTGCATTTCACCCTCAATGGCCGCCACGGCATTGATGAGGCGCTGGGTTTCGTTCAGGCGGTCGTTGATCTCATAATAACTACCCCCTGCCTTGCCGGCCAGCTCCTTGAGGGCATCTGCATTTAGGCGGGTAATGATCTCTTCACCCTCCTTGTTGCGTTTGTACATGCGGCGCTCCCGGATGCGTCCCCCTTCTGCAGTGCCCACGCCCAGCGTATAGAGGCGAATGCCCTCCTGCTGGTACTGGGTGGCCAGAATGGCCGCTTCCTCGCCAAAATCCTCGCCATCGCTGATGAGGATCACCAGGCGGGAGGAGGGCTGCCCGCTGCGCTCGGCCTGCGCCTGAAGCTTGTCCAGGGCCAGCTGCAGGGGAGCGGTAAGGTCGGTGCCCCCATAGGGTACCAGGCCGGTGTGCAGGGTTTCGATAAATAGGTTCAGGGCACTGGCATCAAAGGTAAGCGGGCTTTGGATAAAGGCTTCGGTGCCGAAGATGATCAGTCCCACCCGGTCGGAGGCAAAGGCCCCTACCATTTTCTTCAGTTCAAACTTTACCTTTTCCAGGCGGCTGGGCTGCACATCAGTGGCATTCATGGAGGTAGAGAGGTCTACCGCAATAAAGATATCCTTGCCCATGGCTTTTACCTCTTTTTTAGACTGTCCGAAGGTAGGGCCCAGCCAGGCCATCAGCAGCAGGGCAAAGACCAGCGTGCGAAGCGCCAGTTTGCTGAAAAACACCAGGGGCCGGGCTTTTATCAGGCGGGAGGCCCTATAGAAGCGGATGGCGTAAATGAGGTACGCCAGCAAAAACAAAAGGATGAGGGCAAGCTCGTAGGAGCCAAAATCTTTATACCAATTCATGCAAAAGTAAGTGCCGGTCTAAATATACAAAGACCCGGCGTCCTACCCAACAGGCTGAGGGGTAGGAGGCTGGCAGTAGGGCTGGAACTTAAACGGATAATTTTACTTTTTTATTTGGCTGATTGCGGGGCATTGCTGTATATTTGCAACACTTTTCCGGTAAGCGGAAGGGAACAGACGATTGGAGAGGTGGGTGAGTGGCTTAAACCAGCAGTTTGCTAAACTGTCGTACGGGTAATGCTGTACCGGGGGTTCGAATCCCCCCCTCTCCGCTGAAGCTGTCTTTAGAGACAAGTCAAGATACCGTTCGGGGTGTAGCGTAGCCCGGTATCGCGCCTCGTTTGGGACGAGGAGGTCGTAGGTTCGAATCCTGCCACCCCGACTAAGTGGCCTACTAAAAGCCCCCAAAACCCTCTAAATCGCAAGATTTTGAGGGTTTTTTGTTTTTCTACCCCCTAAATCATCCATACAATCTCAACAAAAATGTGCCCTATTCGTGGTCCCTTCTTGATTTCCTAAATTGAGGGCACGAAAACCGATATAAATGCCTGTACTACAGGTGATTGTATCAAAAATCTAAGGCATGGCGAATGGCTGAATTCAGTGTTTTTTGAGCTCTTGTTCGTGCCCCTTTTTAA